>CAZOTZ010000037.1:0-16809 GCA_964582875.1 uncultured Aquificales bacterium | reverse complement strand
TCCTGATTATTATTTTTAGAGAAGTTTTCAGGTAAAACTCTTTTTTGGCTTTAGGAACTTTTATTATCAAAACACCATTTTCTATAAAAGCTTCAGCTTTCTCTATATTTACAAACTCTTTAAAATCTATTCTTCTTTTAAAAATTCCTGTCTGCCTTTCCATAAGTATAAATTTTCCCCTAAAAAAACTTCTTTTTATTCCTTTTATCTCTATCCCCTGCTCATAACCTGATATTTCTATATCTTCAGGTAAAACTCCAGGCAAATCAACAGCAATAAGAAAAAAATTTTCATCTTCTACGATATCTACAGGCGGTTTTTGTATATTTATCATTTTTAACTCCATTATAACCTTTTGTTTTTAAAAAAGTCTTCTATACTCTTATTATTTTTAATATACTCCAGCATATCTAAATCAATATCTGAGAGATTACTTTCTTTTATAAGGTCCGGTCTTTTTTTTAACGTTTTTTCTAACTGTTTCCATCTCCTCCATAATGCTATTTTTTTGTGATTTCCTGAAAGGAGAATTTCAGGAACTTTCATACCTCTATACTCAGCTGGTCTTGTATAGTTTGGATAACCTAAGAGGTTATCACTGAAAGAATCAGCCCTTAAACTATCTTCGTCTCCAACAACTCCTGGGATAAGTCTTATTACAGCATCCATAATAACAACCGCTGCAGGCTCTCCACCTGAAAGCACAAAATCTCCTATAGAAACTTCTTCATCTACAATGCTTTTTACCCTTTCATCTACACCTTCATACCTCCCGCATATAATCAATATCTCTTCTTTTTCTGATAACTCCCAGGCAAAATTCTGGTCAAATTTTCTTCCCCAGGGCTCTGTTATTAGAACGTAAGGGTTGTGTCCTTTAGATTTTATGTAATCGTAGGCTTCAAAGATTGGTTCAGGTTTTAGAAGCATCCCAGGTCCACCACCGTAGACTACATCATCAACTGTCCTGTGTTTATCTTTAGAAAAATCTCTTAGATTAATTGCTTCTACAGATACAAGTCCTTTCTTTATCCCCTGGGATACTATTCCCGTATTTTTAAAGCAGTCAAAAAAATGTGGAAAAATAGTTAAAACAAAGAATTTCATAGAGATTATTTTACCATTCTGGTATTTTACCTGCGGTTCCAGGTAAGCCGGATTCTGTTTCAGGGGTCATTTATCTAAGCTCCCTACCCGGAGGCATCAGGCGGGCAACCTTCAAACGCCTCCCTATTTGGGATTGCTCCAGGAGGGGGTTACCTAGCCTACCAGCTCACGCTGGTAGCTGGTGGGCTCTTACCCCACCGTTTCACCTTTACCTGCCCGGATGGATTTTCGGCTTTTCCAGCCTACCGTTAATCCAGCAGGACAGGCAGTCTTTTCTCTGTGGCCCTGTCCGTAGGGTTTCCCCTACCTGCCTTTCGGCAGCTCCTTGCCCTGTGGAGTCCGGACTTTCCTCCCTTCAAAAGAAGGGCGACCCCACCGGAACCGCAGGCTGAAATATTATATGAACATTATCAGATTTTTCAATAATACCTGATTATGTTGTAGTAAGTATCCCTTTGGGCTGGCTTGAAACCAGCTTTTTTTATTATCTGTGCCATCTTTTCAGGTCTTGGGGCAGAAACCTTCCACCCTGTTGATGCAACAACATTTTCTTCTATCATTGTACTTCCAAGGTCATTTGCCCCAAAATGAAGTGCAACAGGTCCTACTTTCATTGTTTGTGTAACGTGGGAAGCCTGAATATTATCAAAGTTATCAAGGAAAATTCTTGAAACAGAAAGAACTTTCAGATACCAGACTGTAGTAGCAGTTTCTACATGGTCAAGCTGTGTTCCTCCTTTTTGGAACGTCCACGGAATAAAAGCTGTGAAATAACCTTTTCTTTCTTTTAAAGACTCTTCCTGAAGCTTCCTTATATGGGATAGATGCTCTACTATATGCTCAGGTTTTTCAATATGACCAAACATCATTGTGGCTGTTGTTGTCATTCCAAGCTCATGGGCTTCCCTGTGAACCTGAAGCCACTGGTCTTTTGATACTTTCCCGTAAGAAATCTGTTTTCTTATCTCATCAGAAAGTATTTCTGCTCCTCCGCCTGGTAAACTGTCAAGACCTGCATCTTTTAAAACCTTTAACACTTCTTTCGTTTCCATTTTCTCAAGTTTTGCAATGTAAAGTATTTCTGCTGCTGATAAAGAATGTACCTGTATGTCAGGAAATCTTTCTTTTATTCCTTTTAGAAGGGATACATAAAAATCAAGTCTAAGGTCAGGATTAAGTCCTCCCTGCATTAAAAGGGTTGTTCCTCCCCACTCAACAAGTTCCTGTATTTTTTTGTAAATTTCTGTAAAATCAAGAACGTAGGCATTTGGGGAGTTTCTTTTTTCCTGAAATGCACAGAACTTACACCCTGCAACACACACATTTGTGTAGTTTACATTTCTATCAACAACAAATGTCACAATATCATCTGGATGTTTTTGTTTTCTTCTAAAATCTGCAAGTCTTCCAAGGGTTAAAAGGTCTCCCTCTTTCAAAAGGTAGAGGGCATCTTCTTCAGATATTCTTTTACCATCTAATATATCAGCAACTAAATCACTTTTTACTGTGTACATAACATCACCTTCTTATAAGTTTTTCAAGGTCTTCAAAAAAGTTAGGATAAGATATAAAAACACAATCTGCGTTTTTTATTGTTATTCCTTCTTCAGATATAAGCCCAAGAATCGCAAATCCCATAGCTATTCTGTGGTCATTAAAACTGTCAACTATACCACCTTTTATTTTCTGTTTTCCCTTTATTACCATGCCATCTTCAAGTTCTTCAATCTCAACACCTATATTCCTGAGGTTCTCTACAACAGCTTTTATCCTATCACTTTCTTTAACCCTTAATTCTTCAGCTCCTGTTATAACAGTTTCTCCTTCTGCCTGGGTTGCAACAAGGGCGAGTAAAGGGACTTCATCTACCATTGATGGGATATCTTCTTTTGATATGTTTATTCCTTTCATATCAGGTGAGTACTTGACAAGTATATCAGCTACTTTTTCCCCTACTTTTTCCCTTTCCTTAAGGTATTCAACCTCAGCTCCCATTTCCATAAGTTTCCTGAAAAAACCATCCCTTGTTGGGTTTATAAGAACATCCTTTAAAAGGACTTCTGAATCAGGAACAATAGATGCGGCTGCTGCAAAAAATGCAGCTGAAGAAGGGTCAGCTGGAACATCTATATCAACAGGTTTCAGTTCTTTTTTTCCTTTTATGGAAACCTGGTACAAGTCTGTTTTTTCTTCTATCTGTATATCTGCTCCCATTGCAGAAAGCATTTTTTCTGTGTGGTCCCTTGATTTTACTTTTTCTACAACTGTTGTTTTACCTTCAGATAGAAGGCCTGCTATAAGGAGAGCTGATTTAACCTGAGCACTTGACTTTTTATTAAAAAATTCTATTCCTGTAAGTCTTTTCCCTCTCACAGATAAAGGTAAAAGTTCACCTTCTTTTCTACCGTCAATTTCAGCTCCCATCTCCCTTAAAGGATTGACAACTCTTCCCATTGGTCTTTTTCTCAGACTACTATCCCCGGTTAAAGCAGAAAAAAAGTCCTGACCTGAAAGAAGACCAAGGGTAAGTCTTGTTGTTGTCCCTGAATTTCCCATATCAAGTATATCTTCAGGTTCTTTATATCCAAATAAGTTAACTCCCTTTATTTCAATAACCTCTCCTTTTTCCTCTATACCAACACCTAAAGATTTAAAGACAGAAATTGTTGTGAGTGTATCTCCTGCTTTTAAGATGTTTTTAACTGTACTTTTTCCTTTTGCCATGGAAGTAAGTATCACAGACCTGTGGGATATAGATTTATCAGAAGGTACCCTTAAATCACCTAAAACTTTTTTAACTTTTGTTATTTTAATGTCCATTTATCCACCTTCAAATAGGAGTTTGTAAACTATATATAGAATACCAACAATATTTAAAAGTATTAAGGTAAGAATTATGTAGTAATCCCTGTTTGATTCTTTATAGCCAGGGATTATATCCGGGTTTAGTGTGTACCTTGCTGTTTCTACATGCTTACCCTTAACCTTTGTTGAGTTTTCAAGGAAAGCAGCCATTAAACTTCTTGAAGTCAGTATATTTATCACCCGGGGTATTCCCTGTGAGTATTTGTATATTTTTGAAAATGCTGATTTTGTTATTTCAACATTATCTCCACCGGCTTCCTTTATATGGTGATTTATGTATTTGACAGTTTCTTCTTTTGATAAAGGCTGAAGGAAAACTTTACTTGTTATTCTCTGGTTTAGCTGTCTTAGTTGTGGAAGTTTTAGTTTATCCTCAAGTTCTGGTTGTCCAAGGAGAATAATCTGGATAAGTTTCTCCCTTTCAGTTTCAAGATTTGAAAGGGTTCTTAGCTCTTCAAGGGTGTCTATAGGTAAATTTTGTGCTTCATCAACAATGATAAGTATTCTTTTCCCTTTCTTTACATTTTCAAGGAGAAAAGATTGAAACTTTTTTAGTAAATCATTTTTTGAGTCTTCTTTTAGATTAACCTTTTCTACTTTAAGTTCCTGAAGTACTGTTTTTAAGAACTCTTCAGGGGTAAGGTTAGGTGTCAGAACTAATGCGTATATAAACTTATCTTCTTCAAGGGAGGATAAAAATTTTCTAACAACTGTTGTTTTTCCTGTCCCTGGCTCTCCTATAATCACACAGAAACCTTCTTTATGCTCAACAACATACTCAAGGAGATGAAGGGCATACCTGTGGGTTTTTGAAGGATAAAAATACCTGACATCCGGGGTTATTTTAAAAGGGTCATCTTTAAGCCCAAAAAAACTAAGATACGACATGATTTCCTCTTTTATTGCTCAGGAAATATGATTGTTCTGACTCTTTTATTTTTACCTTTAACTTCAACATTCCCTGTTTTCAGATTATAAACAATAACATCTCCTTTTATAACGTTGTTTTTCTGTCTTATCTCAGCATTCCCCTTCAGTATAACTGTATCTTTTTCTAAAACAGCTTCCTGTGCTTTTCCTTTTACATTTCCTTTCTCAAAAACGACTTTGTCTTTTGCTATCACTTTTTTTATTTTGTTTTCTTTATCTAAGTAAATATTTAAAGAACCTGCTTTTATTGTGATATCTCCCTTTTTTATAACAACATTTCCTATATATTTCGCTGTATTTTCTTTCTTATTGAAAACAAGTTTATCAGCTTCAACAAGGATAGGAACATTTTCTTTTTTTGTTTTACCGTATGAAAAACTGAAAACCAGTAAAACTACTAAAAAAAATCTGAAAAACATCAGATACCTCTGATTTTTGATTTTACAGCTTCAAGCTGTAGTGTCTCATTTTTTAAATCAACAACAATATTTTTACCAGAAGTAGTTATATTTTTCATCTTTATAACAACATCACTACTGTTGAAAGCTTTTTTATCTTTCAGGAGTATGTAAAGGGTATCTGTATCTATAAAAAGATTTTTCCCAAGTATATTAACATTCTTTTCAAGGGTCAGTACATTGACTTTTTTCAGGTATTTTGCAACTTTTGATTTTATATTCAGAACTTCCTTTTCCCTTATATAGTTAAGAACAAAATTTTCTATTTTTACTGTGTCTTTTTTATCCTCTAAATAATCCCCTTTCAGAACAAATTTTTCCCGGTTCTTCCCTACAATAATAAAGTCTTTTATATAAGACTTTCCAAACTGGAGAAGTTTTATCTCAGACTGGTAATACTTTTCCTGTATTTCATAAAACAGATAAGAAATGATAAAAACAGCTAAAACTATTTGAAAGATGTTCTTTTTCAATCCTTTTTCCTTTTTGTGTGGTCTTTAAGCTTTCTGTAATCCCACTTTCTACTGAACATCTCTTCAAATATCTCAATGTAGATGTCGCTGTCTTCACTACTTGCTTTGTCTTTTATGTACATTGTTGGTCTGTGGAGAAGTTTGTTTATAACAGACCTCATAGCAAGGTCTATAGTTTCTCTTTCCTTTTCATTAAGATATGGCATCTGACTAAAAAGCTTTTGAAGCTGGTACTCTCTTATCTCATCAGCAAAATTTCTGACTTTTGTGATAGCAGGAGCTACTTTTAACTGGGATAACCACCTTTCAAACTTTGATACTTCTTCATCTATTATTATTTCAGCTGAGGCGGCTGCTATCTTTCTTTCTTCAAGATTTTTATCAACGACTGTTTTTAAATCATCAATGTTGTAAAGGTAAACACTTTCTATTTCATTTACATCTTCAGAAACGTTCCTTGGAACTGATATATCTATTATAAAAACTGGCTCTCCGTGTCTTATTTTATTTACTTTCTGAAAATGCTCTTTTCTCAGTATTGGTTCTTTTGCACCTGTTGACACTATTATTATGTCTGCTTCTGGTAGAAACTCAAAAAGCTTATTAAAGCTTATAGCACTACCTCCAAACTCTTTTGCAAGCTGAACTGCTTTCTCAAATGTTCTGTTTGAAACAAATATATGTTTAACCCCTGTTGATGATAGATGTCTTGCTGCAAGCTCTGCCATTTCACCAGCGCCTATTAAGAGAACATTCTTATCAGATAAATCCCCGAATATCTTTTTTGCAAGTTCAACAGCTGCATAACTGATTGATACAGCTTTCCTTCCTATACCTGTTGATGTTCTGATTTTTTTAGAAACATTTAAAGCCTTATCAAAAAGCTTACTCATTATATGCCTTACAGTTTTAGACTGTTTTGCTATAGAGAATGAGTCTTTAAACTGACATACAATCTGTGGTTCTCCAATAACCATAGAGTCTAAACTTGCAGAAACCCTGAATATATGTTTTATCGCTTCCTTTCCTGTGTAGAAGAAAGTATGTTTTTTCAGGCTTTCTTTACTTAAACCTGATATCTCTGAAAAAATTTCAAGCATTCCATCGTAAACAGGAGCTTCTTCATCTGATACACCGTAAATCTCAACCCTATTACATGTGGACAGTAAACAGGTTTCATATACAAATGGGAGCTGAAAAATCTTACTGAGAACATCTTGAAGCTCATCTTCTTTTATAGAAAGTTTTTCTCTGATTTCTACAGGAGCTGTTTTGTAGTTGAGACCTACAGCGAAAATTTCCATTTTATCCTCTTTTATATAAGGAAGTACTTCTATACAAAGCTTTCAAAGTATTATAATATGAAATACTTCTTTAAATAGTCAAATTTTCAAAAGTTTAGGAGTTTTAGACGTATGGTAAACCAACGGGAACAATGGGGCAGCAGGTTAGGACTTATACTTGCCGTTGCAGGTAATGCAATAGGTCTTGGTAATTTTTTAAGATTTCCTGTTCAGGCTGCCGATAATGGCGGTGGTGCATTTATGATTCCTTACATGATATCCCTTATCCTCCTTGGCATTCCCCTTGTCTGGGTTGAATGGGGACTTGGTAGATACGGAGGAGAAAGGGGACACGGAACAGCAGTAGCTGTCTTTGATTACATATGGAAAAAACCTTTTGCAAAATATTTAGGTATACTTGGTGTTATAATCCCTTTAGTGGTTGTTGTTTACTATACGTATATAGAAAGCTGGACCCTTCTTTACTCCTTTTTTAGCCTTTTCCATAAAATGCCAGACACACCTGTTTCTTCAGATGTAAAGAACTACCTGAAACCTTTTGAAGATTTCCTTGTAAGTATAATAGGGGCAAATTCTGGAAGTAGTGTTTTTTTAACACCTCCTATAACGACTTATGTATTCTTTTTAATAACTCTTTTCCTTAACCTCTATATACTCCATAGAGGAGTTTCTGCTGGTATTGAAAAGGTAGCAAAATTCGCAATGCCTGCAATTTTTATTATGGCAATTGTTCTTCTTATAAGAGTATTCACAATGACTTCCCCAGAAGGTAGAAATGTTCTTGATGGTCTTGGTTTTCTGTGGAACCCTGATTTTTCAGCACTTTCAGACCCTAAAGTATGGCTTGCAGCTGCAGGTCAGATATTCTTCACATTAAGTATCGGTTTTGGAGCAATCCTTACATATGCATCTTATCTTAAACCTAAAAGTGATATAGCGTTAAACGGTCTTGCCTCTGCATCTGTTAACGAATTTGCAGAGGTTATTCTTGGTGGGTCAATAGCTATAACTGCATCTGTTATATTCTTTGGTGTTATGGCTACTCAACAGATAGCTTCAAATGGAGCTTTTAATCTTGGTTTTATTGCACTTCCTGCAATATTCGCAAACATACCTTTTGGTAATTTCTTTGGTTTTCTGTGGTTTTTACTGCTTTTCTTTGCAGGAATAACTTCTTCAATAGCACTTATGCAACCGGCTATAGCCTTTTTAGAAGACGAGTTCAAACTAAAAAGAGACAAAGCTGTTTTATACCTTGGGATATTCCTGTTTATATCTGCCCAAATCCCTATTTTCTTGAAAGGGGCTTTAGATGAGCTTGATTTCTGGATAGGAACGTTCTCCCTTGTGATATTTGCACTCCTTGAAACTGTTGTGTTTGTATGGATTTTAGGAAAAGAAAAAGCATGGGAAGAGATAAACAGGTACGCAGATATAAAAGTTCCTAAAGTGTTTTACTATATACTCAGCTACATATCTCCTGCTTTCTTGACGGTAATCCTCCTATGGTGGCTGTTTACAGAGCTTCCATCAAAACTAATCCCACAGAACATAAATGGATGGATTGCCCGGGGATTTATTCTTATAACTGTTCTACTGGGAATTTACCTTGTAAAAAAAGCATGGGAGTACAAAAATGGAAGGACATCTTCTTAACACAACAGGGGCAATTTTTATGACTGTTTCATGGTCAGTGGTAATTGCCCTGAATGTATTTTCATTTTATAAAATCCTGTATAATAATAACAAAAAAAGAGGATAGGAGGATTTAATGTCTGTAGAAAGAACACTTATGCTAATCAAACCTGATGCTGTAAAAAAAGGAGTTGAAGGAAAAATAATAGCCCACGTTCAGGAAAAAGGTTTTAAACTTGTAGCATTAAAAAAACTAAAACTAACAAAAGAACAGGCAAAACAGTTTTATATTGTCCATAAAGACAGACCTTTTTATGATGAGTTATGTGATTTTATGTCTTCTGGACCTATAGTTGCTATGGTATGGGAAGGAGAAAATGCAATAGCAAGAATCAGGGAAATAATGGGAGCTACAAACCCTGAAGAAGCAGAAGAAGGAACCCTTAGAAAACTCTACGGAACAAATATAGGAGAAAACGCAGTTCACGGCTCAGACTCTCCAGAATCAGCAGAGTATGAGATACCATTCTTTTTCAGCAGGTTAGAAATTGTTGAATAAATATATTGATTTCATTATTTTACTACTTGTTGGAGTTTTAATAGGTTTTAACATATTCGTAACATTTATATTAACACCTCAACTTTTTTCCCACTTTGACCATAGACTTGCAGGGGAGATAACTAACCTTATCTTCCCTTTTTATTTTGCCTCTGGCTGGATAGTTGGAATCGTTATTTACACACTTATAGCTCTACAGTCTATAAAAGACAAGCTTATAGTAAAAAGATTAAAAGGTTTCGTTATAGGACTTACTGTTGTTATACTTCTGTACATGGCTGAACACAGAACACTTCTACCAATGGGACAGGCAGCGAACAGCCAGTACTATCAGCTGATAGATGAGGGAGAGAAAGAAAAAGCTAAGGTTTTTAAAGAGAGGTTTAAAACTATACACGCTGTATCAAGTACAATAAATATAATAAACCTTTTACTGCTTATATACCTGTTTTATGCTTATTTATCTAAGAAAGAAGAAAAAGAACAGATAAAGTAAAAGATTAATAAACCGAAAATAAAAATAAAACAAGTAGAGGGTTCATTTTAGAGGGAGAGTGTACCCTATGAAAACTGATATAAATTATTCAAAAAAGCATTCGTTTACTGTATCTTTACTCCTGTACATTTATCCAGTGAGGAAAAGATGAACCCTTTTAAAGAGCTGTTAAAAAACCTGGAAAATCTGAAGGAAAATACAGAAGCATCTTTTACAGGTATTTTTATAAACACTAAACCTTTTTTAGTTATATCCGATTATGAAGGAAAAAAAAGAGCAAACATAGAAGAAAAGTTAAGTCATCTTATAGAAAAATCCCTTGAAATAGAAGAAGTAATGGAAGACTTTGGGAAAAAGTACACTTATGCAGAAGGAGAAGAGATAGCAATTTTTATTTTTTATATAAATGATAGTATCACAATAGGAACAATAATAGAGAAAAAACCAAGATTTGCACTTATTCTCCTTGAACATGAGATAATGTCAAATAAACTAAAAGAAAAACCAGATTTTCTTAAAGAGCTTTCTCTATTAGACGTAGAGAATATCTCTATAGAAGAGCTTCTGAAAGATAGGGAAGAAAAGATAGAAACCAAGGAAGTTGAACAGGAAGAGGAAGAAGAAGAAAAAACAGAAATATATGTAGAAAAAGATGATACTATTGAAGAAGTTCCTTCTTTAGAAGATTTAATACAGGAATCAATAGAAGAGTATAAAAAACTTCATCAGGAAGAAAAAGAACTTGAGAAAAAGGTAAAAGAAGAAAGAAGCAGTAATTATGTTGACCCTGTAGTTCTTGAACATATTGAGAAAGAATTTGTAAAAGAAATAGGTCCTATAGCAAAATTAATTTTTAACCGAAAAGTATCCGAACTTAATATTAACCCTAAACAGCTAAAGACAGAAGATATAGTTTTACTTATACAGGAACTGGCAAAGGAAATAAGACTTGAAGATAGAAAGGAAAAATTCTTAAATGAAACCAATGATTTGTTATAATTGTTGAATATATTTAGAGTGGGAGGAAATTATGGCGAGAAACTTTAATGAAGTTCTTAATATAGTTATCAGGGATGCTGGAGCCGAAGGGGCTGTCCTTGTTAGTCCTGACGGTTTAGCAATAGCATCGGTTCTCCCTGCAAATGTTGATGAAGACAGGGTAGCAGCAATGGGAGCCGCAATACTATCCCTTGGTGAAAGGGTGGCAACAGAACTTGAAAAAGGAGAGCTTGAACAGCTTTACGTAAAAGGAACAAAAGGGTATATGATTTTTACAGGAATTAAAGACATGGCTGTTTTAGGAGTTTTAGCTCCTGCAGACGCAAAACTTGGACTTTTACTTATGGAAATAAAAAGGGCTGCAAAACAAATAGAAGAACTTTTAGGATAAAAAAATGGCTATAGCAGGGAATTTAGAAGTCTTCAACTTTATTGATATATTCCAGATACTAAAAAAAGACAAAAAAGACGGCATACTTGTTGTAGAAAACGAAAATAAAAAGTTTGCCGTTTATTTTAAAGGTGGAGACATCCTTTATATAAGAGAAGTAGGGAAAGTTTTTTATATATACCTTGATGTTGATTTTAAAAAGGTTCTTGAAAAAGACCACGTAAGTGTAGATGACCTGTACAGGGTACTTGTTGCAAAACTCCCACTTTTACTTGCAGTCAAAAAGGGGAAATTCTCCTTTACCCCTGGTTTTATCCAGTACTCATCTGATATTGAACCTATAATACCTATAGAAAAAATAATAATGTACCTTAGTAGACAGCTTTCCCAGGAAGAGGTTGACAGAAAAATATCAGACTTAAACCTTGTGTTTGAAAAAAGTGATAACTGGAGACAGTTAGCACAAAAAGCCCATTTAACTGATATAGAGAGAAAGATATTAAATTACGTTGACGGAGAAAGAACAGTAAAACAGATTATGGAAGAGGCAAAAGTAAAGCAGTTAACTCTCCAGAGGGCTTTATACGGCTTTTTGGCAACAGGAATAATAACAAGGAAGAAAAAAGTAAAAAGAAAAGTTGGCTTCAATCTTACAAGAAATCTATTAAGAAAGATAGTAGAGAGGATAAAAGGAATATAAAATGGGGAAGAAAATACAAAATCAGATAAAAATCGTAGTAGCAGGACCCTACGCAGCAGGAAAAACACAGTTTATTAACACTGTAAGTGAGATAGAAACTGTAAAAACAGAAGCAAGAACAACAAAGTCTGGGGAAAGGGAAGTAAAATCCCATACAACAGTTGCTATGGATTTTGGGAAAATAACAATTGATGATGAACACACCCTCTACCTTTTTGGAACACCAGGTCAGTCAAGATTTGATTTTATGTGGGATATACTTGGTAAAGGAATGTTAGGTCTGGTTGTTCTTGTTGACAGTACAGACCCTTCAACATTCCACGAAGCAAGAAAAATAATAAACTTTTTTGAATCAAGATACCCAGCACCGTTTGTTGTTGGGTGTAATAAACAAGACCTTGAAGGGGCATGGGACCCAGAGGATATAAGAACAGCCTTAGACCTTGATGAAAGTATAAAAGTTTTACCCCTTGTAGCCCTTGATAAAGAAAGTGTAAAAAATGTTTTACTTGCACTTCTTGAAGAGATAGCAAAATACATTTAAATGTTTTTTAGAACTTCTTCTCCTATTGGATTTTTAAACTGCTTATCCCCTAAGTGGTAAGCAGTCCAAAGATGAAGGCATTTTACTTTAAAAGGTTTATCCCTGAAGTCCCTTATACCTCCTATTCCTATGTTTTTATCTAACAGAACCTTAAAAGCCTTTGTTTTAGAAAGGTGTTTAAACCTTCCTTCAAGTATACGTTTTCTTACTTCTATTTCTTTTTCATGTAGCTTCACAAAAAACATAAAAAGTTTTTCATCTTTTGATACATCTTCCTCAAACTTTTTTATCAGCCCTTTTTCTTCAAGTTTTGATATCTTTTTGTGGAGATGTTTATCTAATATCCAGAACCTTGTAGGTTGGGGAACCCATATTTTCTTTTTTTTATCAAACTGTATTATCTGACTTGAAACAACATCTTTCATGTCTCACCTGAGTTTTTTGTTTTATATAAAAAAGATAAAATATTACAGAATAAAAAATGAGGAGTAGGGACTGTTGTATATAGATGAAGTCTGTACAATTATTGAAAACCGTTTTATATCCGGTTTAACATGGCTTTTAAGGGTAAAAGCTCCTGAAATATCAAGAAATGTAAAACCTGCCCAGTTTGTTATGGTTAAAGGAACAGAAGACTTTTCATATGACCCATTAATGAGAAGAGCTTTCGCTGTAGCTGACGTTGTAGATGATGAACTTTTGATTTACTACGATGTTTATGGGAAAGGTACAAAGGCAATAACAGAGAGGAAAAAAGGGGAAAAGATAAGAATTCTTGGAGCTTTAGGAAAACGTTTATTCCCTGAGGATTATGATTACTACCTCCTTGTAGGTGGAGGGATAGGATTTGCTGGTTTATCCCTTTTAATGAAAGACCTTAGAAAAAAAGGTAAGCCCTTTAAAGCAATTTATGGGGTCAGGAGGAAAGAACAGCTTTCAATGCTTGAATGGATTAAAGAAAATGGTTTTGAAGGAGATGTAATTGTTTATACAGAAGATGGTAGTTTTGGTGAAAAAGGACTTGTTACAAGAGACCTTAAAAAGCTTGCAACAGAAAATAAGAATACTGTTCTTGCTGTTTGTGGACCAAAAGGAATGATGAAGGCTGTCGCAGATATAGCAAAAGAGATAAACGTACCAGCTTACCTTTCCCTTGAAAGTAAAATGGCATGTGGTTTCGGAATATGTATAGGATGTGTTGTAAAAAACACAAAAACAAACACTTACCAGAGGGTATGTTATGAAGGACCTGTTTTTAAAGCTGATGAGATAGAGCTTTAGCCTAATCTTATCTGGGTCAGTATACCAAATGGGACAGCGAGACCGGTTATATAAGCACTACCTGGTTTTAAGAAAGGCAAAAGATAAAACACATCTTCTTTTGAAAACTCAAAAAATGATGATACTGCATCTAAATCATTTTTGTTTATAAGCTTAAATATAACCTGTGTGTTTAACTGGGATAAAACATACTTGCTTATATTTGCTGGTCTCTGGGTTATCGCAACAAGACCAAGGTTAAATTTTCTTCCTTCTGTTGCTATTTTTCTTGCCATAACATAAGAAAGGTTTTCGGAACCTGACTTTACCTCTCCAAATCCTTTCTCTGGAACAAAATTCTGAGCTTCTTCTAAAATAACCACTCTTTTCCCTTCCTTAGATTTTGCAGACTTAAAAATCTCTTTCATAATAAGACCAGCTATATTTATTCTTGTTATTGGGTCTTCTATGTCTTTAAAATCATATATAACAATATTTTCCTTAGAGTTTAAAGAGTTTATAACTGTTTCAACAATTTTTTTCTGGTTCTCAAGGGCATTTTCTCCATAATCCTCTTTAAGCATATCTATAACCTGAAAAATCTCATTCCTGAGTGGACTGTCTATATCTGTAAGCTGTGATACTTCAATAAGGATATCTTCAAGATTTTTTTCCCTGAAACAGATTACAGACAGGTCTGGTTTCAAAGAAAGTCTCAAATGAGAGATAATCCTCTTTTCCTCAAGGGATTTTTCCTGTATAGGAACACCGTAATCTTTAAATAGGTTTTTAATCTGGTCAGCTGATAAAGGGAAAACTGTATTTTCAAAGGAAAACTCTTTTACTCCCACAGATGTGTTTTTTAAAGAGCTGTAATACTCTCCATACAAATCAAAAATAAAGAACTTAATGTCTCTTGTTTGTGTATTCTCAAGTACTCTTCTTATAAACGTTGTTTTTCCAGAGCCAGTGGTTCCTAAAACAGCCATATGCATAGTGTAGATTTTCTCAAGGTCTAAAAAAGCATTCAGGTTTGTGTTAAACAGTTTTCCAAAAGGAACAGGTTTCCCCATTTTATACCCAGCGTGGTTTATTTTCATAAGGTCTACAATCTCTTCTTCATCTTCAAATGTGTAAAAAACTGCTCCTGAATCTGGGGGAATAACAGGGGTTTTCAGTATACTTTCTTTCTCTTTTATTTTTTCAGGATTAAATTCAGCAAGTATTTCTATACTACAGGTTGATATATTCTTTGTTTTCTCATTTAAATAGGCAAAAATTGCAGCTTTTCTCCAATACTCTTCTTTTTCATAAAAAATAGATTTTAGTTTTTCAGTTTCCTGAAATACAGACTTTGATAAAAAAGAAAAAAAAGTTGAGAAAAGGGAAGTGTTTGTATCCTTAACAGAACTAATCCTACCTAAATAAAATGCATCTTTTGTTATTGGTATTTTTATATAAGTTTGTTCAGGTATTTTTTCAAAAAGGAGACCTTCTGATGTTCTTGAGTTTATACTGTTAAGCAAAATTCCTTTTATATTAGAAAACAGGTCTAAAGAGGTTTCTTTTATCTGTTTAAATGTGTTTTCAAGTTTTTTAATCTGGTTTTTATCCTCTATAAAAACAGCTGTTTCTATATTTCCATCTTCAAACATACCTGCATCTGTAAGGTTTGCAGAGCCTAAAACAGCGTATTTGCCGTCAAAAACAAAAAATTTAGCGTGGATATCAGGATTCAGGAACAGTTTTCCTTTTTTTTCTTTTATATACTTGAATATCTTTTTATCTGTTATAAACAGGTCTTCAAGCTCTGAATTTCTAAGGATAATCTGAACATCTACATCTTTTTCTAACAATGGCTTTAAAACATCAAGTTTTATCCACGGTGATGATATAAGAATGTATTTTTGTGTTTTTTTAGAAAGATTTAAGATAGCAGGAAAGATTTCCTCTTTTTTTAAAACTTTCATTTTACAACCGCCTGTTAAATTCCCATTATTATATAATAAAGGTTGAGAATTATTTTTCATGGAGGAGATGAATGGCTATAAAAGTCGGGATTAACGGTTTTGGTAGGATTGGAAGAAACTTTTTCAGAGCTTGCTTAGGAAATGAGGAAATAGAAATAGTAGGAATTAACGATTTAACTGATGCTAACACCCTTGCACATCTTTTAAAGTACGATTCTGTCCATGGGAGATTTAAAGGTGATGTTAAGGCAAAAGGGAACTCAATTGTTGTTGATGGAAAAGAAATTGAAGTGACAGCAATAAAAGACCCTGCCCAGCTTCCATGGAAAGATTTAGGAGTTGATATTGTTATTGAATCTACAGGGGTGTTTAGAGACAGGGAAGGAGCAGGGAAACACCTTGAAGCAGGAGCAAAAAAAGTGATTATATCTGCTCCAGGAAAAAATCCTGACTTAACAGTTGTTTTAGGTGTTAACGAAGATAAGTACAACCCTGAAGAACACCACATTATTTCCAATGCTTCATGTACAACAAACTGTCTTGCACCTGTTGCAAAGGTTCTTGAAAATGAGTTTGGAATAGTAAAAGGTTATATGGTGACAGTCCATGCCTATACAAACGACCAGAGAATTTTAGACCTTCCACATAAAGACCTGAGAAGAGCAAGAGCTGCTGCTGTGAACATTATTCCAACAACAACAGGAGCTGCTAAAGCTGTAGGTGAGGTAATGCCTGAACTAAAAGGAAAACTTGACGGAACAGCAAGAAGGGTTCCTGTTGCTGATGGTTCCCTTGTAGACCTTACAGTTATCGTTGAAAAAGAAACAACAGAAGAAGAGATAAATCAAAAAATGAAAGAGTATGCAGAAGGAGCTATGAAAGGAATTCTTGAGTACTGTGAAGACCCAATAGTATCCCAGGATATTGTAGGAAATCCTCATTCTTCAATATTTGATGCACTATCAACAAAAGTTATTGGTGGAAACCTTGTTCATGTTTCTTCGTGGTACGACAATGAATGGGGATACTCAAACAGACTAAAAGACCTTGTTCTGTTTATGGCAAAGAAAGGTTTATAAAAAAAAAGCCCCTTTCCGGGGCTATTTTAAAGAGGAGGT
>CAZOTZ010000036.1:0-16974 GCA_964582875.1 uncultured Aquificales bacterium | reverse complement strand
ACAGTATAATTAAAAGTCCCTTGAAACGATACCGATACTAATAAAAAAAGAAAAGAGGTTCCAGATGGCTGAAGAAAACAAAGAACAAGAGCAGGAACAGGAAGAAGGGAAAGGAGGAAAGAAAAAACTTATCCTGATTGCAGTTATAGCTTTGCTACTTATTGGTGGAGGTGGAGCTGCATACAAATTCCTTGTCCTTGATAAAAAAGCAGAAGAAGAAAAAAAGCCAAATACTGAGCAGATAGAAAAAGAAGTTAAAAATATAGAGAACCTCGGTATTATGTTTGAAGTTGGAACATTTGTTGTAAACCTTGCAGATAAAGATGCAGATAGATACCTTAAAGTAACTGTAGTGCTTGAAATAGAGAACGAGCAGGTTAAACAGGAAGTAGAGAAAAGACTTCCTCAGATAAAAGATGCAATAACAACACTTCTTTTCACAAAAACATCTAAAGAACTTAAAACAATAGACGGTATAGAAAAACTAAAAGAAGAGATAATAAAGAGAGTTAATGCACTTCTTCCCCTTGGTGGTGTAAAAAACGTGTACTTTACAGATTTTGTAATACAAACAGCGTAGGTTAAAAATGGAAGAGAAAAAACAGATACAATCAGGAGAAGGAAGCGTTGATATCTCTTCCTTCTCTGACATAAAGTTAAGAATACACGTTGAAGTAGGAAGAACAAGAAAAAACTTTGCAGAGCTATTGAAAATAAAAGAAGGAGATATTATAAAACTTGATAAAAGTCTTGAAGAGTACATAGACCTTTATATAAATGATAAACTATTTGCTATAGGGGAATTAGTAGTTGTAAACGACAAGTATGGAATCAGGATTGTAGACCTTGCTTGAATCAGCAGAAATAGCAAGACTTATAGTAGCTTTTATTTTTACTGTTTTTGTTATCATAGCTATTTATTACGGTTTATCCAGGTATGGAAAACCCTTTTTATCCCAGAAAGGAATAATAAAAATCCTTGATGTGAAGTATCTTGGAAAAGGCATTTCCCTTATATTCGTTGAAGTTAAAAACAAACAGTTTTTTTTATCAGTTTCAGATAAAGAAGTAAAAATCTTAGAAAAATGGGAAAAGGAAGAAAAAAAGGAAAACCTATCTGAAAAAACATAAAGTTTGATTATCCTTGACCTGACATGATATATCTTTCCCAAAACCAAAATGAAAAATCTTTTCATACGAGTAAACAACATATCTTTTTTTATCAAAAAACAGATATATACTGTCTTTCGCACTTGAAACAGGACATTTATAAGAAGCACTCTCTTTAAACAGGTTCCTACAGTTTAACTCCTCAACACACTCCTTTATCTCTGCTTCTATAACAGTTTTTCTAACCTCATCTAAATAAGCTTTTCCTGTTTTTAAAGAAAGAGACGACAGAAGAACGACAATAGAAGAGGCAACAACAGTTTCAAAATAAGATTTTACAATCAACAGTCTGCCCTCCTGCCTTCATTTATTATTAATATCATATTAATAACTTAATAAAGCAATATTAAACACAAAAAAGTTGAAATGTTATGTAAAATCAATATCTTGACGAAATAAATAAAGACAGAAACGAAAGAGGGAATAAGTATGTCAAAAGCATATATAGACAGGATAAACGTTTACGGTTTTAAGTCTTATGGAGCAAGGAAACTTACTATCCCAGTGGGAGAAGGCTTTGTAGGAATAGTGGGACCTAACGGCTCAGGAAAAAGTAATATAGGAGACTCTATAGTGTTTGCCCTTGGACTTGCTACAGCAAAATCAATGAGAGCTTTAAAACTATCTGACCTTATATTTTCATCGAAAGGGAAATCAGCAGAATACGCTGAAGTGGAAGTAGTTTTCAAAAATGAAGGAGCATTCCCTTTAAACGATGAAGAAGTTTCTATCTACAGAAAAGTTGAACACAATGGAAAATCCACATATAAGATAAACGGAAGACCGGCTAAACACTATGAAGTTGAAGAGCTTCTATCTTATGCAGGAATTCCTCCCCAGGGATATAACATAGTAACACAGGGGGATATATTCAGATTTATAAAAATGACCCCTTCAGAAAGAAGAGAACTTATATCTGAGATAGCAGGTATAACAGAGTACGAAGAAAAAAAAGAAAAAGCACTAAAAGACCTTCAAGAAACAGAAGAAAAAGTTCAAACTGCAAAACTTGTTCTCAAAGAAGTAAAACAAACATTAAAAAAGCTTGAAGAAGAAAGGGAGAACGCTCTCCTTGCATCCCAGCTTGAAGAAAAAATCCAGCAGATAAAAGAAAAGATACAGGGAGTAAAGCTGTTTTTCCTTTTAAACCAGAAAGAGCAGGCGGTAAAAGAACTCCAGGAAGTAGAAAATAAAATAGAAAACTTCTACAAAGAAAAAGAAAAATCAATCCAAAAACAGAAAGAAATAATAGAGCAGATAAAAAGTGTAGAAGAACAGCTCAACAGATTACAGGATGAACTTCTTCCAGTAAAAGAAAAAGAAGGAAGTATAACAGCTGAAATAAGAAGTAGCTCAGAAAAAAAAGAAGAAATAGAAAAAGAGATACAAAATCTTAAAGAAACCCTTAAAGACCTTTCTAAAGAAAAGGAAGAAAAAATAAAAGAGATACTAAAAATAGAGGAAAATATAAAACAGTTAAAAGAAAAACTTCCAGAGATACAGGAAAAGTTAGAAAAAGCAGAAAAAGAGCTTGAAGAAAAAAACCAAAAACTAAAGGAAGTAGAAATAGGAGGAAGTAAAGCAAAACTTGACCTTGGAAAAGTAGAAAATGAAGAAAAACAACTAAAAAGCGAGATTTCAAAACTTGAAAAAGAAAAAATAGAGATAGAACATAGTTTAAGAAGGTTTGAAGAGAAGGTTCACGAGTACAAAGAAGAAGTAAAAAAATTAGAACAGGAAATAGAAACCCTTAGAAAATCACAGAGCAATATATCTTCCTTTACCCAATCCCAGGAAAGAAAAGAAAAAAGCCTACAAAGTGAACTAAAAAGACTAAAACTAAGGAAAGAAACCCTTGAGAAAAAACTAAAAGAAAACAGAGAAAAAAGGGAGAAAAACTTCCAGAGATTAGCTGAAGTATTAGCCCAGCTTTCCCAGATTAGAGAAGACAAAGTAGTAGCGGTGCTAAAAAATATACCAGGAGTTTACGGACAGGTAGCAGACCTTATATCAGTAAAAGACCCAGAGCTGACAAAAGCTGTAGAAGCAGCAGGAGGAACAAGATTAAAAAACATTGTTGTAGAAGATGATAAAGTAGCAGAAGAATGTATAAAAAAACTAAAAGAAACAAAAGCAGGAAAAGCCACATTCATACCATTAAACAGAATTAAAGCCCAGAGACCAAACAGACCTCCACTTACCGCTGGTGTTATAGGAAGTGTTGTTGATTTTGTAGATTACAACCACCAGATAGAAAAAGCTGTTTTTTATGTGTTTGGAGATACTGTAATTGTAAATAACTTTGATGCAGCAAGGAACTTAGGTATAGGAATATTCAGGATGGTTACTGTTGACGGAGACATTTTTGAAAAATCTGGAACAATTACAGGAGGAGCTGAAAAAAACAGAGGAGGACTGTTAGGAAGAGGCTCTTTAGAACAGGAAAGGATAAGACTTGAACAGGAAGATGAGAAACTGAAAGCAGAAGAAAAGATGATGGAAGAAGAGATAGAAAAAGTACTGAAAAAACTACAGGAAACAGAAAAAGAGCTATTCAAAATACACACAGAAAACAGTTCTGTTTTAGAAAGGAAGAAAGAGATAGAAAGTAAAATCCAGTCAAATATAGGAAGGATTAACGTTCTTGAGGAAGAGATAGTAAACATAAAGAAAAAACAGTTTGAGTATGAAAACAGATTAGAAAACATACAGAAACATTTAAAGGATAAAGAACTTCTCCTTGAACAACTGCAACAGCAGAAAAAAGAAATCCTTGAAAAGCTTGAAAGTGAAGGTCTCCATAAGTTAAGGAAGGAATGGGAAGAAGCCACTAAAAAAGTTTATTCTCTCAGAGAAAAAAAAGCAGACATAGAAAACCAGATTGAAAAACTAAAAGATAGATTGGAAAACAGTCTTAAAGTGAGGATTTTCCAGATAGAAAATGAAAAACTAAAAATAGAAGACCAGATAAAAATAAAAACAAAAGCAATGCAGGAGCTAAAACAAAAAATAGAAAACCTATCAAAAGAGCTTTCAGACCTGTGGAAAAACCTTAAAGAAACAGAGAAAGAAAGGGATAAACTTCTTGATATTTTAAAGGAGAAAAAAGAACATCTAAAACTGCTTAGAAAAGAAGAAGAGGAGATAAACAGACAGATAACTTATCTACTTGAAGATAAAGGTAAACTTGAGCAGAAAGTAGAAGATACAGAAAGAGAGATAAATATTTTAAGAGAAGAGTATAGTGGTGAAGCTGTGGAAGGAGACCTGAAAACCCTTGAAAAAACATTAAAAGAGCTATTAGAAAAAAGGGAAAAAATAGGAGCTGTAAACCAGAAAGCTTTAGAAGACTATGAGGAAACAAAAGCAAGGTATGAAGACTTAAATCAAAAACTTAAAACCCTTGTAGAAGAAAAAAAATCTATAGAAGAGCTTATAGAAAGCCTTGAAGAGAAAAAAGTAAAAGCATTTATGGAAGTTTATGAGGCTGTAAATAAAAATCTTGGAAAAATATTTAAAAGACTATCCCCTGGAGGAAAAGCTTACCTTGAGATAGAAAACATAGATGACCCTCTCTCAGGTGGTATTCTTCTAAAAGCAAAACCAAGGGGAAAAGATGTAAAAAGACTTGAAATAATGTCTGGAGGAGAAAAAACCCTTACAGCTCTTGCATTTTTATTTGCAGTCCAGCAGTACAGACCAGCACCATTTTATTACTTTGATGAGGTAGATGCCCATTTAGATGATGCTAACGCAAGAAAAATAGCTCAA
Organism: uncultured Aquificales bacterium; assembly: GCA_964582875.1. Taxonomy (GTDB): domain Bacteria; phylum Aquificota; class Aquificia; order Aquificales; family Hydrogenothermaceae; genus JAADDV01. The sequence continues at coordinate 12,033 of CAZOTZ010000036.1, read as the reverse complement.
CTTATGAAAGAACTTTCAAAAGATGCCCAGTTTATTGTTGTTACACTGAGGGACACAATGGCAAGTTATGCAGACAGACTTATAGGAGTTTCTGCAAGAGATGGAATATCAAGTGTGTATACCCTTGATATAAAAGACATAATGAACTCAGAGGTTGTTGAAGTAGGTTAGATATCAAAAGGATTTCTAACAAATCCTAAAAGGTGTTGTGTCCCTTTGAATTTTCCGGTACATACATTATCTTTTTGTAGCATGTAAAGCTGGTCTTTTGTAAACGGTGGCTCTGGTAGAACAGAAAAAAACGGTAAAAGTAAGAAAAAGAAACCTACAGGCATCTCTATTACAGGTTTTTTTACTCCTGTAAAAGAGAGGGCAAATTCAAATAGTTTTTTGTAAGAAACTACCATACTACCACAGAGTTCAAAGGTTTCATTTTTTATATTCTCCTCAACCACCTTAATAAAACAATCCACAACATCGTATATATGAACAGGTTGAACCTTACCTTTTGGGGCAAGAAAAAAAGGAGCTATTTTTGAAAATCTCTTTAAATCTTTAAATAACCTCTGTTCCCTCCCTATTATGATAGAAGGTCTGAATATAACATACTCAAGCCCTGAATTTTTCACATAAAGCTCAGCCTGGGCTTTTGTTTTTGCATATCTACTTTTTGAATTAACGTCAGCTCCAAGTGCAGACATCTGTATAAACTTAACAAATCCTGTTTCTAAGGCACCGTTAACAAGCTGTTTAGTGTATTCAACATGAACTTTTTCAAAGGAGTTTTCTTTACTCTCAGTGAGTATACCAAGGAGATTTATTATTAAATCCGGTTTCTGGGATACAACAAGCTGTTCAAGGTTTTCTGAAAAATCTAAGAGCATAATATTTTCAGTTTTCCCAAATAAAGCATAAGCTCTTTTTTTATCCCTCACAGGAAGGATAAGTCTGTATTTTTCTTTTAATGTATGGACTATATATCTACCTATAAAACCTGTTCCTCCAGTTATAAAAATCCTCATCTCGTTCTCCTTTTTCCCTTCACTTAATTAAATATTAAGAAAAGCCTGTGAGAAATACATGGAAATTTTTGACTGAAGTCAATGTTAAAAATCTGTTTGTCTGGGATTATTTAACAAAAAGGTGCCAGCCATGTATGAGATAGCAAAGCTGATTCATCTTGTAAGTGCTGTTATCTTCGGTGGTGTTTTGTTTGTAGAAGTTGTTTTACTCCCATCTGTGAAAAAAGAGTTTGGAGAAGATACATACAAAAAAGTAGAACAGGTGATAATAAGAAAAAGGGGAATAAAGATAGTTCCTTTTTTCGTTCTAATGCTTTATTTCACTGGTTTCTACATGTTTCATTTTCATCTAAAAACACTTGATTTATCTACTACGTTTGCAAAGCTTCTTCTTTTAAAGGTTTCTTTAGCACTTTTAATTCTTGTTGGTGTTATAACAGCCATAGTTATGTTTTTGAGGGGAAAATCTGAAAGCAAAATTTTTGATTATATACATATCTATGCGTTCTTTCTTGCCTTTTCTGTAATCATCCTTGCAAAGCTTATGTTTATCCTTTAGGGGGCTTTTATGGGAAATATCCCTTTGATACAGGTCAATGAAGGGTCTTTTTTGTACATATAAATTCAAAAGCAGGAGTTTTATTTGGGATACACACTTAAGCAGTGGTTAATAATAATCGCTGTGGCAGCTTTTTTAATACTTTTTGTTGGTGTGATGACTGTTCCATGTGCTATTTCACTTTTAAAAATGATTTTCCAATAAAAAAAAGGGGCAAGCATGGAAGTAGGTTCATGGATATGGAAACTTTCTTACATAATACACGTTATTTCAAATGCTATTTCTATAGGATTGTTTTTTGTTTTTACCTTTGCCAAAGAAGAGATGCTTAAAGAAGAGATATCAAAAAGGTTTCTTAAAGTAGCAGGGATATTTATAACAGGAACAGGATTAACAGGAATTCTTCTTCTTTCAATACTGTCTATGACAGGTATGGATGACCTTACAGCAAATCCAATTGGACAGAGCATACTTGTGATGATTTTAGGGTACATAGTTGTTCTTTTTGTTTATTCGCTTGCACTTATATACAAAGGAGGTGAGGAAAGGTTATACAGGAAGTTTTTTGGGATTATGTTTTACATCTATTTAGCTGTTTACATAATCCGGGTTTATTTAAACAACTGATGGAGGTTTTAGGAGATGGCGTTCCCAGATACAACATCTAAAAAATGGTTTTTGATTTTTGTCCTTTCTATTGTAGTGGCTGTCAGTTTATTTACCTACTTTACGGTAATTCAGATTAAGAATGTTCCTCCTGTACCTAAAGAAGTGAAGGGAACAAAAACCCTTTACACTTACGATGATATTGTTCAGGGAAAAGCTTACTTCCAGAAGTACGTTCTTATGGACCACGGTACTTTACTTGGTAATGGTGCTTATATGGGACCTGACTATACCTCATGGATACTCCATGAAAAAATAGTTAACCTCCAAAACATATACGCAAATGAAAAATTTGGAAAACCTTACAACCAGCTGACAGACGAGCAGAAAAGTCAGGTAGATTTCCTCGTTACCCAGGATGTTAGACAGAAATCTATCTTAAAACCTGATGTTGTTCAGCTAACACCAGAACATGAGAAAGCCTTCTTACAGGCAAAAGAAAAACTTGTTAAGTTCCTTGTTGAAGGTAGTCCAGCTTATGCTTTTGTTGGTAATATAATAAAGCCTGAGGAAGCTGATAAAATAGCAGACTTTGTAGACTGGTCTACACTTGTTGCTGTTACACCAAGACCTGGAAAAGAGCCTAAAGAGAACTCTATTGTTATTTCTTCTTTAGGTTCTAAAGAAACCCTTGTAAAAAATCTAAATGAACATCCAACCTACACAAATAACTGGCCTCCTGAACCTGCAATTGGGCTAAACGCTACATACTCATCACTTTTCTGGTCTTTAATCGCATTTATGGCCTGTTGGACACTAACAATTGTTGTAATGTGGGCATTCTACGACTACTTCATGAAGTTTGAAGAAGAAAAGACACCTTCCTTAACAATTACCAGACTAACACCTATGCAGGAAAAAGTTATAAAGTACGTCCCAATAGTTGCTCTCTTCTTTGTTCTCCAGACTGTAATGGGAGGTTATCTTGCCCACCTTTATGCAGACCCAAGCCATAACTGGATAGTTCCCCAGTCTTTATTCCCATTTAACGTTGCAAGGGAGTTTCACCTTAACCTTGCTGTTGTGTGGATTGCTATAGGATGGTTAGCTGGTGGTTTATTCGTTGCTCCCCTTGCTACAAAGGGAAAAGACTTTAAGTTCCCTGTAGCTGTTGATATCCTCTGGATAGCTTTACTCATTGTTGGTGGTGGTGGTCTTATTGGTATGTGGTTAGGTGCTTTAGGAAAACTCCCAGATAGCCTCTGGTTCTGGATTGGTTCTGAAGGAAGAGAGTTCCTTGAACTTGGAAGATTATGGGATATAGGTCTTGTTATTGGTCTTGTTCTCTGGTTCTCAATAGTGTTCTTCACAGTTAGACAGGCTGAGAAAGTTACACCACCTCTACAGATGATGATATGGTCAGCTTTCGCAATAGCTACACTGTACATAGCAGGAATGGCTCCACTACAAAAAATTATGCCTAACTTTACTATTGATGATTACTTTAGATGGTGGGTTGTTCACCTGTGGGTTGAAAACACTTTTGAGCTCTTTGCAGCTGGAACACTTGCATTTCTAACTGTTGCCCTTGGTCTTGTAAGTGCAAGATTTGCAACAATAATGATGTTCTTTGAAGCTTTCCTTATCGTTGCTGCTGGAACAATAGGAACAGGACACCACTACTTCTGGATGGGAGAAAATGAGTTCTGGCTTGCATGGGGAGGAGTTCTATCATCCCTTGAACCATTACCTCTTGTTATACTAATGATTGAAGCTACTAAAGAGTACCTCCATATAAAAGGTCTTGGAAAGGCATTCCCATTTAGAATGGCTTTCTTATGGCTTGCAGGTTCAGCTTTCTTAAACTGGCTTGGTGCTGGTTTCTTTGGAATGCTAATAAACCTTCCTATTGTTAACTACTACGAACACGGAACATACTTCGGAATGGCACACGGACATGTTGCTCTCCTTGGTGCATTTGGATACATCTCAATAGCATTCCTGTACTTCATAGCAAGGGCTAATGCACTGGCTAAAAACCTCCACTGGGATGAAAAGATTTCAACACTTGCTTTTTGGGTTCTAACAATAGGCATTATTCTCTTCTCAATACCTGTTCTTGTTATTGGTGAAAAACAGATGGAATGGGCTTATAACTACGGATACTGGGCTGCAAGAACAAGGGAAGTACTTGAAGGACTTGGCTTCTGGATGTGGATAAGAATAATACCTGACGCTATGGTCTTAGGTGGAGCTGTTCTTATATTCGTTGACCTTATTTATAAACTATACCTTTCAAGAAAAGCTGTGCCCGCTGCTGCACCAACTCCTGTACAGCAGTAATATACATAAAGCCCCCAAAAGGGGGCTTTTTTTTATGAAAGATAGTTTATTATTGACTCAAGTATGTATTTTCCGTCTTCTGTTCCAAGGATACTTTCTGAAGCTCTCTCTGGATGGGGCATTAGACCAAAGACATTTTTGTTTTCATTTACAACCCCTGCTATGTTTCCAACTGAACCGTTTGGGTTTGCTTCGTCTGTTATATTTCCTTCTTTATCACAGTATCTAAGGACTATCTGACCGTTATCCTCCATCTTCTTAAGTGTTTCTTCATCAACAAAGTAGTTTCCGTCATGATGGGCGATAGGTATCTTCAGAATATCACCTTCTTTACATCTGTTTGTAAAAGGGGTGTTGTTGTTTTCAACTTTTAGATACTGGTGCTTACATATAAACTTTCCGTGTATATTAGGCATCAAAGCACCTGGGAGAAGATGGGCTTCTGTTAGTATCTGAAACCCATTACATATTCCTATTACAAGACCGCCTTTACTTGCAAACTCTTTTACTGCTCCTGTTAAAGGTGTATGGGCTGCAAGTGTTCCAGGTCTCAGGTAGTCACCAAAAGAAAAACCACCAGGTAGTACAATACAGTCAAATCCTTCTATATCTGTCCTTCTATAATCAATAAACTCAGGTTCTTTTTTAAGGACATCTCTTACAACTCTGTAAGTATCATAATCACAGTTTGAACCAGGGTAAACAGCTATTCCAAATTTCACCTTTAGCCCTCCACTACTTCAAACTCGTAATCTTCTATAAGCTCATTCACAAGGGCTTTTTTTGCCATTTCTTTTGCTTCTTCTACTGCTTTTTCTTTATCAGTTTCTTCAACATAAACCTCTATATACTTACCAACTTTTACATCTTTTACATTTGAAAATCCAAGATTTCTTAAATTTTCAGAAACTGCTCTTCCCTGTGGGTCTAAAACACCTTTCCTTGGTTTAATAAAGAACTTTATAAGCATCTTTTAGCTCCTGTCTTTTGTTTTGTAGAAAATATTTTAACATTTTGCTGTATTATAGAGATAAATCTAAAAACAGCTATGAGGTGGTTCCATGTCAGAAAAAAAACTCTGGGGTGGAAGATTTTCTGAAGGAACAGATGAGTTTGTTGAAGAGTTTACAGAAAGTGTTTCCTTTGATAAAAACCTTGCCCTTTACGACATAAAGGGCAGTATTGCCCACGCAAGAATGCTTGGGAAACAGGGAATAATTCCACAGGAAGATGCAGAAAAGATAATAAAAGGTCTAAAAGAGATAGAAAAAGAGATAAAAGAAGGAAAGTTCAAATGGAAAAAGGAACTTGAAGATGTACATATGAACATTGAGAAAGCTCTTATAGAAAAAATAGGTAGTGTAGGGGGAAAGCTCCATACAGGAAGAAGTAGAAACGACCAGGTAATAACAGCTTTTAGACTTTATCTGAAAGAGGAAACAAAAAACATAATACATCTACTAAAAGAGTTAAAAAAAGCCCTCCTTGAAAAGGCAAAAGAAACAGTTGATATAGTAATGCCTGCCTATACTCACCTCCAGAGGGCACAACCTATAAGGATGGCACACTACTTTTTAGCTTACCTTGAAATGTACAACAGAGATGAAGAAAGGTTTTCTGATACTTTAAAAAGAATAGACCAGATGCCACTTGGAAGTGGAGCTTTAGCCGGAGTAGATTTTCCTATAGACAGGGAAATGACAGCTAAAGAACTTGGTTTTTCCTCAATTATGAGGAACTCTTTAGATGCTACAGCTTCAAGGGATGCTATTATTGAGTTCCTTTCTGACGCTGCTATATGTATGTCAAATCTTTCAAGACAGTCAGAAGACCTTATAATATGGAACTCTACAGAATTTTTCTTTGTTGATTTACCAGACAAACTAACAACAGGTTCCTCAATAATGCCCCAGAAGAAAAACCCAGATGTTCTTGAACTTATAAGGGGAAAAACAGGAAGAGTTTACGGGGATTTAGTGGCACTGCTAACAGTTGTTAAAGGTCTTCCTATGGCTTATAACAGAGACCTTCAGGAAGATAAAGAACCTGTTTTTGATGCTGTTAAAACTTTAAAAGGTTCTATCATTGGAATGACAAAAATAATTGAAGGTTTAAAGCCAAGAAAAGAAGTGATGGAAAAAGCTGCAGGTGGATTTGCCCTTGCAACAGACCTTGCTAACTACCTTGTTAGGAAAGGACTTCCTTTCAGGGAAGCCCACCATGTTGTTGGTCAGATTGTAGCCTATCTTACAGAAAAGAACAGAGAACTTGAAAGTATAACCCTTGAGGAGTTAAAAAGATTTTCCCCTTTATTTGAGGAAGATGCACTAAAAATTTTAAACCCATACTACGTAGCAGATGCAAGAAAATCCTTTGGTGGAACAGCAAAAGAAAGAATTTTAGAGCAGATTAAGTACTGGGAAGAAAAACTTAAGGGAGTGTAGAACCCCCTTAATGTTTCTTTTCTCCCCTTGCCATTCTTATAGCGTGTTTTATCAGGGGAGCTATCATTCTTATATTATCCTTAACTCCCCCTGTGCTACCTGGAAGGTTTATAACAATTGTGTCTTTACCAATAATTCCACAAACTCCCCTTGAAAGTAAGGATTTTGGAGTGAATTTTATTCCTACTATTCTCATAGCTTCTGAAAATCCTATCATCTCTGTTCTTATGACTTCCCTTGTTGCTTCAGGAGTGGTGTCTCTTAGAGAGAACCCTGTTCCACCTGTTGTGAATATAACATTTACCTTACCTTCAAGTTCCTTAAGTTTTTCAGCTAAAAGCTCTTTATCATCAGGGAGTATCTCGTAATGAACAACACTTCCTCCAAACTCATCTTCTATTATGTTTATCGCTGTTTTCCCACTTCTATCTTCAGCTTCACCTTTCGCACAGCTGTCAGAAAGGGTTATAACAGCACACTGGAGACCTGACAAATCCTCAGCGTAATCTGACTTTCCACCTCTTTTTGAAACGAGCTTTATATCCCCTATAACCATATTCTTATCAAAAGCTTTAAGCATATCATAAACGTTGAGTAAAGCTGCTGAAACAGCTGTTAAGGCTTCCATTTCAACTCCAGTTCTTCCGACACATTTAACCTCAGCAGTTACATAAACGCCATCTTCCTGAAGCTGTGTATCTACAACAACATGGTCTATCATGATGTTATGACAGAAAGGAAGTATATCAGGTGTTCTTTTCGCCCCAAGTAGTCCAGCCATCTGTGAAGCAAGGAGAACATCACCCTTTGGAACTTCCCTGTTTTTTATCATTTCTACACTTTCCGGGCTAAGGTATATCTTTCCTTCAGCCTTTGCAGTTCTTATTGTTTCAAACTTATTTGAAACATCTACTGGTTTAAATCCCATCTTTTCCTCCTTAAAAAAATTTACATTACATTTATAACACTGTTGTACTCAAACATTAACTGATATACTTAATATTAAAAAAGAAAAAGAGGCATTTAAATGCATATTCTTCTTGTTGAAGATGACCATATACTTGGAGAGAGTGTAAAAGAATACTTAGAGGAAAATGGGATAGAAGTTGAATGGATTGAAGATGACCGGGAAATAGAAAACGTGTTTGATTTTGATAGGTATGACGTTATCGTTCTTGACCTTATACTGAAGTACCAGAGGGGGGAAGATATACTTAGAAACCTTAGACTTAAAGGTGTAAAAACCCCTATTATCATCCTGACTGCAAAAGATACTATAAAAGATAAAGAAACCTGTTTTAACTATGGAGCTGATGACTATCTAACAAAACCATTCAGCCCCAAAGAGCTTTTACTGAGACTCAAAGCACTTTCAAAAAGAAAACATATAGAAACAGTGTTTAAAATAGGAGACGTTGAGATAGACATAGATAGACAGACTGTCCATAAAAATGGAAAAGAGGTGAAACTATCAAAAACAATGTGGGAACTTCTTTATCTACTTCTAAAAAACAGAGGCTCAGTTGTAAGTAATGAAAGGATACTTAATTATGTCTGGGGAACAAAACCTGTCGGAGATGAGATAATAAGGACTTATATAAAAGAACTTAGAAAAATTCTTCCTAAAGACAGTATTAAAACCTACAAAGGAAGGGGATACAAATTAGAGTAAGCTTTGAAAATAAAATACTTATAGGTTTCACAATTTTCCTTATTGTTGGTTTTTCAGTACTTAATATATTCCTTATCTTATCTTTTAAGCTTGCCTTTGAATATCAGATACAAAAGGAAATCCAGTTTATAAAGGAGATATACATAATATCTCCAGAACTACCTGTACCTCCAGGGTTTTATATAGGAAATACTCCCCCTAAAGACTACCAGGTTGTTGACAAAATAGACGACAGGCTTATAGCTTTTGATAAAAGGACTATCTTTGAAAGATTAAAAAGTTTTTCATTGACCCTTTTTATATGGGAAACAGCTATCATACTAACTCTTATTCTTATCTTTTACAAAACAATAATCAAATATATAAAAAAAGAAGAAAAGATAAAAAAATTCCTTGAACTTATGCTCCTTACAATAACCCACAAACTTGGGAATTTTCTTTCAATATACAGAGTAAATATAGAAATCCTTAAAGAAAGATGTAATATAAAAGCCTTACAGAGGCTTGAAAATGCTTACACAATAATAGAAAAAGATTTTTCAATAGCTACAAAAACGCTAAAAAAACTAACTGTAAGGGAAAAAGAGATAAAAGATATAAACCTCAAAAACAAAATCCTTGAGATACTATCCCTATTTGGACAGAGTTTAAAAGATAAAAAAATGTATTTATCCCTTAAAGATACACGTATAAAAATAGATGAGGAAGACTTAGAAAATATAATATTTACAGTTATAGAAAATGTTGTTAAGTATTCAAAAACAAAAATTCATATAAAACTGTGTTCAACAAACGGTTATATAGTAGTTGCCGTTAGAAACGATTTTCAGGATGTATCAAAGGGAAGTGGAGTAGGTCTCAGACTTGTTGAGTTTCTTATCCAGCAGTACAAAGGGGAACTAAAAACAAGGGCAAAAAAAGATTTTTTAACTGTTTTGATTTTTCCTAAAAAAGCTCACAGATTTGTTAAATGAAAAATCTATAATATTTATTTTAATGAATAAATGAAGAGGTAAAACATGTTAGCAAAAAGGATTATCCCCTGTCTTGATGTGAATAAAGGAAGAGTAGTGAAAGGAGTAAATTTTGTAAATCTTGTTGATGCAGGAGACCCTGTAGAGGCGGCTAAAGCGTACGATGAGGCTGGTGCAGATGAGCTTGTTTTCCTTGATATAACAGCTTCAGCAGAAGACAGAGATATAATTCTTGATGTTGTTAAAGAAACAGCTGAAACAGTTTTTATGCCACTAACAGTAGGAGGAGGTGTAAGGACATTAGAGGATATAAGGAAACTCCTTGAAAGTGGAGCTGATAAGGTCTCAATAAACACAGCAGCAGTAAAAGAGCCTATCCTTGTTGAAGAGGCAGCCAAAAGGTTTGGTTCATCAACAATAGTTGTTGCTATAGATGCAAAGCAGATTGGAGAGAACAAATGGGAAGTTTACATTCATGGGGGAAGAACACCTACAGGTAAAGATGCAGTAGAATGGGCAAAAGCTGTTCAAGATTTAGGAGCAGGAGAAATTCTTCTAACATCTATGGATAAAGATGGAACTAAAAACGGATACGATATAAAACTGACACAGGCTATAAGTGAAGCTGTATCTATACCTGTTATCGCTTCTGGAGGAGCAGGGGATAAAAAACACTTTTATGAGGCATTCACAGAAGGGAAAGCTGATGCAGCCCTTGCAGCTTCACTTTTTCATTTTAAAGAGTTAACAATATCAGAGGTAAAAGAGTACCTTAAAGAAAAAAACATTCCAGTAAGAATTTAAACTCCTTGTTTGATAAAATTTAACTTTAAAAACCGTGGAGTTTTCAGATGGAAAAGAAAAAAGTTTTAATATATGACACAACCCTTAGAGATGGAACACAGGCAGAAGGAGTAAGTGTTTCAGTTGAGGATAAACTAAGGATAACAGAAAAACTTGATGACTTTGGTATCCATTATATAGAAGGAGGTTGGCCTGGCTCAAATCCAAAAGATGACCAGTACTTTAAAGAAGTAAAAAAATTAAATCTGAAAAACTCAAAAATAGCAGCATTTGGCTCTACAAGAAGGGCATACCTTGAAGTAGAAGAAGACCCCCTTATCCAGAACCTTATCAAAGCAGAAACTCCAGTTATAACAATATTTGGTAAATCTTGGGATTTACACGTTACACAGGCTTTAAAAACAACCCTTGATAAAAACCTTGAAATGGTTTTTGATACAGTCCAGTTTTTGAAAAAAAATACAGATGAAGTTGTATTTATAGGGGAACATTTCTTTGACGGCTATAAATCAAATCCAGATTATGCTTACGCTGTTTTAAAGACAGCTCAGGAAGCAGGGGCAGATTTTCTTGTTCTCGCTGATACAAATGGAGGAACTCTTCCAAATGAAATAGAAAAAATTATCAGAGAAATAAAAGAAAAAGGAATAAATGGAAATCTTGGTATACATGCCCACAACGACAGTGATACAGCTGTATGGAACTCTATTGTAGCAGTCCTAAACGGTGCTGTTCAGGTTCATGGGACAATAAACGGTTTTGGAGAAAGATGTGGAAACGCAAACCTCTGTTCTATTATCCCAAATCTAACCCTTAAACTTGGGTATGAAACAGTGCCAGAAGAAAATATAAAGAAACTAAAAGAAGTATCAAACTTCGTTGCAGATATAGTTAACTTACCTGTTCCTAAAAATATGCCTTATGTTGGAGATAGTGCCTTTGCCCACAAAGGTGGTGTTCATGCTTCAGCAGTTCTCAAAAATCCAAAACTTTACGAACATATAAACCCGGAACAGGTAGGAAACAGAAGAAAAATACTTGTTTCCGACCTTGCAGGAAAATCTAACATAATATACAAAGCAAAAGAACTCGGAATAGATATAGATGAAAAAGACCCAAGGATAACAGAACTTGTACAGGAAATAAAAAGACTTGAGAGTTATGGATATCATTTTGAAGCGGCAGAAGCTTCTTTAGAGCTTTTAATAAGAAAACACCTTGGGCTACTTAAAAAGTACTTTGATTTAGATGCCTATAGAGTACTTATAGCAAGAAGGTATACAGATAAAGAGCCTGTGTCAGAAGCAACAGTCAGAATAAAGATAGATAACCATTACGAACATACAGCTTCGTTAGGTTATGGTCCAGTTAATGCCCTTGACAGGGCTTTGAAAAAAGCCCTTGTTGGAATATATCCATCTTTATCTGAGGTTGAGCTTATAGACTACAAAGTTAGAATAGTTAATGAAAGTGCTGGAACTGCTGCCAAGATAAGAGTTCTCGTTGAAAGTAGAGACAAAGAAAGAAAGTGGGGAACAGTTGGAGTTTCTGATAACGTTATAGAAGCTTCATGGCAGGCAGTCGTAGACAGCTTTATATATAAACTCGT
>CAZOTZ010000035.1:14493-17199 GCA_964582875.1 uncultured Aquificales bacterium | reverse complement strand
CATTTACAACTTTAAAACTCTTTTCGGCTAACCTATTCCCATATACATCTTCAACTACAACTTTCCAGCTTCCTGTCCATGTGGGAGGTACTGTTTTAAAGCTCCACGTTCTAAAAACAGGATACTTTATGTAAAGCCTTATCCTTGCAACCTCTTTATTTTTATAATACCAGACATGATAAATGTAAGTTGGAGGATTATTAGCTTTTATTTGTGTCCATAGGTATACTCTCCCTATGTTATTGGGGATAACATCTCCTATAGTATCTGGAATCCTATTTTTTACAGATTTTGCAAGAACCAGACTGATTACTTCTGTTTCCTCTGAATAAGCTTTAAAGAACAGGAAAAAAGATAGAAAAACTATCAGAACTTTTTTTATATCTATCATCTTTTTACCCTGTATACCACTGTATAAGGGAAATTATCGTACACAATGCTGAAGTTTCTAAATCTGTCTCTCAAAATAAACATTCTGTTAAGAATACTCTTTTCAAATTGTTTATTAATAAGAACAATATAGGCATTGCCTCCTTTTATTATAACTTCTGCTGTTGTACTTCCTTTTTTATTCCATAAAAAAGCTATTTTTTTTCCTTCAGATTTTATCACAAACCTATAAATATCACTTTTAGCTTTTTTTATTTTTACTTTGTATGACAAATGTTCTTTTTTTATAGATATTATCTGGCAGTTATACCATTTATCGTCTTCCTTGCACTTTCCAAGGTATTTAAAGGCAGGAAGAGAAAAACTTTTTATATTTGAGCCTAACATTCCAAGATAATATATATCTTTGTAGTAAAGGGTTTTTTCATTTAAAAGAACATAAACATCATTTTTTGGTTTTTCTGTGTATTTTCTGACTTTTTTTAGAAATTTTTCAAAACTCAGCTCTGAGTATGTGTTGTATTTATTGTTTGTTATAAAGGAGACAAACTTATAGGCTTCCTTTTCACTGTTTGTTAAAAGGGAACGGGCTATAGAATAAGCTTTGATAACGTTTTTATTACCGTTATCTATATATGTTCCTTTTCTTGTTAAGTACTCTATAGCATATCCATAGTCCCACCATGACCATATGTATGAATTTTTTTTCAGTATTTCCCTTAAAGAGTTAAAATCTCTGTAAACTTCATCCTGGAGAACCGGTTTTACTTTTATAAAAAAAGTATTTGGAGGAACAGAAAAAAATAGAGCAAATCCTAAAGCTCCATTTCTTATTAAATTTTTGTTAAGTGTTGTGTACCTTTTTAAGAAAACAACAACAGCATAGATAAAAACTCCAAATCCTAATCCTAAAAAAGGTGCAGTATAAATAACAAATCTTTCCCCTGAAAAAAATGAAGAAAAACCAAGGAGAATAAAAGGAAAAGTTAAAAACATGTATTTCAGGTATCTTACTGTAGCCAAAAATAAACCGATTAAGGACAATACAAATATAACAGGATTTGCAGTGGTAATTTCTATCATGGTTTTAAGGTCTACAGGCTGAAGCTCTGATGTAAAACTCTCTATTGAGATTGGTAAAAAAGATGACTTTGATGGTAGTTTCAGGAAATAAGAGTTATAAATGCTTTTAAAAAAGTTTATTCCAGAGGGAAAATCTTTTATCACGAAAAGGGAAAAAATAGATAAAGAGAGAATAAAGTTTATTAAAAGATATCTGTTTTTCAAACTATGGAAGTAAAAAAGGAAAAAACCTATAAAAAAAGAAAACAGGAAAATTAAACTGAAAACAGGTTTAGGGTAAAGCCAGTAAAATGTAATGTATGAAATACCAGTAAGAGAGGAGTACAGGATAGCTTTTCCTCTTTCCCTCATATTTTCAAGGGAAAGGGTTATAAACAGGATTATCAGGAAAACAAAAAACAGTATAAGACAGTCTGTATCAAACTTCCCTGTATAAGTTCTGACAAAGTACACACTACTTAAACCGCCTATAAGTGCTGATGGTATGAAAAGAAAAATATTAGAAAATCTTTTTATCCATAAAAACAGTGGAAATATAAACAGAACAGAAAGTAAAGGTGGTAAAAACGCATATATGTATTCCTTTGGAAATATAAAGGAGAGGGTAAATCCTAAAAAAGATAGGAGATTTGGAATACTTTCTCTTTCTAAAAAATCAGGAACATTCCTAAGTTTATCTATATTTTCTTGATAAGGTATTTCTTCAGAAAGTCTTGCATAGTAGTAGCCATCATATCCTGTAATAACATTCTCTTTAAAAAAAGATGAAATATCTTTAAGGTTAAAAATAACCAATATTAAAAAAACAACCAATAAGACAAATCTATCTCTCAAAACATTTGATTGAACCATCTGACGTTATAATACACTCCACCTGATAGTTATTTACATTAAGTACACATGCAGATGTACTCATTAGCACTTTTCCTGTTGATGGTGTCAGGATTACAGTACAGTTGTCTTCTGTTTCAGGAAAAGTACAGGTTTTACTGAGAACTGTGCTGTCCTGTGTGTACTCAACTGCAAGTTCCCTTGCACAAGAGGTGAGCATTTTTTGTATGTTTGTTATTTCTGCGGTTTTTTTATATTTAATAAAGTTAGGCAAAGCAACTGCTGTTAGTACAGCTATTATAGCTACTACAATAAGTAGTTCAATAAGAGTAAAACCCTCTTCCCCTTCTTTTTTTATATTTTGAGAAAACATCTTAATATCTCCCAATAAAAAAAGCCCCT
>CAZOTZ010000035.1:0-14393 GCA_964582875.1 uncultured Aquificales bacterium | reverse complement strand
GAAGAAGCAGCAGCATTTCTTTTATATTTTGTAAATTGTGGTATTGCTACCGCTGCAAGTATTGCAATAATAGCAACAACCACAAGAAGTTCAATAAGAGTGAACCCTCTCTCTTCTCTCCTTTCTTCTTTGACTTCTTCTAAAGTCATTTCTCTTAAATCTTGCATTACTAAAACCTCCTGAATTATTTTTCGTTTTCCATAATGAAATTTTCGTGCCAAAAAGAATTTACATGAATTTATTGAAATGTAAAGATTTTTTATAGCTTATTTCTACTGGATTTGTACAGAAAATGACAAAAAATGTCAGTTTAGTGTCAAATAGTGTCACTTACTTCTTCCTTTTCTTCTTTATAGTATTTAGCATATCTGTACCTGAACTCTCTAAAGCTAAGCCCAAGTATGTCAGCTGCTTTTGTTTTCACTCCTCCTGAAAGTTCAAGGGCTTTGTCAATTAAAGCTTTCTCTATGTTTGCTATCACTTCTTTAAGGTTAATACCTGTTTCAGGAAAAGACTTTATATAGAAATCTTTATCAGGACTGTCTATATAAATGGAATTAAACTCCCCTGGATGGAATACTGGAGACTTCAGTTCTTCTCCTTCAGAAAGGATTACGGCTTTTTCAAGAAGGTTTCTTAACTCTCTTATATTTCCTTTAAATTCATGGGAAGTTAGAAAATCAAGGAAGTCAGGGGAAATCTTTGTAAAATGTTTGTTGTATTTTTTCTGGAACTCTTTTAAAAAATGTTCTGCAAGTAAAGGAATGTCCTCTTTCCTCTCCCTCAGGGGAGGAACTCTTATTATTATTGTTGAAAGTCTGTAGTAAAGGTCTTCTCTGAAATTCCCTTTTTTTATCTCTTCCTCTAAGTCCCTGTTTGTTGCAGAAACTATTCTTACATCCACTTCAACTTCTTTCAAACTTCCAAGGGGTCTTATTTTTCTTTCTTCTAAAAAACGTAAAAGTTTAGCTTGAAGGGACATAGGCATTTCACCTATTTCATCTAAAAAGAGGGTTCCTCCATTTGCTTCTTCTATAAGACCTTTTTTATCAGATGTTGCTCCAGTAAAAGCTCCTTTTTTATATCCAAAAAGCTCACTTTCAAGCAAATCAGCAGGCAAAGAGGCACAGTTAATAGCAACAAAAGGTTTGTTTTTCCTCCTTGACAAAGAATGAATAGTTTTTGCAACGACTTCCTTACCTGTACCACTTTCTCCAGTTATAAGAACGTTTATGTCATAAGGAGCTATCTTTTCTATAGTTTCTTTTACTATCTGGATAGCTGGAGATTTCCCTATAAGATTTTTGAACTTTTCTTCTTTTGTTTCAGATATCCTGTGTTCAAGTTCTATTTTATTTTTAACATTTCGTATTATCAGTCTGACTTCATTTATATCAAATGGTTTGGATAAATAGTCATATGCTCCTATTTTTATAGCTTCAACAGCTGTATCAGAAGAAGCAAAAGCAGTCATCATTATAACTTCAGCTTTTGGATTCTTTTCTTTTATGTATTTCAGAAGGTCTAAACCTGTTCCGTCAGGGAGTTTAAGGTCAAAAAGCGCTAAATCATAGTATTTCTCATTTATAAGCTTTTTTCCTTCCTCAACAGAACCGGCTTCGTCTATATCAAAGCCAAATTCACTTAAAAGAATTCCTAATATTTCCCTTATGTTTTTTTCATCATCAACGATTAGTGCCCTCATTTTTCCCCTTAACCGGCAGTTGTATTACAAACCTTGTTCCATATTTTTTATTTGGGTCAACAAAAAGATAGCCGTTATTTTCAACAATAACCCTCTTTGCTATTGCTAAACCTAAACCTGTTCCACCTTCTCTCTTTGTGTAGAAAGGTTCAAATATTTTGTTTATATCTTCTTTTGGTATACCAGGACCGTCATCTTCTATTATTATAATAACAAATTCTTTAGTACCATCTACTGTTATTTTTACTTTAGACTTAGCCCACTCAAATGCATTTTTTATAAGGTTTGATAAAGCTGACACAAGTTCTTTTTCATCAAAAAAAACTTCGTACTCTTTCTTAATGTTTAGCTCAACTTCTTTATCTGAAGTTCTATAGGTGGAAAGAATTCTTTTTATGGTTTCTCCTACTTTTATATTTTTGGGAGAACTTTTTTTAGGTTTAGATAACATTAAAAAATCTTTTAAAAGCATATTTAGTCTTTCAGATTCAGTTTTTATCATTTCTGTGAGTTTTGGACTATAAACACCTTCACTTAAAAGGTCTGCTGCAGCTTTTATAGATGTTAAGGGATTTTTTATTTCATGGGCAAGTTCAGCAGCCATTCTATAAAGTTTTTTATAGAGTTCATTTTCCTTTTTTTCTTTTTCCAGTATTTCTATATAGGCTTCCTGGGACTTTATTTTTTCTTTCAGCTTAACACCGGCTATAGTAATAGCTGTAAAAGCTATACCATTAAGAAGAATATTAAAAATTGATTCAAGTCCTTGGAACGTTCCGATAAAAATAAACATTAACGTGTATAGTAAAAATGCAAGAAAGGCTACTATATAAGCCTGTACCTGTTTAAGGATAAAACCTGCAAAAAATAAAGCAAATAAGTAAAGGATAGAGAAAAACTTAAGTTTATCAAAGTCATAAAAAATGAAAGAAGATATTGCAACTATATCAAGTATAAAATCAATAATTGTAGTTTTTTCAAGTAGAAGACTAAAAAAGCTTGCTATTGCATAGATAGTTAAAATAGTAGCTGGAACAGACACATAATCTGTTTTTATGGTTTCACTTAGAACAACAAAAATACCAAAGGAAAGTAGCAAAGAAAAAGAAAAAATAAATCTGTATATTTTGTAGTTTTTTAATGTTTGCTCTAAGTACATAAGGTATTATCCACTCTCCCCTTTTCTTTGTAAAAATAAGTATAAGATGTAAAGTGTTAAACTTAAATACTATTCAGCATTTTTTCTCAGTATAATGGCTCTTCCTTTTGCTATTTCATCTATAGCTATAACTGTTTTTTTTAGAGGAATACCTTCTTCTGTTACATAACTTTCTGCTCCTGTTTCATACAGTTCTTTAGCAAGTTTAACAGCAGCGTGAACTAACTCGTATCTATTGTTAACTTTTTTTAGTGCTTCTTCAATAAGGGGTCTTTTACTCAATCTATTCCTCCTTCTAATTCTTTATTTTTTTTGAAAAAAAATTCATAGAAAAATACAACAGTTATAGCTAATATAATACCAGACAAATCTGCCACTAAATCTAAAAATTCTGCAGACCTGTATTTAGTAAATGATTGAAATAACTCTATTATAACACCAAAAAACAATCCTATAAAGAAGAGATAAATATACCTGAATTTATAAGCTAAAAAACCTAATCCTGTAAGTATAAAAAAAGCAATAGCATGATTTATCTTATCATGCTCATTTAAAGAACCTAAAGAACCAAGCGGAAGTATAGAAAGCATAAAAACAGTAAGTATATAAAGAAAGTAAATAAATCTAAAAACTGTTTTCTTCATTATTCATTAAACTCTTTAAAACCTTATCCCCCAAAACTTCAGGAGAAAACCTTTTAGTTTTTAATCTACTTGAGAGTATTATCCATTTTAAGCGTTCTTTTGCTTTTTCTATTATATCATTAATAACAATGTAATCATACTCTCTCCATGCAGGAAGTTCTTTCTTTGCTGTTTCAAGTCTTCTTTTTATTTCCTCCTCAGAATCTCCCCTTTTTTTCATTCTATTCACCAATTCTTCAAAAGAAGGTGGAATTAAAAATACAGTCGTTAGGTTCTCAAACTTTTTCTTTATGTGCCTCATTCCCTGTACATCTATAATAAGCAAAACATCATTTCCTTTTTCTATTTCTTCTAAAACAAGTTTTTTAGGAGTACCGTAGTAGTTTCCATGAATGATTGCATATTCAAGGAGTTCATCATTTTTTATCATCTCTTCAAACTGTTCTTTTGTTAAAAAGAAGTAATCAACTCCGTTTTTTTCTCCTTTTCTTGGTTTTCTTGTGGTACAGGTTGTAATCCTTACAAGATTTGGAATTTCTTTTAGGAGAAGGTTAGAAAGGGTTGTTTTGCCCCCTCCCGCAGGAGAGGACAGAATAAAAAGCTCACCTTTTATCATCTACCTACGCCAGCTATAAGTAAAGAGCTAACAGTAGTTGATATTCCATAGAATAGTGTTGGATATATTCCAAGAATTAAAACTATTATTGACATTATACCTATTGTAAATACCTCTGGAACAGTAAAGTTATGTTTTACTTTAGTTTCAGGTTCATACATGTACATATAGATAACAACCCTGAGGTAATATCCTGCAGATATTATACTCATTACAACTAAAACAACAGCGAGCCACCATACATTTGAACCTATAAGAGCCAAGAAAACGTTAAGTTTACCCATAAATCCAACTGTAGGTGGAATTCCAAGCATAGAGAACATAAAGATAAGCATAGCAAGAGCTACAGCAGGATTTTTCTTCGCAAGACCTTTGAAATCATTTATATGGTTAGTCCACCCTTTTGTTCTCTCTAATCCAGATAGAAGAATAAATGCTCCGATACTCATAAATAAGTACACAAGAGAGTAGAATACTAAAGCTGCAAATCCCATTCCTGTAGGAGCAGCTAAAGAAGCTGTTATATACCCTGTGTGTGCTATAGAAGAGTAGGCAAGCATTCTTTTAACATTTTCCTGTCTAAGGGCAATAAAGTTTCCTATAATCATAGAAAGAGCTGCTAAGATAGCCCATGCTAAAGACCACTCTTTTGCAACAAATGGGAAAGCTTCCACCATTAATCTAAGTATAATTGCATATGTAGCTACTTTAGCTACACTTGCCATAAAAGCTGTTATAGGAGTTGGAGCTCCTTCGTAAGCATCAGGCGTCCACTGGTGGAAAGGAACAGCAGATGCTTTTAATCCAAGACCAATAATAAGAAGAATAAGACCTCCTATCACAGCATAATCAAGGTTGTCCATTGAAAGCTGGGAAGCTATTTTTAAGCTGTCAAAAGTTCCAGTTCTTCCATAAAGAATAGCAATTGCATAGCTGACTACAGCAGTTCCAGCACCACCTATTATTAGATATTTAAATGCCCCTTCTTTTGACTTGAAATCTTTCCTGAACATTCCAGCAAGTATGTACATGCTTATAGACGCCAGCTCAAGTCCTATATAGAAAGTAACTAAATTAGGGGAAGAAACCATTATCATAGTTCCAAGCAGTGCAAAAAGTATCAGATAGTAATACTCTCCATAGTATGTTCTCTTATTTTCTATATAGCTCCTAAGATTAATCACAACAAAAAGTGTTGAAAGTATCAAAAACTCTTTAAAAAGCAGTGAAAATGTGTCTACCACATATAAACCGTAAAATGTTATATCCCCTTGTTTTATAAAAAACACACTTACTGCAGCTATTAAAAGTCCAACTGATGTTATTACTGATATTAAAGGTTTTGACCTGTAAAAAAGCTCTACAGCAAATACTACTAAAGCTGTAATAAGTACAATAACTTCAGGCATCAATGCATAAAAGTTTGGAACTGTTAAACCTGAAACTAACTGTTCTATGATTGACATCCCTTAGCCTCCTATTATCTTTGAAAGAATAGCTGCAGAAGTAGTTTCTATTAGTTTAACCCACCATGTAGGATATAAACCTAAAACAAACATCATTATTACAAGAGGTAAGAATGAAAGAAATTCCGCTACATTAACATCTTTAAGTTTTTCCCATTGGGCTATTTTTTCAGGGGACAGCAAGCTCTCCTTGAACATTGTTTTATGGTAAAGGTAAAGTGTGTATCCAGCTCCTACTATAAGACTTAATCCACCTAAAACAGCAGCGAGAATACTTGCTTTAAATGTTCCTATTAAGGATAGGAACTCACCAACAAACCCTGATAGTCCAGGTAATCCAGCGGAAGCCATCGCAGAAATCATAAACAATGTAGCAAAAACAGGCATAAATTTGGCCATTCCACCTAAATCTTTTAGTTCATAAGAGTGAGCCCTTTCATATATGTATCCAGCAGCAAGGAATAACGCAGCTGAAGTGAAACCGTGGGAAATCATTGTAATAATAGCCCCGTTCATACCTTCTATATTTAAAGCAAATGTACCAAGAGTAACAAATCCCATATGGGAAACAGAAGAATAGGCAATTATTCTTTTTATGTGTGTCTGGGAGATAGCCATCATTGCAGTGTAGATAATAGCAATCACACCGAGGGCAAACATTGCAGGTACGAAGTATTTAGATGCCTCAGGAAACCATGGAAGAGAAAATCTTACAAAACCGTATGTTCCCATTTTAAGAAGAACTGCTGCAAGAATAACAGAACCAGCTGTAGGAGCTTGAACGTGGGCTGCTGGAAGCCATGTATGGAAAGGCCACATAGGCACCTTTATTGCGAAACCAAGGGCTAATAGTAGGAAGAAAATTACCTCTAAAGAAAATGGAAGATTAAGATTTACAAGGTCAAAATAACTTGTTGAGAGCACACCTTTATGGAAGTACTGGTAAACGTACATTCCAATAACACCAATTAAAAGGAAGAGAGAACCAAAGAATGTATATATAAAGAACTTAGTAGCAGCATAAATTCTCTCAGCGTATCCCCATATTCCTATGATAAGGAACATAGGTATTAACATAGCTTCCCAGAATATGTAGAACCAGACTAAATCCCACGAAACAAACACTCCAATACACGCAGCTTCAAGAACAAGGAAGGCTATAAAGTACTCTCTGATTCTCTTCTTTATATTCACACTCCATATGAAGGAAACAACAAAAGCAAGTGCTGTAAGCCACATCATAGTTAAACTAAGGGCATCTACACCTACTTCGTAATTGACACCAATTTGGGGTATCCATGTGTATTTTTCATAAAACTGGATTTTGTAGCCGGAGTAATCGTAAGCAAATAACATATAAGTTGATATAAGAAATACTATTACTGAAGCTACTATACTTACAGGTTTAGCAGCTTTTTCTTCCATAAAAAAGAGTGCTGCTGCTGCAATCAGCGGAATGATTATAGAAATCGTTATCCATGGCACTCCAGCGTTTACAAACTCTACAGTCATTCTTCAGCCCCCTACTTTAAAAGTAAGAATATTCCTAAGAACACTAATATTCCAAGGGATAGTTGTAATACATACATACTTATTCTTCCAGTCTGAATGAGTCTTATGAAACCACCAGAAGAAAGAGAAACTTTTGCAGAACCATCTACTATACCGTCAATAATAACTTTGTCACCTATAAACCAGAGTATTTTTGAGAATTTATGGTATCCATACACAAAAGCTGCGTAGTACAGGAAGTCAAAGTACCATCTGTTATACAGAAGTAGATATATAGGTTTATAGTTTCTTGCAATTTTAACAGGACTGATAATCTTAGCCTGATACATTAAGTAAGCTACAAATATTCCACCTAAAGCTGTGAATAAAGCAAGAAGCCCAAGGGAAGATGTTAATGAATGGAATAAGAAATGCCATGCATCTGCATAGTGAACATGGTGAGCTCTTGAAAGACCTTCTTCAACCATTATTTTTGTTTTCTCTTCTAAGAAAGGCACAGCATCAGGGTCAAGGGAAGGTTTTAAAAACTCTCCAAAAAAGCCTTTGAAGAAACCAAGAAAAACGGCTCCTGTTGCAAGAACTACAAGTGGCATTGTCATATTCCATGGGGATTCTTTCACATGCTTTTTAACATGTGGGTCTAATCTATCACCATTTTCAAAGGCAAGGAAATAAAGCCTGAAGATGTAGAAAGCTGTTAAGGCAGCTCCTGCCCATAAGAAGAACCATGATAGCTTGTTTATTTCAAATGCTCCTTCAATAATAGGGTCTTTTGAGAAGAATCCTGAAAATGGAGGGATTCCTGCTAACGCAAGGGCTCCAATAAGGAATGTAGTTGCGGTTATTGGCATATATTTTTTAAGCTGTCCCATTTTTTGAATATTGAGTATATGATGAATTCCTATTAGAACTGAACCTGCTGCAAGGAATAGTAAAGCCTTAAATACAGCGTGGGAAGCAAGGTGGAACATACCATCCTTAAACAGGCCTAATCCTTCAGCAGCAAACATGTATCCAAGCTGGGACATTGTTGAGTAAGCAATTATTCTCTTTATGTCATTTTGAACAAGACCTATTGTTGCAGCAACAAAAGCTGAAGCTGTTCCTACAAATAGAACTGTATCAAGGGCTATATCTGAAGAAGCAAAAACAGGCATTAGTCTTGCTACCATATAAACACCGGCAGCAACCATTGTAGCAGCGTGGATTAACGCAGAAACAGGGGTTGGACCTTCCATAGCGTTTGGAAGCCATATATGTAGCCCAAGCTGAGCTGATTTACCTACTGCACCTCCAAATAGTAACAGTGCAATTGCTGTTATTGTCCAGAAACCAGCTTCTGGAAGTTTGTTAAATACTTCTATGTAATCTAATGTACCAAACGTTACAAACGTTAGAATAACACCTGTTAAAAAGAGCCAGTCTCCAACCCTGTTAACGATAAATGACTCAAATGCAGCGTCTGCTGCTGAGTTTTTGTGGTGATAAAAACCAATTAGGAGATAGGATGCTAAACCAACTCCTTCCCATCCAAAGAAGAGCTGAACAAGATTATCAGATAAAGTTAACATTAACATCATAAACACAAATAGGGATAAGTAAGCAAAAAACCTTGGATAGGAAGGTTCATTTCTCATGTATCCAGTTGCAAAGATGAATATAAATGTGGATATGACAGTAACTACACAGGTCATTAATGCAGAAAGAGGGTCCCATAGAATACTGACAGAGATTTCATAATCCCCTAAAGGCATCCATGTGAACAGTTTAAGGTCGTAATACCCTCCATCAGAGGCAACTTTTATAAAACCTATAACAGATACAATTGCTGATATGGCAACACCTACAACAGCAACTATACCTGCTTTAGGTTCCCTTAAAAACTTATAGCCAAAAAGACCAATAATTATAAAAGCTATAAGTGGGGAAAACGGTATAATCCATAAGTATTCCATCTCGCTCCTCTTCCTATAGTTTTAGTTCTGTTAATGTATTAACATCAACATCTTTTCTCAGTCTGTAGATAGCCATAATTAAACCAAGTCCAACTGCAGCCTCAGCTGCTGCTATTGTCAGTATAAAGAATACAAAAACCTGACCAGATACATCAGCAAGTTTTGTATCAAAAGCAACAAATGCTATATTTACTGCATTTAACATAAGCTCTGTTGAAAGAAGCATAGCTATTATATTTTTCCTGATGATAATACCTATAAGCCCCAGGACCATAAGTAAACCGCTCAATGCAACATAATACTCATAAGGAACCATTATTTAGCCTCCTCATCTATTACATGTTCTTTTCTTCCTATGATAATAGCTCCAATCATAGCAACAAGGAGAATTACAGATGCAACCTCAAATGGGAAAAGGTATTTAGTAAATAACATACTTGCTACCGCTTTTACATTTCCCATTTTATCAACAATTTCAGGGGTGAACATACCTGTGTTTGATTTCCATGCTCCATATATAGAAACGTAGGCAAGTTCAATAAATATAAGAAATCCTACAGGGATAGACATAAGCATATATCCTGCATCTACGGTAGGTCCTTTAAATTCTGGAACAGTTGATATTACTAAGACGTAGAAAACTACAATAGCAACAGCGTAAATGATAATCTGAAGGGCACCTATCAGTTCAGCTCCCATTGTGAAAAATAAACCAGATACCATGATAAGCGTTGAGATTAAAGAAAGAACTGCATATACAATATTTCTGAAAAATACAACACCTATAGCAGAAAGTACAGCAAGGGTAGAGAATACCCAGAATGCTACGTTATTTAGCTCCATTTAATTTGCCCCCATAACTTACTTCTTTCTTTATCATCAATCCAGATTCTATCTGGTTCGTCATATCTCCTTGTATCATAATCAACAGCTCTTTTCATCATATCTTCCATGTGGGTTACACAGCTTGCCCTATGGTAAGCAGCTGTTTCGTATATATCAGTCATAATAATACAGTCCACAGGGCAGGCTTCTGTACAAAGACCACAGTACATACAGTTAAGTAAGTTCATATCAAATCTAACAACTCTTTTTTTACCGTTTGGTAATTGAACAGCTTCTATCTTAAAAAGCTCAGGAACTGGACAGGCCTGTTGGCACATATAACAGGCAACACATCTACTTTCTCCATCTTTGATTTCCATAAACTTTTCAAGAACCTTAAAAGAAGGTGGTTCTTTGCCGTTTTTAACTCTTAATGCGTGTGTTCCCCTAAATCTTTTTGGGGGAGTTAGTTTTTCAAATGGATATGCTGTAGTGATAGTTTTTCTAAAAAAGTTTGTAATGGTCACCTTCATTCCCTTTAAGAAATCTATAAAGAGTATCCTTTCCTTATTTGAAAGCTCTGGTCTTTCTACATATTTAACTCTAACCATCTTCTTATCCGAAAATCATTATCCAGATTGCAACGATGAATATATTGGCTAAAGCAAGAGGTAACATTACTTTCCATGCAAGTTCTGTAATCTGGTCAACTCTATATCTTGGTACTGTCCAGTGAACCCATAAGAAGAACATGAATACTGCGAATAGCTTAAGCATGAACCATATGAAACCAGGAATTGGTAACCATCCTAATAAAGGTAAGGGGTTCCATCCACCAAAGAAAAGAATTACTGTTATTGCACTGAGTACAAATGTAGCTATGTACCACTCTGCAAGTGGGAATAGACCAAACTTCATAGCTGAATACTCAGTTACATAACCACCAACAAGTTCTGCTTCAGCTTCCTGAACATCAAAAGGTGTCCTTCCAGTTTCAGCTAATACAGAGAACACTATAACTACAAAACCAAGTATATTTGGAATGATAAACCATAGTCCCTGTTGAGCTTCTACAATCTCCCTGAGAGAGAAAGTTCCAGCTTGCATAATTGGTCCTGCAATAGCAAAACCAAGGGCAACTTCATAACCGATAAGTACAGCTGCTTTCCTTAAACTACCAAGCATTGGATATTTTGAGTTTGATGCCCAACCGGCAAAAATAACACCGTAAAGGGATATACTTCCAAAAGCCAGTGCTAAAAGGAGACCTACGTTAACATCAGAAACGTAAGGGTATATTTTAAAACCAAAGATTTCAAAAGGTTCTCCAAAAGGAACAACAGCCAAAATCATGATAGATGGAACAAATGCAAGCAATGAAGCTAAGTAAAACAGGAACTTATCTACATTGTCAGGAACAAGGTCTTCTTTTGTTAGAACTTTTAAAGCATCAGCTATAGGTTGGAGTAAACCATGTGAGCCTACATGTAAAGGACCAGGTCTTTGTTGGACATGACCTGCAAACTTTCTTTCAAGGAGTGTTAGATAAGCAGCAGCTAAAAACATTCCAACGATGAAAATGAGAGATTTTATAGTGATTCCTACAATCGTTCCCAGCAGTTCCATCCTAACCCCTTTTCACCAGTTTTGTGTAGAAAACATATTAACATAAGTTTTATAAAAATAAAACAGCGTTTGTTTTTATCTGTCTGTCTCTCCTACTACAGGGTCAAGGCTTCCAAGTAAAACTACAGCATCAGCAACAGTTCTTCCCTTTATAAGTTCAGGAAATATCTGTAAATTGTAGAAAGCACCTGAGCGGATTCTGAGTCTGTATGGGTGTCCTTCTCCTTTACTTACTATATAAAAGCCAAGTTCTCCCCGTGGATTTTCTCCTGATAAATAAATTTCTCCTTCTGGAGCCTGTTCTCCGTATATTCTAAGATTAAAATCTTTTACCATTGATTCTATTGAATTGTAGACTTCTTCTAAAGTAGGTATAACATAAGGGTTCTCTGAGGCTATAAATTTTTTGTCTTTGAGCTTTTCTATCTTATCTACACACTGGGCAACTATTCTGATACTTTGTTTCATTTCTTCAATTCTCAGTAAGTATCTATCATAACAATCCCCTACCTTACCAAGGGGTACATCAAAATCAACTTCTCCATAAGCATCGGTAGGCTGTATCATTCTTATGTCATACGGAACCCCAGCAGAGCGGGCAACAACACCGGTTAAACCGTACTGGTAAACCTGTTCTTCATTAATGATACCTACATTTACATTTCTTCTAAGCCATACCCTGTTTTTTGTAAGAATAGTTTCATACTCTTCTAATCTTTTTGGAAAATCTTTTATAAAATGCCTTATAACATCTAAAGCACCTTCTGGTAAATCCTGAGCAACTCCTCCAATTCTTATATAGGAAGAGTTCAATCTTATTCCTGCTATACCTTCTATAATATCCATTATTTTTTCTCTTTCCCGGAAGGCGTAAAGAAAAATAGTTAAAGCTCCTAAGTCAAGGGCGTAAGTTCCAAGCCATAGTAAATGGGAATTTATTCTCTGAAGTTCACACATCATTGTTCTTATGTATTTAGCCCTTGGAGGAGGAGTTATACCAAGTAGTTTTTCTACTGCATTTACAAAGGCAACCTGACTACATAAAGCAGATATATAATCCATTCTATCTGTATAAGGGATAAACTGGGTGTATGTTCTTGTTTCAGCTATTTTTTCAACGCCTCTGTGTAGCTGCCCAAGTATGATGTCACAATCTTTTATAACCTCCCCTTCCATATCAAATAAAAACCATATAGTACCGTGGGTTCCTGGGTGTAGAGGACCCCAGTTTAAAACTATCTGAGCTTTTTTTTGAATTCTCTTTTTTTCTGTTTCTTCAAGGTCTTCCATAGAGGGAACGTATGTATGGTACGGTGAGTAGTTATGGGCAGGTATCTCATCAGGTCTTAAGTTCAAGGAGGGTAAATATGTATCAGCAATTCCTTCAAGGGGAAAATCTTTTCTTAATGGGTGATAAGGATAACTTTCCCACATAAACATTCTGACAAGGTTTTCATGTCCCTCAAACTTTACCCCGAACATATCCCATGCTTCTCTTTCTGCCCACTTTGCTCCTTTCCACAGACCGGTTAAAGAAGGAAGAGAGTTATTTTCTGCCCAGCATTTAACACCTACCCGCTGTTTGAACTCAGGGGAGAATAAAAAATAAACACCTAAAAAACGGGGAGTGTGGAATGGATAATCAACGCATGTAAAGTCTATAAACATTTTGAATTGAAGTTCTTCTGCTTCTTTTAGAAACTTAAGAAAATCTATAAGCTTATCTTTTTTAACGTGAATAAAAACAGCATTTTCGTACTCTTCAACCTTAACATCTGGAAAACTTTTTTTTACTATTTCCAGTTTATTTTTATCTATCCATAAGTTTGTTTTTTTATCTGAAAATTGCAAAATAGTACCCCTTTAGTTTTATAAATATAGGGGGCAAAGGCTCAAAAGAGCCTTTATTAAAATCCAAATGGAGATTTTTCTGTTAAAGGTTGTGATGCTGTTGGAACTTCTCTTACAGGAATTTCTTCCCAGACTTTGCCTTCTTTTTTCTCTTTTATCTTCTTCTGGAGTTGCATAATTCCCCAGAGTAATGCCTGTGGTGTTGGAGGGCAACCTGGAACATAAACGTCTACCGGTATAATTCTATCTACGCCCTGAAGAGTTGCGTAAGTTGGGAAAGGTCCTCCAACAGAAGAACACCCACCCATTGATATAACCCATTTAGGGTCAGGCATCTGGTCGTATATAAGTTTAAGCATTGGAGCAACTTTATTAACAACAGTTCCAGCCACAATCAAAACGTCAGACTGTCTTGGTGAACCTCTGAATATAATACCTAAACGGTCGGTGTCAAATCTTGATGCAGCTGTGTGCATCATTTCTATAGCACAACATGCAAGACCTACAGAAGCAGGCCATAGGGAGTTTCTTCTTCCCCAGCTTAAAACTTCTTCAACAGTTGTTAATATTATCCCACTGTTATGTTTTATTGCCATTGTAACGCTCCTTTTTTCCATGCATATACGTATCCAAGTATTAATATGAAAAGGAATATAAACATCTCTATAAAGATAAATCCAGCGTTAATCTGGGCTACAGCTTTAAATATAGCAGCCCATGGAAGAACAAATGCAGCCTCAAGGTCAAATAGAACAAGAAGTAAGCCTAAAAGGTAGTACTTCTGTTCAAGGGAAAGATGAGAAGTTTTATCATAAAGGGGAACTCCACACTCGTAGGTATAACCTTCCATAGGGTCTGGAATTTTAGGAGCAATGAGTCTGTTTATAACGAGAAGGGCAACGCCTACAACTGTTGCGGCTATGAAGAATATAACCAGAGCAAAGTATCCAGTCATCTTTCCACCTCTTAGCTTTTATAAAAACCAAACGATGTTTTATTAGCATAACTGATATTTTCAGGCTTTTCAAGATTGT
>CAZOTZ010000034.1:0-17425 GCA_964582875.1 uncultured Aquificales bacterium | reverse complement strand
GAACTTTTTTTGAGTCTACCACAATCCAGTAAGTTTTGTTAACAGGAACTGTGAAAGAGTAAAAGCCACTTTGATTGTTATACAAACCTGTAAGGATATTTTTACTGGGGGTATCATTGTTTCCTGGTGTACCATCTCCATCATCTGTATAACAGTAAACTGTTGTTCTGTTTATCCCTGGTTCAGAGGATATATCCCCATCAGCATCTGTATCATTTTTTATAAAACCTGATATAACAGCTCCAACCTGTGTTGTAGAAGGGCTTTGCCAGTCGGGAAAAGGATTTCCGTTGTAAGTATCCCCAAAGTATATAGAGAAAAGTCTATCATCTGTATTTCCACTATCTAAGTTGTTGTAAACGTAAGCCCTGTAGACTATTTTTGTTACTTTTCTGTATAAAACAGAAACCATATTCAGAGGGGGATTCTGGTTATAGTTTATACCAGGCTGGTTATCATAACTTGAAGGATAAAATTTGTATCCTAAAGACGCTATATTATCTACATTATCTATATTTGTATTGCTTTCAAGGGTATAGGATACAAAGTCATAAAACGCCACCCCTTCTTTTGAGTTTCCTGAGCCATCTCCATCTATATCAACAGCTGTAACCTGAACTTCGTCAAGGAATACCCTTTTTGTTTTTGAAGGTGAATCCCAGAATGATATTGTAAATGTTACATATCCCCAGTTTTTATTTGATGTTCCCCTTACTACAGGTTGAAAGGCTTTGTCTTCCCCTGCTGACGTATTATCAAACTTAACAAGCTCTGCATTTCTTTTATTTGATACTATAACAAAAGCATAAACACCTGGTGCTACGTTGTATATACACTCTTTTCCTACATCGTTATCTGGTATATTACAACTAACAAGAGTATTTTCAGAAAAATCAAGGTTTAGGGAAAATGCTTTTGTAGTCAGTACTACAAGTAGTCCTAAAACTATCTGAACACTTTTTTTTAATCTTTTCATTTCCTGCCCTCTT
The DNA here is from genome assembly GCA_964582875.1 of uncultured Aquificales bacterium. Lineage (GTDB taxonomy): Bacteria > Aquificota > Aquificia > Aquificales > Hydrogenothermaceae > JAADDV01. The sequence goes on along the minus strand of CAZOTZ010000034.1, from coordinate 16,436 downwards.
TTAGTCATTTAAAAGTCTTTTAAACAGGTCTTCATCAAACTTTAGTCTGAATTTCAGGTAAGCTCCTTTAGCCCAGTAGTTAGCTTCTTCAAAATCACTATCGTGGAATCCCTGAACGTTATAACCAAGACTTACCCAGAAGTTTCTGAAAAGGGTATACCCTATTTCTGGTCCATAAGCATAGGAGTAGTTTTTATTTTTGTGGTCCCAGAGGATACCTCCATGGGCTCCTATATCTACTCTGTCTGTTATATCATAAGAAAATCTTCCCCTGTAAAGGTCTACAAAAGCTTTTCCTATACTTCCTCCAGCTGTGTACTTAAAAGCATACTCCCATGATGTTCTAAGTTTAGAATTTGGCTGTATGTTAAGATGTAAAGAACCTATATATTTGTTGTTGTAAAGCTCCCCTTTTGCGTTTTTCCACCTGAGTTTAAATAGTGAGTTCCATACGTCTGTTGATACAGGTCTGTAAGCAAAACCTAAAAGCAGGTCATTCTGGGTTTTCTGGTTCTTAAAGTACCTTTCCCTTAAGAGGAGGGTTCCTGCTTTTCCTATTTTTGTTATACCTCCTAACGTTAAAAGGTGGTTAGGTTGAAAATCTCCGAATCTTATTTCATATCCAGCAGAAAGTTTGTACCTCTGGTTTTGGATATAAGCTCCCCTTAGAGATAAAGCTGTGTAATCTCCATCTTTATCTCCTGAGAAAGTATGAACGTTTTCAACTGATACATCCCCAGTGAATTTATCTGTAAACCTGAAAAGATGGTTTAGACCTATATGGGACTGGGTTCTCCACCCTGAAGCACTGTCATCAAGGGTGTATTTAGAAAATGCTGTTGTGTTTTCTTTTAATCTTCCTTCAAGACCAAAGGTTGTTAATGATACGTCTTTATCTGCCCTTTCCTGATACTCAGACTGTAAATAGGAGTTAAACCACTTTGATACTCTGTAGTCTATCCTGCCTATTGTTCTTGTTGGGTAGTAGCTTGATGATATGTCTTTCTTAAAAGCCTGTTCCCTTCTCAAAGATAAAGAAAGTTTTTCATTTGGTCTGTAAGTAAAGCCAGCTACAGCAACAGCTCTTGTATCTGTTCCAGATGTTGTATTTTCTCTGTGTATTCTTCCTCCTACTGTAAAAGAGAGTTTTTTGTTCGGTCTGTAATCAACAATAAGATTTCCTGTTTTTCTATCTATATCCCTGTTTTCTACAATTCCTTCTAATACAGCCTTTATTTTTCCATCTTTTGAACGGGCTGAAATGTTTGCTGAGTATGTTTCGTATCCCTGGTCTGCTGTTATAGCAGATAGGTTTTGATAGCCTCCCTGAACTTTCTTGTAGTATCCACCAACAGCAAAGTACTGGTTAAATGTGTACTTACCTTCTAATTTCCCTGCAAATCCGTCGTTATCTGTTTCTGTTCTTGAAAGTTCTCCTAAAATTCTTAATTTTCCAGTATCAAGGAGAACATCTGCACCGTAAAGTTTTTTGTCTTTTAGAACATGTTCTTCTTTTATTCCTGTTAATCCAAATCTCAATTTCCCATCAAAAAACTGTTTTTCTCCCCTTAAACCGTATGTGTACTTTTCTTCCTGAAGACTGTCTGTTTCGTATACAACAACTACATAGTTTGGGTTTAAACGGTCATCAAACTGTTTTACAGGCTCATGGAATATAATAAAGCCTTCTTCGTAGTTTATTGTGTAATCGGTAAATCTGTGTAGCTCTTTTCTGTTAAGGACAATGTTAGGGTTATACCTGTCCCTTGTTTCTATCCATATCCTTTCTGAATATTCCCTTACAGGGTTTTTCAAAAAGTAAGGTCCAGATATACCTTTTCCCTGAAATTCTTCTTTTAACTGCTCCTGACTGTTTTTAGTTATAAATCCCTGAATCCTGTAGTTTTTCTCCTTCTGGAGGTTTACGTCTATACCGTTAAAGGTTCTGTTGTATCTGTTAAACTCAAGGTCTGAGCCTAAGTTTGTTCTGTAGTCTCCAAACATAAAGTAAGACAGGTCTTTTTCTACTTTTAGGAAAAGTCTATTTTTACTTCTTGCTTCAAAGTACTGTTCAGAGTCATCACCATAAACAGGGTAGAACTGGTTTTCTTCTGTTGATGGTATGTTCTGGTTCATAAGAACATCATCAGGTTTTTCAGTCTGGTATCTTGCTGTGATTGTGTAATCGTTTATACTACCTTTTGCAAAAACAGAAGCTTTTCCTTCAAGTCTTGTTCCATCTTTATGTTTAAAAGGCATTTTTGTCTGGTCTGGATTGTTTTTTGTATCTCCTATTCCTATCCCCCCTTCCAGATTACCTACAACTATCCATGGTCTTTTTTCTGGGTAAAACCTAACTGTGTAATCCCTTTCTATTTCTCCGAAAAAAATTTTCAGGTGTCTTTCTTCTGTTGAAGATGCAGGGGAAAGTTTTATAACAGCTTTACCACTGTAAGCTTTTACCTTTATAGGTTCTTCACCAAATTTTATCCATTGACCTGTAGTTTCATCCCATATGTCTCCTTTATCTGCATAAACTTCTATGAATGTTGTGTTTTTTATAGGGACTCCATCTTTATCTAAAAGCTCAACTGTTATGTAAGCTGGTGTTTTTCCATCAGCTTCTGGTTTTTCTGGAAACGTGCGTATCCTGATATTTGAGACTTCATCAGAAACTGTTATTTTTCTTGAGTACTTTTTTTCTCCAACTTTTAGAAGTATTTCATTTGTTCCTTTCTGGAGTTTTACGTTTACATACTTAACTGTTTTTAGATTTTTCTCTTTGTCTTCGTTTATTTCTCCTATTTTTTTATTGGATATCTCCCTGTTGTTCAGGTATACCCTGTAAGGCTTGTCTGTAGGAACATTTATCACTATGTTTGTTGTTTCGTATGTTTGTGTTATATCTTCAGAAGGGTATGATATCCCATACTTTACCTTCTGGTTTATATTTTCTTCTAATGTTTTGTTTTCTATGTCCTGTTTGTATATCTTTTCAACTTCTTTTACATATTCTTTATAAATATCAAATCCGTAGATTTTTACGATATGTCCTTTTCTGTCTTCACCAACAATGAAAACAGGCATGTTATTTAAGGAAAGTTTTTCTTTAGCCATAAATTGAAGTTTAAAGTCAAGTTCTTCATCTCCTTTTATCTGTGGATATTTTGCTATGTAAAAGCCGTCTTTCTTTTCTATATGAACTGGTTTTCCATTCAGGCTTGCAGTGTTTACTATGTAGTTAAAACCTTTTGGTGGCTTGAACAGTATTTCTACATTTTTTATTGTTTTCAGGTAGTGGGTTTTAGGAAGCCATATGTTAAGGATGTACATTCCTTTGCTTATGTATTTTGATATATCTATATCTTTTTCAGATTTTCCAAATGGAAAAACATTTATCTCTACTCTTCTATTTTCTGGAGTGCCTTCAGGGGAAAGGCTGTTCTCCACAGCAGGCTCAAGGGAATTAACCCCTTCTTCTTTTATTACTACATTCTGGTCGTATATTTTTTGTGCTTCAATGTTGCATACTGCTATCTCACTTACACCTTTTGCATCTTCAGGTATCTGGCTGTTTAAAAACTGTATTGCCTCGTTTTCATCAGTAAAGTCCCCGAAGTAAACTTTGTAAACTTTTTTGTTGAAACCTATTATTTCTTCTTCTATATACGCCTTTTTACCAAACTTTTTCTCTAAAGACTCTTTTTTCTTGATTGCTTTGTCCCTGTCCATTGTTTCAAGGACAAGAATTGAGTATATAGGTGTTTTTCCTGTTATGGTTTCTATTGGTTCTCCTATCTCTTTTATCTCCTCTACTTCTTCTGGTTCTTCCTGATAAGCAGGTAGTTCAACAGGTTCTATAACAAAAAACCCTTTAAGGTTCTTTACCATAAATTCCCTTGCTTCTTCTTCTGTTGCAAACTCACCAAGATAAATATAGTACTCAACGCTGTTTTTATTTTTCTTTTCTTTTATAAATGTTTTGATATTGTACTTCTGGGAGTAATCTTTTTTTATTGATTCAGCTACATTTTTATCTTTAGTTATTGCTACAAGTATTGAATAAACAAGGTTTGCTTTTTTAGGTTTTGCTCTTTTTTCTGTTGATACAATCTTTTCACCAGATGTTAAAGCTGTTTTTCCTTTTATACTTTTTGTCTCTTTTTCTAACTCTGGTTCAGGGGCTTTTATTTTCTCTATTTCTGTTTTTGCTATAAATCCATGTAAACCTGCTCCTTTAAGCAGGGACTTTAATTTCTTTAAAGAAGAGACTTTTTTAGCTTTTCCTACCCTTACTGTGTAAAATCCTTTTTTGTTTTTGTATATGAAGGCTTCTTTTTGAAGGTTTTCAGGTAGAGTTTTTATAAACTTTTCTGCGTTGTATTCTGTACTAAAAGCCCCAAGCTGTATAGAGTAAAAACTCTCTTTTATAGACTGATTTTTTGCTGTTTTTACAGCTTTTCTTATTTCTTTTTTTGTTGTTTTAACAGGTACAGCTTTGGGCTTTTCTTTTTTAGCAACAATTGTTTTTGATATGAAGCCTTTTATTCTGTACTTTTTAAGATTTTTCTTTATTTCAATTAAATCTTTCTGGGATTTTGCTTTTCCAATTCTTACTGAGTAAAAGCCCCGTTCGTTTATGTAAATAAATGCTTTCCTCTTTATATCAGGTGGAAGTTTCTTTATAAACCTTTCTGCATTCTCTTTTTTACTGAAAGCCCCAAGCTGTATAGAGTACACTTTTTCTATTTCAGCACTGTAAACTTTACCTGTTAATATTGATGTTCCCAGTAAAAACAGCCCTAATTTCCTCATTTTATCCTAACCCTTTTTAAATCTATTAGATGTTTTTTTAGATAGTTTTTGACTTCTTCAGCCCTTAAGAATGAAAGGTTTATATTGTTTTTAATATTTTTATTTATAACCCTTACTGCATCGGTATGTCCTTTTATATGGATGTATATAACTGAGTACTTTTTCTTTCTAAGGTAGGATATAAGCCTGTCCAACGATTTTTTAGCTTCAGGTGTCAGATGGTACTCCCCAAATGGGAAGTAAACAGTTATAGAGTACTCTCTGTCTTTTATAACTCCAAAGCTTACAGGTATATTTACAGGTATCTGGTTTCCTTTTTCATCAGGGGATATTTTTAGAGATATACTGGCTTCAGGTTCCATCTTTCCTTTTCCTGCTTCAGACAACCATGTTATTTTTACTTTTTCATCTGGTAGTACAACAGGTATGTTCCATGAGAATGTGCTTCCTTTTATAACAGGGTCTTTAAAAGGTGAACCATTTATATAAACAGTTCCTTTCTGAGGCGGTATAGATGTTTCTGTGTAGTTTATTTCGTAAAGGGGTTTAGAAGATTTGTTCTTTATAAGAAGGTAGTTTTTGATTTTTACTGTGTTGTCTGTAGGTTTGATTATAACATCTTCTATCCCCCGTTCTACATGGAGAAAACCTGTTATCCTTTTCCTTATTTTGAAAATTTCCATTTCTGGTTTGAAAGGAAGCAGTGCAAAGTTGACTTTATGCATATCTCCAGGGTAAACATCTGCGAAAACTGAACCAGGGTCTCCTGCGTTTCTTGTGTTCAGGATTTCAAGTTTAGCCCCTTCAGGTATTGTTGTTTTATCTATCTTAACTACATATGTCCCTGGGTTTAGATTATCAAAATGGTATTTACCTTCTGAATCTGTTACTGCATACCTTCCGTTATCAAGATAAATCTTGGCTCCCTGTATTACTGGTTCATTCTCATCATGGATTTTGTTTTTGTTCTGGTCTATAAACACTTTTCCAAATATATATCCTTTATCTGAGAAAACCCCTTTTGTGATTTTTATGTAGGCAAATCCCTGATTTGAATGGATTTTATCTAAGTGTTCTGGGTCTGTGTATCCAAGGGCATCAGCTATGTTCTTGTATTTACCGTCCCTTGCAGATGTTATAACAGCAGTGTAAAACTTCACTGTTTTTGTTTTGCCTGGCTCTATTTTACCAACTTTAAATGTTAAAATTCTACCGTTCTGGGATACTTCCGGTTCAACTGGTTCTCCATCAACTTTACCTGTTCCTTCTCTGTATCTAAATCCCCTTGGTAAGTAATCATTCACAGATACATCATAAGCAGTTCCTGTTCCTGTATTCTTAACACTAATTGTCCACAGGACAAAATCCCCTATTGAGGCTACAGATGGGTAAACTGACTTTTCAACAACAAGTTTGTAAGTGTAAAAACCTCCCATTGGAATTGCAGTCAGTATTGTTCCTGGGTAATTTTCATCTATATAGAACTTCTCTCCTCTATAAGGTTTTCCTTCTTCTGGTTTCCACTCTTTGTATTTTTGAAGTCTAACTGGCTTATACTTATTTTTAAGAGTTTTATCAGCTCCTGGACAGTCAAAGTCAACTTCAAGGAAGTACCATCCTTCAAGGTCTGGTTTGAAGTTTTTGAATATAAATCCAAATGTTCCATTATTTCCACCGGCACCGTAAGGTATTGAAGTAAGCTGGGGATTTCCCTGATGTCCTGCTCCACTTGAGTAATCATCTAAAAGGTCATTATCAACGAGTGTGTAGCTATTACATGAGGCATCAGAACACCTGTAGAAATAAACACATGCTCCAATTATTTTTTCTTTTGTTATAGCATCATAAACATATCCTGCAGGGTCTAAAGGAAGTGAAAGTTCCTTTGTTCCATCTCCAAGAACTCTTATTTTTACTGTTCTTCCCCCAGGAGTACAGCTTATATTTTTTCCACTGTTATCCCAACACTTTTCTTCTCCTGTATTGTTAACCTGGTCAAAGTAACTTTTCTGTATAAATGGTGAGAGATAATAAGAGAAGCCTTTATATTCACCGTAAATGGTTAGTCTGTATTTCTTTCCGTACTCAAAAACGTTATATAAAGGCTTTATATTTCCGTCATTGTCATAAAGTATATATCCATTATCATCTGTCCATAGGACAACAGGAGGTCTGTCTGTTCTATTTCCGTCATTGTCGTACTCATAAACAACAACTCTGTGTCTTTTTAAAGGCTCTTTCGTAAATTTTCTTCCTGTTGATACTGTTGTTTTCACTATAGCTGTAGCAGGTTGAACATCCTCAATTCTGTCATAGGTAAAGTCAACAGCTTTTCCATCTGGTGTGCTTCCTTTAATAGCGATAACTACATCATTATACTTTTTATCAGGTATATAAACCCTTGATATAAACTTAACCCGTTCCCCAGGTTTTACTATTCCTAAATCTATCTGTCCATCGTTGTTTGTATCAGTTAAAGGATTACCATTTATGTCAAAGAAAACGACCTTTGCTGAATCTGGAACGTTAATTGAGCTACCAACATCCCATTTTATATTTATAACCTGTGGTTTATTACTGAAGTTCCAGGCTTCGTTAACAAAATCTGCATAGAGACCTTTTCCTGATGCCATACTGTGGAGTAGCATGTAATCATCAGGGTCATCTGGATTATTGTTTCCTGAGAAAGCGTCATTGTCGTCGGTATCATCCAAAATAATGCTGTTTAACTCTTTTATCTTTACAGGAACAATGTTAGAAGAAATATCTCCCTTTGATGTCTTAACTGTAGCCTGATTGTAGATTGTTGTAGCTGGAGCATCATTGTCTACTTTTAATGTTAGTGTTAATCTTTCCTGCTGGTCAGGAACAAGTCTATCAAGCAACAAACCTACATACTTTAGTTTACCGTTTATTTCTGATAGACTGTCTTTCCAGTAGTTATCGTTGTCCCCTTTATATACAACAGTAGCATTAACTGGAGCTTTAGATACAGATAAAAGGGATAAGTGTAGGGGTATTTTATCTTCTAATAGTACTCCTGTGTAGCTTTCAGGGGAAGAGTCGTTGTTAAAATCTGTCTGTATATCATTTCCTGTAATATCCTGTGTTCCGTGGTTTTCTACATTTATAGAGAATGTTATATTTTCACCTGGATAAACTTCCCTTTTGTTCACACTTTTCTTAACTGATAAAGAGAAAGAAGGTTTTACATTTATCTCGGCTATATTTTCCTGGTCTGTTATATCTGGATTGTTAACAGAATGCCCAGAAAGCTGAATTTTGTATATTCCTGAAGATTTTAAATCTCCTTTAACTATTAAAGGAATAAATCCTCCTGGTTCTACCTGTGGAGGATTTGAGTTATTGTAAACCTCTTCTCCTGCATCAACTATTCCATTTTCATTACTATCTATATAAACTTTCAGGTTATCAACATCCAAATCATCATCTACTCTGTTCTGTACGTTTATCACGTATCTATCTTTTCCATTTCCTGTGTTTTTTAATACAAATGGGATAGAGATATTAGAGTCAGGAAACCCTGTAATGTTCTGGTAATCTGGCTGGATATCTATTCCATAAACCTGCTTTACAATAACAGAAACTGTATTTGAGTAATCTTTATATTTGAAACCTGTTTCATCTTCATACTCAATTTTTGCTGTGTTTGATATAACTGTACCTGCTGGTATTATTCCATAAGAAAATCCGTATAAAAGAAGTAAAAGTAGCAGGTATCTAAAAAAGCCCATTAAAATCCTCCAGTTTCATTTATAAACAAGGAGTAAGGGTAACCTTACTCCTTAACTTTTACTTTGAATATTACACAACCTTCTTCTCCAGGCTGTACAGTTCCACCTTTTGTTCCATCTGCTCCTGTTCCAACTCTAAATCTCACAAGATTACCTGTAGGGTCGTATTCTCCAGTATCAGTATCCTTATCGTCAGTTAACTGTTCACCTGTACTGCACTCACCATCACAGTTTTTGTCGTAGCAAAGGGAGTTAGGAATATACTCGGTAAAGTTTGGAATATTGTCGGTGATAACTACATTTATGGCGTTTTTATTTCCTATATTTTTATACTTGATTGTGTATGTAAGTGTTTCCCCAGGTTTCACCTGTGTTTTGTCCACATACTTTGTAAGCTGCATGTATCCTTCTATTACAGTTGTTGTGTCCTGGGCAGTATCGTAAACGATACTATCGTTATCAGGGTCTTTTAATGAAACATCTATTGTTTCAACTGTTCCAGGGTTTACTGTAGACTTAGCTGATACTTTAACATATATAGTCTTTGATTCTCCTGGTCTTAGGTTCTGTATAAGGTATGACTGTCCCTGTATAGCTCCATCATTATCAAGTATTGTGTAATCAAGTGTTGTGTTTGAAGGAATTGTAACAAGTACATCTTTAGTTGTATTTCCTCTATTTGTGATTGTATGCTGATAGGTAGTTGTTCCTCCAGGTGGCAACTGGTCAGAACCATCTGGAGTTATAACAAACTTTTCAACTGGATTTACCTTTAAATAAGCATCTATACTGTCAGTTGCTCCACTATTTTGGGAAGAAGCTGTAAATACTATGTTATGTTCCCCAGGAGGTTCGTTATCAGGTATATCTGTTTCTACTATCATACATATTTTTTCAGATACTCTTTCCCCTTTAACATGGTTTGAGACATTTCTGTCAAGTTTAACTTCCTTTGTTGAACTGTTTACAGAAACAACGATGGCTTTTTCATTGCCTATAAATAAAGTGTCTCCAGCCTGTATATTAGCTACATTATCAACTTTTATAGTATCGCTATTTGAGACATTTTCACTTAAAATAGTCCCTGCTATGAGAGGTGTATCAACAGATTCATCTTCTTTAGTTCCATCACAGTTGTAATCCATATAGAAGTGTATGTTTCCTACATAACCAGTAGCGTTAAGGGAGTAAGAATCTGACGAAGGGCTTTTGTTTAGAATTTCAACATGGAAAACAGCTTTTTCTCCTGGAGATACAATGTTTCTAATTATTCCTACACCGTTATCAGCAGAAAGAATATCATCAGAATCCCCATTTCCAACATCTGGAGAGGTATTACCATCAGATGGGTCGTCGTTGTCATCTCCTGTAGAATCAAACCTTCCTAAATCAACCTGTGCTCCGATAACCCCATCAATGTTATCTTTTGACTTATCTGTTTCAGAACTGTTGTTATGGGAAACAGCAACTACAGTAAGGTAGTAGTCTATATTGCCATCTTTTGCTTTTGTTTGAGTGTTTGGAGGAATAAAAACTCTTACAACAAAGTCTTTTGACGTTCCTGCTGAAACTGTTCCTAAATCAACATTACCATCTCCATCTGTATCTATAAGTTTTGCAGATTTATCACTGTTCCAGAATTCAACAATAGCAGAAGCTGGTAGTTGTGTATTTGCTGTATCTACTTTCAGGTTTGGTATATCATCAATATTTGAGTTATTTTTAACTGTATGGACAAATTCTACCCATGAACCTGCTGGGACATTTTCTAACAGATTATCATCTTCCCAGTTGTTCCCTGCATCTTCCTCTGGATTGCCAGAAGAACCTAAAGATATGTCAGCCTGACTTGATTCAGGAACTGTTGTATGGGTTTCATTTGAGTAAACTGTTCTATCGTTATCTGTTGATGCGTTTGTTGTATAAAGAACCACAGCTTTGTTATCTACGCTACTGTCATTATCATCAAAAGGATTATTTATCCTTACTTTAAAGGTTAATGTTCCTTGCTGGTCTGCAGATAAAACATCTCCAAGGTTATTGTCCTGAGGACTGCTATCTGGCATAAAGAAACCAATGTACTTTATCTCCCCTGGTACTTTTCCTTCATCTTTATACCAGCTACTTCCATCATTTGAGTACACAACAAAACCATCAGGGTTATTTGTTGGATTACCTGAAGCTGAACCTGAAACAAATGAACTACCTTTTGGAATTTCATCTTTTACCAGAATTCCTTCCACATCTGTTTCTGTAGTTCCATCATTGCTCAAATCTACGATAAATCCATCTTTTGCTTTTGCACTTCTTGTTCCAATATTTTTAAAGTTTATTGTGTATGTAAGCTCATCTCCTGGTAATCCCTGTGATTTATCAACAGATTTTGTTAGTTTTATAACAGCATCATTTACTACCTTAACCCTTCCTGTGGAAGAATCATTACAGTTTGAGTCATTATCAGATGTAGCTTTTAGTGAAAACTCGTCTTCATCTCCTACAGTTGCATTATTTGGTATTTTTACAGAAACAATTAAACTTACAACTTCATCAATTCCAAGGGTTATTGACGTTACTGCCTGTTCCCCAGGGTCTATTACCCCATTCTGGTTTTTATCAAGGTAAATCTGACCCTGATAAGTGAGGTTTGGTGTTGTTAAAGAGTAAGTCCCTTTAAAGTTTCCTGTATTTTTGACCTGGAATGGAAGGTATACTGTTTGCCCTGGTATACCCTCCACTTCAACAACATTATCTGGCAGAACATCTACACCACATACAGCTTGAACTGTAGTCTGAACTATATTTGATGTTGTTGTATACTGGTTATTATCCTCATCGTAGTAAGTAGCGGTAGCAGCGTTTCCTATAACAGTTCCTGCTGGTATAACAGCATAAGAACCGTATACATAAGAAAGAATAATAAGAAGTACTCCGTATAATGATTTTTTATTGAGCGTCAAAGTTTACCCCCTCCTACTTTTTTACTTTTACCCAGAAGAAAAACTTTTTAGTTTCTCCTGGTTTCATCTCTTTTATAGTCCAGCCTACATTGGTATACATATCTGGTGTTGCAACTTTTACCTCTACTTTTCCGTCCTTTTTAACGGTGTATTTAACAGGAGGCTTATGGTAGCTTTTCCCTTTATCTATTGAAAAAACTGCACCTTCTGTCTGGGAATTTTCCACAAAAACAGTTCCTTCTGGTATAAGAGATTTAATAAAAACATTTTTAAACACTTTTTTTGTTGGATTTTTTACTGTTATTTCGTAGTCAATAATGTCTCCAGGTTTTACTGTTTTTGGAAGAGGTTTTTTAACAACTTCAAGCTTACCTTCTTTTTTTTCAAATGTTACAAGATATGCTTTCATACTTATATCAAGCTTATCCTTTGCAACTGAAAAACTGTAATTGATAAGCAAAAATACAAAAATATACACAAATAATCTCGCTTTTTTCACAGACCCAACCTCCCTTTTTTTTATTTTTCGGTTGATTTGTTTTTTATTTTAACACTCAGAAAAAGGAAAAGTGTAAATTTTTTTACACTTCTGGCAAAAAGATATGAAATTTGGTCTTTTGTTCATATTTCTGTCAATGGATGCTTAGAAAATCCCATTTTTTTTCTGTAGATACTAACTGTATTTACGAGTAAGGAAGCTACTGTCATTGGTCCTACTCCACCAGGTACTGGAGTTATTGCAAAGGCTTTCTCTTTTACAGCTTCAAAATCCACATCCCCCACAAGCTTACCATTTTCAAGTCTGTTTATACCAACATCTATAACTACTACACCTTCTTTCACCATATCTGCTGTTATAAGATTTGGTTTTCCAACAGCAACAATAAGGATGTCAGCGTTTTTTGTATGGGATTTCAGGTCTTTTGTATTCCTGTGACATATTGTTATAGTAGCATCTTCATTTTTTAGAAATAAAAGCCCCATAGGTTTTCCTACTATATTACTGGCACCAACTATAACAACATCTTTCCTTAAGAAATTTATTTTGTAATGTTTCATCATTATCCATATACCAAGGGGGGTACATGGTATTATTCCTTCTGATTTTCCTGTTGCTAACTTCCCCATATTTTCCGGATGGAAACCATCAACATCTTTTAAAGGGTTTATTGCTTCTATAATCTCATTAGTGTTTATATGAGAAGGAAGAGGAAGCTGGACAAGAATACCATCTACATCATCATCTCCATTAAGTTTCCCTATAAGTTCAAGTAGTTCTTCCTGTGTTGTATTTTCTGGAAGATGGAAAAAAAGAGAGTTTATTCCAACATACTTACACGATTCCCTTTTATTTCTTACATAAACCTCGCTTGCAGGGTCATTACCAACAAGAATAACTGCAAGAGCTGGCTGTCTCAGTCCCTTTTTAACGTACTCTTCAACTTCTTTTTTTAACTCATCTTTTATAGACTGCGCCAATTTTTTACCATCTAAAATCAAAGCCATCTAATAAACCCCTAAATGGTATTTTTCTTTTATTTTATCTGATTCCCTTGGAGATAGGATTTTAGTTATTTTTATAACTGAGATGTCTTTATCCACTTTTAGTTTTCCCCTGTAGTATGGAACGTTATTTATTGTAATAAACAACTCTGGGTTTTTTAGGATAATTTCTTTTTCTTTCCTAATGCTATCTATGTCTAAAGTTTCTTCTCCAATAAAAACTTCTAAATCTAAAAAAATATCTTTATCCAAATAACTCTCCACTGTCATCTTTTTAGAATATTATAATCAATCTTCATTTTATCCTTAATTTTTTGTTTAGTTTCTGGACAGTATAACAGAAGGATGAGTGGGACCATGTTAAAGGCATTACAGAAAGAGGTTCTCCTGTATAAGGATTGTACTGTTCAGCTAAAAGACCTGCCTGTGATTTTCTTTTCATAACCCAGTTAAGCAACTCTAATGCTTTTTCGTACTCTTCCACTTCTATGTACCAGTTAGCTAACCACAGGGTTGTAACAATCCATGGGTTTCCAGGGAGTTTCTCGTCAACCCTGTGGTAGTAATCTCCCTCGTACCTTGCTATACCACCTATACCATCTTTAATCCACAGGTATTTTTCTATTGATTTAATTGTATTTACAACCCTCTGGTCGTTTTCCGGTAAAACTCCAAACTCAGATATAAGAGCAAGGGAACTTTCTACAGTTTTATCTTTTATCCATCTCCCGTCTCTGTACCTGTGTATCATTCTTACAAATCTACCACTTTCTTCATCGTAAAGATAATTGATAATAGCTTTCCTTATCTCATTTGCTACTTTTCTGTAGGTGGAAGCTTCTTCATGATTTCCTGTAAGGTCAGCAAGATTTGAAGCTGAGTAAAGACCTGCATAGACTGTTGAACATGTATAAGTAAGAATTCCTCTTCTTTCTTCCCACAGGTCATAACTTTCTTTTGGCAGGCCTGTTTCTTCATCTCTATAGGAAACCATAAAGTTAGCAGCTGGTCTAACAAGTTTATTGTACATCTCATCTATAAAATCTATATCCTTACTTGCTTTGTAATGCTCGTATAAAGCCCATATCACAAGGGCTGTTTCATCTTCCTGTATAGGAAGCTGATAATTTTCATTCTCATCACACCACGGATGCCATGAAGAACCTGCAGAGCCATCAGGGGAATACTTGTGTAGTAAAAAGCCCTCATCTGTTATATGCTCTGCACAAAATCTGAAAAAGTTTTTTGTGATATTTGTATAACCTGCTCTGTCAAGGGCAACAGAGGTGAAGGCTCCATCCCTTGGCCATAGGTAGCTGTAGTGGTCTTTATTGAATTTATAAATACTTGTATCGTTGGCTGCGATTATTGCTCCATTTTTGTCTATATGGGCTCTGACTATTAAAAGACTTCTATAGTACAGGGATTTTATATCCTGTGAAATTGAAGGATGGACTATATCCTTTTCTGTTATCCATGCCCTCCAGAATGATGCTGTCTCTTCTATAAGGTGTTTTATACCGTCTTTCCTAACCTTTTGATTTAAAGATTTTATCTCATCATAGTTTTTCCCTGCTACTATGTAGTAGAAGAAATCCCTTTCTCTGTCAACTTCTCCACCAATCCCCAGTGCACTGTCTATTTCTCCCTGTATTATCTTTCTTTTCTGAAGTTTTCCTTCCTGTATTTCCTGCCAGCTACCACTGTTTTCTGTTCTTTTAGAAACAGTGTACTCAAAATCGTAGTTCATCTCCTCATCACAGGCAGATATAAGCAAGTATGTATTTCCTTTGTAGTGGATTAAACTCTTAAGTTTTGGGTGGTAATAGGCTGTATTTCCAATTTCTGTTTCGTTAAGGTTAAAGTTATGATAGAAGAAAAGCTTTATGTATCTTTTATCAGGAAGAAGATTTACAACTTTTATTCTTCTTAAAAAAACAGTTGCGTATTTATGTATAGTATCTTGAATATGAAGCTCAATACCAAGTTCTGTGTTTTTTGCTACAACATTTGATATTAACGTTTTTTTTACATATCTGTATTCAAACTCCCAGCTGTCATTTAACCAGCTAAAATGACCATCTATCCAGACACCTATACCATTTGCATTTCCATTTAGATGGTTATAAAGCCCAACATATGGAAAGTAAAAATCCCTCATATTTAGATGTCTATCAAAGTTTATGAACATCCTCCCATTACTCAGTATAATTTCTCTACCCATAACACTCCTTCACCTGTGTTTTTTAACTCCTATTTTTTTACAGTACATAATAACAGGACATTCTGAACATAAAGGGGAAACAGGTTTACATATACTCTGTCCAAATGCAACAAGGTTTTCATTTACCCTGTTCCAGTGCTGAACAGGTAGTATTTCCATCAGTTGTTTTTCTGTTTCCTCTGGAGTTTTACTTTCAACGACACCAATCCTGTTTGATATCCTGTGAACATGAACATCAACACATATAGCAGGTTTGCCAAAACCCTCTGATAGAACAAGATTGGCTGTTTTTCTACCAACACCTTTTAGTTTTAAAAGCTCTTCTAAACTGTCTGGGACTTTTCCGTGAAATTCTTCTATTATTTTTTTTGATATCTCTTTTATTGTTTTTGCTTTGTTTTTGTAAAATCCAGCTGGATATATAGCTTTCTGGATTTCTTCTTCTGATAATCTGACCATATCATAAGGGTTATCTGCAAGGGAAAAAAGCCTTTTTGAGGCTTCTTCTGTTATCTGGTCTTTTGTCCTGAGACTTATTATTGTAGATATCAAAACCCTGTAAGGGTCTTTTGTTCTTTTCCCTATAAGGGATACAACAGGAGCATTCCACTTAACTTTCTCTTTTTCAATAATATCAAGTACTTTTAAAAGGATTTCTGTTTTATCCAACTTTTTCTCTTTTATAGAAAAAAATCTAATCTGTAAGCTCTTTTATGAGTTTTATTACTCTTTTTTCTATTTCGTCTCTTATTTCTCTAAATGTTTTTAGCTTTTCTTCTTCATTACCTTTTGCTTTTGCAGGGTCAGGAAGTCCCCAGTGGATAGTATTTGCATTTGGGACAACAGGACAGTTTTCAGCAGCATCACCACAAAGAGTTATAACATAATCAAGTTCATTTAAAGGTATATCTTCTAAAGATTTTGACTTGTTTTTAGATATATCAATTCCTTTTTCTTCCATTACTTTAATAGCTAAAGGATGAACATATCCAGATGGATTTGAACCTGCTGAGTAAACTTCTATATCTTTACAAAGCCTTTTTGCGTAGTATTTCCCAAATCCTTCAGCTATCTGACTTCTGGCTGAATTCCCAGTGCATATAAATCCTATTTTAATACCCATTTAACCAATCTCTATGTTTGGTATTACAGCTCTTTTTTACTTCTGTTCATTGCTTCTTT
>CAZOTZ010000033.1:0-17585 GCA_964582875.1 uncultured Aquificales bacterium | reverse complement strand
TAAATTGGGATATTTCCTGCCATATACGTCCATTTTCATCAAAAATTGTGATTTTGGCCCCTTCAGGTAGATTTACGTTTTTGAAATGAACCCTTCCTCCATCTCCACCTTTAAAGAAGAACCCATAAACGTATATATCTTTTTTGTTCTTCTCAAGCTTAAAAAAATTCTCAATTGAAACAGATGTACTAACTGATTTTCCTAACACAGGGAGTTTTTTATTACTGATTTTATCTAAACCTGAAGGTGATATATAAAGTGGATTTTCGATTACCTCAACAGGGGACACATCTTTTAAAGAAACATCATTTTCAGATGTTTCTGTATTTGAGTTAACATTACATGACACAATAAGCGCACCTAATAACAGCCCTCCTACTAACCTTTTCATTTTCTTCTCTCTCTCGTTTAGTAGTGGCCCAAAAATATCTTACAATATCGTTATAAAATTTGTAAACTCATTATACAAGCATATTGATTATTTGATTTGATACAAGGACACCTTTTTCTGAGAGTTTAACTTTTCCATTTTTTACACAAATCAATCCAGCTTTTTTCAGATAATCTATTTCTCTTTTTCTGTCCTTTATAAGGTTATAATCAACACCTTCAGATAGTCTCAGCCCAAGGATAACTTTTTCTTTTTTTATATCTTCATCTGATAGCTGTTCTTCAAACAAAACAGGGATTTCATCTCTTTTTATTTTCTCCATGTAGGAATTGATGTTCGTAGTATTTCCAAATCTTTTTTTATTCACAAAAGACCATGAGGAAACTCCTATTCCTAAGAATTCAACATGTGTCCAGTAAAAAAGGTTATGCCTGCATTTAAATCCTTCCTTAGACCAGTTTGAAAGTTCATATCTGTTAAAACCTTTTTTTTCTAAAGTTCTGTTTATCAAGTAGAACATTTCCTCTATTACTTCCTCTTCTGGCATAGTATAAAGACCTTCTTTTACTTGATTACCAAGCTGTGTATTTTCATATGCAGTTAACATGTATGCAGAGATATGTTTTACAGGTAGTGATGTATATATGTTTAGGTCTTTTTCTAAATCTAAAAGACTCTGTCCAGAGATACCATAAATCATATCAATATTTATATTTTCAATTCCGGCTTTATATGCACTTTCTACACATTCATACGTGTCTTCTGGAGTGTGATTTCTTCCTAAGGCTTTGAGATTTTTTTCTAAAAAACTCTGTGCTCCTATACTGATTCTGTTTATCCCGTACTCTTTTATCTGCTTAAACTCATCAAATCTATATGTGTCTGGATTTACCTCTACAGTTATTTCAAGTTCCTTTTCAGTTTTTACATTCTCTTTTATAAAAGATAGTAGTTCACCTAAAAAAGAAGGTTTTAGAATTGAAGGAGTACCACCTCCAAAGTACACAGTCTCAAGATTTATATCAAAGGATTTAGAATAAATGAGAAGTTCCTTCTTTAACGCTTCTATGTACTGTTTATGGATTTTTTCATCTAAGAGTGTAATAGATGTAAAATCACAGTATGGGCATTTTAAACTACAGAAAGGAATATGTATGTACAGTCCTTTTATCATTTTTCTCCTGAAATCAAACAATGTTTTATTGCAATTTATACTACCTTGAAATATACTATACTAACTTAGTGAAGACAAACTTCAACAGGAGGTAATCAGATGAAAGTTAAAGTATCTGTAGACCAGGATCTCTGCACAGCTTGCGCTCTTTGCTATGACGAGCTCCCAGAGGTATACGAAGACCAGGGAGATGGAATAGCAAAAGTTAAGGATGAAATAGGTGGTGATGGAGCTATCATAGAGGGAGAACTCGCTGAAAGAGCTCTCGAAATCACTGAGGAATGTCCTTCTGGAGCTCTCGTAACTGAAGTTGTGGAAGAGTAATAATAAGGGGCTTTATGCCCCTTTTTCATATATCTTTTTAAGTTTTTCTTTTTCTTTCTTCTCTATTTTTTCGTGAAGTTTTAATATATCTGTTTTTGGTTTCTCAACATCTTTAAAATGCCCCCTGAAAAAAGCTGCTAAAACAATTAAAAGCCATCCTGCAAGTGTCAGGATATTTGCAGAAACCTGAACAAGATAAGCTCTTAAGTCAACGCCGTTTTTTGAGTAAGGAGAGCTGAAGAACTCTATGCTTTTTTCTACTATCATTCCACCTACAAAAAATACAACAAGAACAGTAATAACAGCTGCAACGATTTTTGGGCTGAATTTGATTTTCATTTTAAAAACCTCCCCTGAAAAGTCAGGGGAAATATATGGAAGTTTACATATTTTTCAAGACTTTACCAGTTTTTAACCCTTATTGAGTTTGCTATAACGAAAGCACTGCTTAAAACCATTGCAAAAGCTGCAAATATAGGTGTAAGTTTTCCCTGAACAGCAAGCCCTATTCCTATTATGTTGTAGATGAAAGCCCAGAACATATTTGTGTATATCACCTTTTTCACTTTTTTTGCCAGTAGTATAACAAGGGGAACTTTCCTTAAATCATCACTGAGAAGACTTACATTTGCACTTTCTCTGGTTAAATCTGTTCCACAACCCATTGCAATACCTATATCAGCTTCAGCAAGGGCAGGAGCATCGTTTATTCCATCTCCAACCATTGATACAGTTTTTCCTTTTTTCTTTTCTTCTCTTATTATCCTTAGCTTATCTTCAGGTAAAAGTTTTGCCCTGACATCGTCTATACCAAGTTTTTCTTTTAAAACGTTTGCGAAATAAGGTGTATCTCCAGTAAGAACAGAAACATTTATCTTTAGTTTTTTCAAAACAGAAATTGCTTTGTGAGCTTCTTCTTTTATTTTTTGTGAAAATGTGATTATACCTTTTACCTTTCCGTTTACAGCAATAAATACAGGTATTTCTCCTTCTTTTTCTGCTCTTTTCTCTACTTCAACGAATTTTTCTGGTATTTCAATACTGTTTTCTTCTATAAACCCTTTACTACCTATTAAAACCTTTTCTCCATTTACATTTCCTTCAACACCTTTCCCAAAATGAACCTTAAACATTTCTGCTTCTTCTTCGCAAGATTTACCTTCGCTTATAAGATATTGAATAAAACTTTTAGCAAGAGGGTGCTCAGACAGTTTCTCAACTGCACATGCTTTTTTTAAAACGTCATCATTTTCAACTTCTACTCTGCTAACTACCATATTTCGCTCTGTTATTGTTCCTGTTTTATCAAAAAATACATGTTTAACAGAAGAGAGTTTTTCTAAAATATCAGCTCCTTTTATTATTATTCCTTCCCTCATTGCCTCACCTAAACCAATCCATAAAGCAAGTGGTGCACCTATACTGAAGGCACACGGGCAGGATATAAGAAGAACAGACATTGAAACAATAAGGGCTTTTTCAAAACCTTCGTGTATATACCAGTATATGAAAGCTCCAGTAGCTATTGTAAGTATTACAGGTAAAAACCAAGCAGCTATAGTATCTGTTATCCTGTTTATAGGAGCTTTGGTGTTTCTTATCTCCTTCATAAGGTTAATAAATCTGTTTAAAGTCCAGTCTTCTAACGGTTTGTGGACTTTTAGTTTGAAGCTACCATCTATATTTGTTGTACCTGCGAAAAGTTCATCTCCTTTTTTCTTAAAAACAGGCTTTGTTTCTCCTGTCAGTATAGATTCGTCAACATGACCTTCTCCCTCTAAGACAATTCCGTCTGCAGGTATTTTTTCCCCAGGTGTAATCTTTACAATATCTTCAACTTTAATTTCATCTCTGGGAACCTCAACCTCTTTACCATCTCTAATAACAATTGCTTTTTCTGGAGATAGTTTTAAAAGCTCTTTCATAAAATTTGAAGCTTTTGCCCGGGATGATGTTTCAAGGTATCTACCAAATGTAACAAGAACAAGTATCATTGTTGCTGTTTCAAAGTAAAACGAATGTCCCCCTGTGAACACAGAGTAAAGGGAAAGAAAATAAGCGGAAAAAGCTCCTATTGCTATAAGCGTATCTGTGTTAAGGTTTATTTTTCCACCTGAGAGAGCATTTCTTAAAATAGGTATTCCAAGGATAAGCATAACAGGTGTAGCAAGGATAACAATTACCCATTTTATAAAATCAACAAACATCTTTGCCTGGGGGTCATCAGGGGTCATATGAAAACCGTAAATGTATGTAGAAAGCATAAAAACAATCATTGCAAGGAAATAACCAAAACCAAATCTTCCTAAAAACGCTATAGCAGTGCCTTCATCCCCCCGTAAACCTGTTGTTTTATATATCAGATAACATCCAAAACAGCAAAAATCCTTAACTTCCCCATCAATCTTATACTGGACTGGTTTACCTGTAATAGGAATTCCACACTGGAAGCATTCAGTATTTGTATCTATAGGTTTTGTGCATTCACATTCTATAGTTGGTTTAGGGATTACTGTTTTTTCAGACATCTGACCATCCTTTTAATGTATTTTCCAGACTCATAATTTATCCTAAAAAAGATTTTATCAACCTGTCTTTTGTTTTGAAACATCTATCTGATGTTGCAACACTGTTGCAACACTGCAACACTCGTAAAACAACACCTATCAGTGTAAATATTTGATTTTCTTATATTTTCAAATTGGCATCTTTATTGAGTTATACCTATTGAAATCTTTTTTGGAGGTTTAGCCATGGCTACGTTAAAAGAGTTAATGCAACTGCCAGGGGCTGTTGCAGCAGGAAAGTTTGATGATAAAGGAAATCTTTGTGCTTACACAGGGGACATTTCAGAAAAAGCTGCAGAGATAGCTGGACTTATGGCAGCAGCTAACAAAGCAATAGCAAACATGCAGGCTAAAGGGTGGACAGCTTATACAGGAAAAGAAGGCTTTTTCCCTGTTCAGGGTTTCGCTGTTGCAGCAGGGAAATACGCAGCCTGTATAGCTGGAAATGTTGGTGTTTTTGTTGAGTTAGATAAAGCAGATTTTGACAAGATTTTTGAAGCAATAATGCCTTAAAACAAAAAGGAGGTTTAAATCATGGCAGATTTAAAAAAACTTTTAGAAATAAAAGGTGTTTTTGCAGCAGGACAGTTTAATGATGATGGTACACTTGCAGCTTTTGAAGGTGATATAACAGAAGAAGAAGCAGCTATGGCTGCAGAAATGTGTGCAGCAAACAACGCTATGGCTAAAATGCAAACAGATGGATACACTGCATTTTCAGGACAGGAATGGACTCCCCTTAAAGGGTGGGCTCTTGCAGGACCAAAATACTCTGTTTGTGTTGCAGGAAACGTTGGTGTTTTTGTAAAAAATGATGAAGTTTCATTTAACGAAGTTTTTCAGGCTTTACTATCCCAATAAAAAAAGAGGGGCTTTTAAGCCCCTTTTAAAAGGAGTTTCACATGTTAAAGTTTCTTTCAGAAGAATGGATAAAACAGTATGCTGAAGAATGGAACAAAAATGAGAAGCTAAAAGATGGGCTAAAGAAATTCTCAGCTACTATTAAGTACTATATAGAAAACTCTACACAGGAACCTGTTTTTATAAGGGTAGAAAAAGGGGAGGTTAAGGAGGCAGGTATTGCTCCTGATATAAAATACGATTTTGAGATGTGGGCAACTTTAGATGACTGGAAAACACTTGCTACAGGAGAAATGGGACCAAAAGCTGCTATGCTTACTAAAAAACTTAAGTTTAAAGGTTCTATGATAACAGCAATGAAGTATATGGGAGCGTTTGAAGAAAGCCTCCGGATGATGGGAAAGATTCCAACAGAATGGTAAGTTGTTGTTAACTGGGTAAATGAAATTTAGATTTATTTTTAACTAAATTTTGTAGGTAGATTATGGATTTACGTATTCTTGATAACATAACTGAAGGAATAATTTTTGTCACGAAGGATAGAAAAATAGGATACATTAACAAAGTTGCCCAGAAAGTTGTAAAAAGAAAGGTAGGGGACGACTGTTATGGTCTTTTCTCAATGTGTTCAAGTAGTTGTCCCCTCTCTTCTATAGAGAAAAATCCCCATCAGGTAGATTCTTTCAACGTGAAGTTATCTTGTTGTGAAAAAACAGTCTGTCACAGTATAACTCCTGTTTTTGAAAATGGAAAGTTTATTGGTCTTTTAGAGGAGTTTAAAGACTCTTCAAAAATGGTTGAGTATATAAAAGAGCTAAAAAAGCAGAAGGAATTTACAGAAGTAATCCTTGATTCTATAGTAGATGCAATTGTAGTAATTGATAAAGATGGAAATATAATCCATTACAATGAAATAGCAAGGCAGATACTTTGTAGAGAAGTTTCAGATATAAAAGGTTTCAATATAGAAAACCTGTTAGGTATTTCTCTGAAGCAACTTCCTCCTGAAGGGGAAAGGGAAGATATCCATATAGAAACCCCTGCTTATGGAAGGATAAAAGTTTCTATTATGATAACCTCCTTAAAAGAAGGAGATGGTAAAGTTATATCTTTCTACACACTTCCAGATTGTATGATAAATCAGGAAGTGAAAGGAAGAATTATCACTAAAAATCCTTCCTTCTTATCAGTTCTTGACATGGCAAAAACTGTTGCAGATACAACTGCAACAATTCTTATAGAAGGGGAAACAGGAACAGGAAAAAGTATGCTTGCAAGGTACATTCATACACTTTCATCAAGAAGAGATAAACCTTTTATAAAAATAAACTGTGCAGCTATTCCTGAAAATTTACTTGAAAGTGAGCTTTTTGGTTATGTAAAAGGAGCTTTCACTGGAGCAAATAAAGACAAACCAGGGAAAGTTGAACTTGCAGAAGGTGGAACCCTCTTTTTAGATGAGATAGGAGATTTACCTGTTTACTTACAGTCTAAACTACTTCACCTACTACAGGAAAAAGAATTTGAAAGGCTTGGGGATATAAAAACAAGGAAAGCAAACATAAGAATAATAGCTGCGACAAACAAAGATTTGCAGGAGTTAATAAATAAAGGAGAGTTCAGGGAAGATTTATACTACAGACTTAAGGTAATATCCCTGAAGGTTCCTCCATTGAGGGAGAGGAAAGAAGATATTCCTTCTCTTGTTAATTACTTTATAAACAAGTATTCAGAAATTTACAAAAGGCAGATAAAAGGTATATCCCCTGGAGCAATGAAAAAACTGTTGGACTATGAATTTCCTGGTAATATAAGGGAGCTGGAAAATATAATTGAAAGGGCTGTAATAGTTTGTAGCGGTAAGTATATATATGAAAAAGACCTTCCAGAAGAAATATTCAAAAAAGAAAAAAATCATATTTTTCCCATAGATAACAGTATTAACACAGTTAATAACAGTAAAAACTTTGAAATACAACAGATTGTAGAGGTTTTAAAGAAAACCGGTGGAAATAAATCTTTAGCAGCAAAAATACTTGGTATTCACAGGACAACTCTCTGGAGAAAAATCAAAGAGTACAACATCTCCCTTTAATCAAATAACCCAAATCATAGAAAAAAAATCAAATCTGCATTATCTTTATTATCGGTTTATATTGATTATTTAAATATTTTGGAGGTTAATAACTTGGATATAAAACTAATAGCTCCCTCTATTCTTTCTGCTGATTTCTCAAAGTTAGGGGAAGAAATAAAACTTGTTGAAGAGGCAGGAGCTGATATTATCCACATAGATGTAATGGATGGAAGATATGTTCCAAACATAACCTTTGGAATGCCTGTTATAAAATCAATAAGGAAAATAACAGAACTTCCCTTTGATGCCCATTTAATGATTGTTGAACCTGAAAAATACGTACCTGAATTTATAGATGCAGGTTGTAATATGATTTCTTTCCATATGGATGCGTGCACTCATTCCCACAGGCTTGTTGAATATATAAAGTCAAGGGGGGTTAAAGCAGGAATTGCTGTAAACCCTGCTGAACCAATCCACATGTTAGAAGAGATAATTCATTATATTGATTACGTTCTTATAATGTCTGTTAACCCAGGTTTTGGTGGACAGAAATTTATTCCTGAAACATTAAATAAGGTAAAAAAACTTAAAAGATTAATGGAAGAAACAGGAAGAACAGATGTTTTAATAGAAATAGACGGTGGTATTAATGACCGTACTATAGTGGAAGCATCTATGGCAGGGGTTAATATATTTGTTGCAGGAAGTTCTATTTTTAAGTCAGAAAATCCTGCAGAGACAATAAAAAGGTTTAAAGAAAAAGTAAATAGCATCACGGTAGGTGTGTAGAATGGAGTACAGAATAAGAACATGGCCTGACAGAATTTTAAAAGAAAAAATGAAAGAAGTTGATTTTTTCGGTACAGAAAAGCTGAAAGGGTACATTGATATTATGTTTAAGAGGATGTATGAAGAAGAAGGAGTAGGTCTTGCTGCAAATCAAATAGGTATTCCTTATCAGATTCTTGTTTTAGATACAGGTGTGAAAAAGTACGAAGCACAGGAAGAAATGGAAGAAGAACCTGTAAAAATGGCTCTTATAAACCCAAAGATAGTAGAAAAGGAAGGTAAAGTAGAATCTACTGAAGGTTGCTTAAGTTTTCCTGGTGTTCAGATAACAATACCCCGGGCAGAAAAAGTAAAGGTTATAGCTAAAAATCCAGAAGGAGAAGATATAGAGATAGAAACAGACGGTTTTCTTTCTATTGTTCTCCAGCACGAGATAGACCATTTAAACGGAATTCCTTTTATAAACTACCTTCCTCCAGTTAAGAAAAGAATGGTTCTTGAGAAATACATGAAAAGTAGAAAAAAAGAGCTTGCTAAAGCAAAGTAGTAAAAATTAAAAGCCCCCCTGAAAAATAGAATTTGTTAAAATTTAATTTTCAAAAATTAATAAGGGGGGACTTTTGACAGTTTTAGAATCTATCATATTAGGAATAGTTGAAGGTATTACAGAGTTTTTACCTGTTTCATCTACAGGACATCTGATACTAACCTCAAAACTCCTTGGTATCCAGCAGACAGATGTTCATAAAGCCTTTGAGGTTTCAATTCAGCTTGGTTCAATACTTGCTGTTGTTTTCCTTTATAAAGAAAGGATATTTCACAGTATAGAGCTATGGAAAAGGTTAATTGTGGCTTTTATTCCAACAGGAACCCTTGGTTTCCTGCTTTACAAAATCATAAAGAGTCTTTTTAGTCCATATGTTGTAAGTATAATGCTTATTTTAGGGGGAATTATTTTTATACTTGTTGAACTGTTTTATAAAGAAAAAGAGCATCATATAGAGGATGTTAATCAGGTTTCCTATAAAAAAGCTTTTCTTATAGGTCTCTTTCAATCTTTAGCTATGATTCCAGGAACTTCAAGGTCAGGGGCTACTATTATAGGAGGATTACTACTTGGTCTAAAAAGAAAAACAGCAGCAGAATTTTCTTTTTTACTTGCTGTCCCTACAATGCTTGTAGCAACAACTTACGATGTTTTAAAACATGTTGATACTTTTCAGACAAATGATATTATTACCCTGATAACAGGTTTTATTACTGCATTTATATTTGCTGTAATTACAATAAAGCTTTTTCTAAGATTTATATCAACACATAACTTCATCCCATTCGGTATATACAGAATAATAGTAGGACTTGTTTTCCTTTTCTTAGTCCTTAAATAAGGAAAGATATGAAAGGGAAAAGTTTTTTAGAGTTACTTACAGTTTTTCTTTTTAGTTTTTTTGTTTATTCTGCAAATATAGGAGGTCTATACATATACAGTCTTGATGAAGCTAAAAACTCTGAATGTGCAAGGGAAATGCTTGAAAGGGGGGATTTAATAGTCCCTACATTTAACTATGAGCTGAGAACAGATAAACCTCCAGTTCATTACTACTTTATGATGATTGCCTACAAACTTTTTGGCGTAAATGAGTTTTCAGCAAGATTTTTTTCTTCTTTTTTTGGGGCTTTACTTGTTCTAATAACATTTTTATTTTCAAAAAAGTACTTTGGATATAAAGTGGCCTTTTTGTCTTCATTAGTTCTGGTTTCTTCTATACATATGGCAGTCCAGTTTCATATGGCTGTTCCTGACCCTTATCTTATATTCTGGATAAACGCATCCCTTTTTTCTTTTTTTGTGTGGTATAAAGAAAGAAAACTCCTTTTTCTTTATCTTTTTTATCTTTTTACTGGAATAGGTGTACTCACAAAAGGTCCTGTTGCGGTTGTTCTGCCTTTTTTAACTGTATTTCTGTTCCTATTTGTTATAAAGAGGGAAAACTTATTCTTTGTAAAAGAGATGAAACTTTTAAAAGGAATTTTGCTTATATCTGCTGTTTCTCTGCCATGGTATATTGCCGTTTATATGAAAACAAACGGTGAATGGGTAAAAGAGTTTATTCTTAAACATAACGTACACAGATTTTCCCAACCAATGGAAGGACATGGTGGTTTTTTTGCGTTAACATTTATTTATGTTTTTGTAGGAATGCTTCCATTTTCTGTATTTATAATCCAGACATTTAAAAAAGTATGGGATAATAGGAAAAATGAAGTTTTAGGATTTTTACTTTTGTTTTTTACAGTTTACACTGTTTTCTTTTCAATATCTAAAACAAAACTTCCAAACTATACAGTTCCTGTTTATCCTTCTTTAGCAATCTTAATCAGTTATTATCTAAGTTCAATCAAAAGAGCTTCAAAATCTTTCTATATAAGCCTTATTTTTTATATCTTTCTAACTCTGTTGATAGTTGTAGCCCTTTATTATGGAATAAAAGGAGAAAAAGAGATAAAAGACCTTTCTTACCTTTCTTTTTATTTCCTTCTACTCCCAGTAGGAGGAGTATTGTCTGTGCTATTTTTAAGAAGAAATCTGTCTCTTTCTATCGCTTCTCTGTCTTTATCTTCTGTTTTTGTCTCTATTTTATTCTTTTTTTTCCTGTACCCTAAGATTGACAAAAGAAATCCTGTAGCCCAGATGCTTCCTCTTATAGATACAAAAAAAGAAGTAAGATTTTATCAAAGTTTTAATCCTGCATTTGTTTTTTATATAAGAAAACACATTAAACCTGTGAAAAAACAGGAGCTAAATGCATTCTTTAGTAGCAGTGATAGAGTTTATCTTTTATCAAGAAAAAAGTATAAAAAGGATATTCTAAAAGTGAAAAATGCAAAACTTTTAAAGGAAGTTAAAGACCTGTTTGAGAATAAAACATCTGTTCTTTTTTCTAATGTTATAAAATAGTTTCAAAATCAACAGGTTAGGGGTGCGCCATGATAAAAATAGATTACACAAATGTAATGGCTGAAACTATTGGAGAGAGGGACGGTATACTCAGAGATGAGCTTCTC
The DNA here is from genome assembly GCA_964582875.1 of uncultured Aquificales bacterium. Classification (GTDB taxonomy): domain Bacteria; phylum Aquificota; class Aquificia; order Aquificales; family Hydrogenothermaceae; genus JAADDV01. The sequence continues at coordinate 6,333 of CAZOTZ010000033.1, read as the reverse complement.
TCATTTAGACATTTTGTTGTGGAGACCCACAGTAGAATACAGAAAGAAAAAGAAAAAAAGTTTTACTTTGCAAAACTTCCCTATCAGGACACAACACAGATAAAAGAACTTGCAAACAGTATAAGGGAAAATTTTGATTACTTTGTTCTTATTGGAATAGGAGGTTCCTCCCTTGGAGCTGAAATGCTTTTCAACTCTTTAACAGATGTAAACTACAATCTATTTAACAAACCTAAATTTTTTGTTATGGATAATGTTGACCCGGAGAAGTTCCACTCTATTCTCCAGCAAATAGAGATAGAAAAAACATGTTTTAACGTTGTTTCCAAGTCAGGTTCCACTGTAGAGACAATAGCAAACTTTGGCGTTGTTTTTGAAATTTTAAAGAAACACCTTGGGGATAAATGGAAAGAGCACCTTATTTTTACAACTGACCCGGAAAAAGGTTTCCTGAGAAAATTTGGAGAAGAAAATGGCATTAAAACCCTTGACATACCAAAGCCTGTTGGTGGTAGATTTTCGGTTTTTACTCCTGTAGGTCTTCTCCCTGCTGCTGTTGTTGGAATTGATATTGATGAGGTTCTCAAAGGTGCAAGAAAGATGGATTTAATCTGCTCTATAGAGGAACACGTTGAACATAACCCTGCATACCTGATTGCCCTTACCCATTATATAGCCAATATGAGAAGAGGGAAGACTATTTCTGTAATGATGCCTTATGGAGAGAGGTTATCTTCATTTGTGGACTGGTACAGACAGCTCTGGGCAGAAAGTCTAGGTAAAGATGGTCTTGGTCAGACACCTGTTAAAGCTATAGGAACAATAGACCAGCATTCCCAGATACAGCTTTACAGAGATGGGATAAGAGACAAAATAATAACATTTATTCAGATAGAAAAAATGAGCGTTGATTACAAAATACCAGAAGATATACCAGAAGATATAAGCTACCTGTCTGGGCATTCTCTCCACGAAATAATGAATAAAGAGCTTCTCGGTACTAAAGCAGCCTTAATTAAAAGTAAGGTACCTAACATAACAATAGTTCTTGATAAAGTAAATCCGTACAACATAGGTATGCTTGTTTACCTGTATGAACTTGCAACAGGGTTTTCCGGATATCTGTATAAAGTAAATCCATTTGACCAACCTGCAGTTGAGGAAGGAAAGAACTTTACATATGCATTGATGGGAAGAGAAGGTTATCAGGAAAAACTTGAAGAGTTTAGAGAACTGTACAGGGAAAAATATAAGATAGAAATCCAGTAAAAAAAGCCCCATACGGGGCTTTTTTTTAGTAGAGCCTGAAATGTCTTTGAAGGAACTTTTTCCAGGTCTCAGGTAGTTTATCTATCTCTTCCTGGGCGATTTTCCTAACTTTTTCTTCAATACCTTTTATATCTTTGTTTGTCCTTAGCTTCACATCACATACTTGAGGTTCAGTTATAGGTTTTCCTATCTGACTTACAAGGTAAACGTAAGCTTCATCTACTTCTTCAATCTCAGCAACTATCCTTTCTGCTAAATCCATTGCAGCTGTGTTATAAATCTTTCCTATATGTGAAACTGGGTTCTTACCAGCAGCAGCTTCAAGGCTCATAGGTCTGTAAGGTGTTATAAGACCGTTAACCCTATTTCCTCTTCCAACCTGTCCGTCATCACCAGCCTCAGCTGAAGTTCCTGTTACTGTTATGTAAACCGATTCGTTTTCTGGTTCATCAGCTGTATTTAAGAATATATTTACTTCTTTATCTGTAAGTTTCTGGGCAAGTGCATAAGCGTAATTTTCAACTATCTCTTTTTTCTCAAGGTAGTCTTTCAGTGAATCTACATATTTATCAACGAATGCCATGGCTATTGTTATTCTGATATGGTCTCCATTTCTAACACCCATTATTTTTATATCTTCCCCAACATAAGGGTGCTCTTTTTTAAAGTCTTTACTGTTTAAAGCCCTTTCAAGCTCGTAAACTATTGTTTCAACATCATCAAAAGGGGCATAACCTGTTCCAAAAGATGTGTCATTAGCAAGAGGGATTTCCCCTTTAAGCTGGAACCTTTCAAAAAGTTCAACGAGGTCTTTACTTCCAGGTTTCAGTTTCGGAATCACTATAATATGGTTTGATATATCAAGGTTAGGAATATTTTCTTTTATCCATCTGTGGGCAGTTTCTATTGCAATTTCTTCAACAGGAAGTCTTTTTCCATTTAATTCATTTATTGCCCTTCCTGTCAGGTATACTTCAATAGGAGATATTATCTCTCCACCTTTAAAACGGGGCTCTGCTATTCCCCCTATTAAAAGGGCTTTATCTACGTTATGGTGCATAATAGCACCACATTCTTTTCTGTAAAGTTCAGATAAAGCTATAGATAACTCCTCTGCAAGGGCATCACATATAGTATCTGGATGACCTGTTCCTTTCCTCTCTACTATTTCAACAGGTTGCTGGGATACTTTAGGAAAATCAAGGCTTCCTATGGAAATATTTGCCATTTAAACCCTCCGTTGTTGCTGAAAATTAACAGAAAAAAAGAATAATATATTTTCCTGGTATTTACAACAATAATTATTTTTTTTATAATACATATCTTGATTTTTCAGTTTTGTTAGGATAAATTATTACTCTCAAAATTTAGAGGAGGATTTGATGGCTCACACACGTTCTGCAAGGAAGAGAATAAGACAGGCTGCAAAAAGAAGAGAGATTAACAGATACCACATTTCAAGAATGAAAACAGCTATAAAAAGAATAAGAGAAGCTCTTGCTGAAAAAAATATAGAAAAAGCTGAACAGCTTTTACCTTTAGCTCAAAAAATAGCGTATAGAGCTGCTGCTAAAGGAGCTATTCATAAAAACGAGGCTGCAAGAAGAATTTCAAGAATAGCTAAAAAGGTAAACGAAGCAAAAAAACAACTCTCTGCATAAAAAACGTGGCGGTGTAGCTCAGCTGGTTAGAGCACGCGGCTCATATCCGCGGAGTCGCAGGTTCGAGTCCTGCCACCGCCACCATTATTATGTTGATTGAAAAAAAATTTCTTAAAGCAGTAAAAGAGTTCAATCTTTTAAATAAAAATGATTCTGTTTTAATAGCTTTTTCTGGTGGTGTAGACTCAACAGTTTTGACCCACCTCTTTTTAAAATTCAAGAACTATCTGCAGATATCAAAAATTGTCCTTGTTCATCTAAACCACTGTTTAAGGGGAAAAGATTCTGATTTAGATGAAAAATTTGCGGTAGATTTTGCTCAGAATAAAGGATTAAAAATTTATACAAAAAGGATAGATATAAAAAAACTTGCACAGGAAAAGAAGAAATCATTAGAAGAAGTAGCAAGGGAAGAGAGATACTCTTTTTTCCGGGAGATTAAAGAAAAAGAAAACTTAGACTGGATAGCAACAGGACATCATCTTTCTGACTTAACTGAAACAATGATTTTATGGTTTATACAGGGAAATAAAAAAGGTATAAAAGGATTTAAGCCAAAAGATAGAGATGTTATAAGACCTCTTTTTTTGTGTAAAAAAGATGAAATTCAGAAATACGCTGATGAAAAAAACATACCATATAGAACAGATATAACAAACTTCCAGACAGATTATTTGAGAAATAAAGTAAGGCATATTCTTTTACCTGAAGTAAAAAAGATAAATCCATCTGTGGAAGAGTCTTTGCTGACTATGTCCTTTTTTCTTAACTGGGATGATGATTTTCTTGAAAAGCAGGCAGATAGTATTTCACAGAGTTTTCCTGAAGATTATATAGAATTAAAACATCTGAAGGATTTACCTTATGCAATTGTTTATAGGGTCTTGAGGAACTGGATTTACTCTAAAACAGGTGTGTTTCCTTCTTACAGGCAGCTTTATGTAATAACAAAACTTGTTCACGAAGATAAAGGGTACAAAGAGTTTTACATAGGAAGTAAGTATTTACTTACCAGAACCGGGCAAAAACTAAAAATAAAAAGGTATAATAAAAGGGATATTTCTTTTTCATATAAACTAAAAGCTGGAGACGAAGTGCTGATAAAAGAGACAGGAGTAAAAATAAAAAGTTCTGTATTAGATGCAAAAAATATAGAAAAGTATATATTTAATGATAAAAACTTTGTTTGTTTTGATTTGCCTGAGAACTCTGTTTTTGAGATTAGAAACAGGAAGAAGGGAGACAGGTTCCTTCCCTTTGGAAGAAGTTCAGAAAAGAAGCTAAAAGATGTGATGATAGATTTAAAAATACCTAAAGATATGAGGGATACCATACCTCTCTTAACATATGGAAATAAAATATTGTGGATTGTTGGATATAAAAGGTCTGGATATTTTCCAGTAGAAAAAAATTCAAAAAAAATTGTATGTTTTGAATTAAAGGAGGTGTGAACGTGCAGTTTTCAAAAAGCCTTTTAATATGGTTCCTTATAGGGGCTTTGATGATATTAGCATTTAATGTATTTGGAACAAGGGAGTTTGTAGATAACAAGGTTTCCTTTACAGAGTTTGTCAATATGGTAAATGAAAACAAAATCAAAGAAGTTGTTATCAAAGGTGAAGATATAATAGCAACAACACAGGATGGAAAAAAAGTAGAAACTGTAGTTCCTGAAGGGTATACAAGGATTTATGACATACTCTCTGAAAATGGTGTAAAGATTAAGGTTGTTCCTACAGAAAAAAGTGGGTGGTTAACAACTCTGTTGATATCATGGCTTCCTATACTGCTGTTTATAGGTTTATGGATTTTTATGATGCGGCAGATGTCTGGAGGAACAAACAGAGCTTTTTCTTTTGCTAAATCAAAGGCAAAGGTTTATTTAGAAGAAAAGCCTAATGTTAAGCTTGATGACGTTGCAGGAATGGACGAGGTAAAAGAAGAAGTAAAAGAAATCATAGATTACTTAAAAGACCCAAAAAGATTTCAAAAACTTGGTGGTAGAGCTCCTAAAGGTGTCCTTCTTTATGGAGACCCAGGGGTTGGTAAAACCCTACTTGCTAAAGCTATAGCAGGTGAAGCAAGTGTGCCTTTCATTTCTATATCAGGTTCAGATTTTGTTGAAATGTTCGTAGGTGTTGGAGCTGCGAGGGTTAGAGACCTGTTTGAAACAGCAAAAAAACATGCTCCATGTCTTGTATTTATAGATGAAATTGATGCTGTAGGTAGAGCAAGAAGTGGTGTTGGAATAGGTGGAGGACACGACGAAAGGGAACAAACTCTAAACCAGCTACTTGTTGAGCTTGATGGTTTTGACTCTGGAGAAGGAATTATAGTTATTGCAGCCACAAACAGGCCAGATATCCTTGACCCTGCACTCCTCAGACCAGGAAGATTTGATAGACAGATATCTGTTCCAAAACCTGATGTAAAAGGAAGATATGAAATACTTAAAGTTCACGTTAAGAAAAAGAAAATACCCCTTGATAATGACGTGGATTTAATGGTTATAGCAAGGGGAACACCTGGATTTTCAGGTGCAGACCTTGCAAATATAGTTAATGAAGCTGCTTTACTTGCTGCAAGGAGAAGAAAAGAAAAGGTAGGAATGAAAGAGTTTGAAGATGCTATGGATAGAATAATGATGGGACTTGAAAGAAAAGGAATGGCCATAACACCTAAAGAGAAAGAAAAGATAGCTTACCACGAGGTTGGACATGCATTAGTTGGGGTTATGTTTGAAGAATCAGACCCACTACACAAAGTTTCAATAATTCCAAGGGGAATGGCTTTAGGTGTAACTGTGAACCTTCCAGAAGAAGATAGGCATCTTTACTCTAAAAAAGATTTAATGGCAAGACTTCACCAGCTTTTTGGAGGAAGGGCTGCAGAAGAGGTGTTCTATGGAAAAGATGGAATAACTACAGGAGCAGAAAACGATTTAATGAGAGCAACAGAGCTTGCATACAGAATTGTAGCTTCATGGGGAATGACAGAAGAGCTTGGTCCTATACATGTTTCAACAAGCAGAGGAAACCTTTTCAACCCTCAACAGGGACCGGAAATAAGTGAATCAACAGCAAGGGAGATTGATGAACAGGTTAGAAAACTCCTTAAAGAAACTTACGAAAGAACAAAAAATATTATAGAAACTTATAAAGATGCTGTTGTTGCTGTGGTAGAGCTACTGCTTGATAAAGAAACTATAACCTGTGAAGAAATGATGGCTATACTTGAAGAGTATGGAGTTCCTGTTTTAAATAAATGCAGAAAATCTGTTGTTGAAGTAGTTTCTGCAAGTTCAGCTCCTGATGTTCCACCTGGAGAAATAGCATAAAAGCAACAAAAAAGAAGCCTTAAAGGGAGTACTCCCTTTAAGGCTTTTTCTGTTTTCAGGAGGTAA
>CAZOTZ010000032.1:0-17629 GCA_964582875.1 uncultured Aquificales bacterium | reverse complement strand
AGGTAATTCTGTAATATTGAGGTTAAAAGTATGAAGATAGCATTTATATCAAGTGAGATTTACCCTTTTGCTAAAACTGGAGGTCTCGCAGACGTTTCCCACTCACTACCTAAAGCAATATCGCACCTTGGTTTTAAAACAATATCAATAATGCCCCTTTACAAATCTGTAAATAGAGAAAAGTTTGGAATTGTTGAGACAGATATTCAGATAGATGTCCATTTACCAGTGAAGACGTACAGCTTTAAAGTTTTCAAACATAAAAATGATGTAAAACATTACTTTTTCTACAACGAAGAGTTGTTTAATAGGGATTTTCTTTATGGAACACCTGAAGGGGATTATCCAGATAACAATATAAGGTTTGGAGCTTTTTCCTACGCTGTCTTAGAGTTTTTCAGAAAAACAGGTTTTTATCCTGATGTTATACATACAAATGACTGGCAAACAGCGTTAATCCCTGTTCTTGTAAAAACTAAATACAGAATGGATAGTATAAAAACTGTTCACACAATACATAACATAGCATATCAGGGAGTTTTTGATAAAAAAACAATAGACCAGCTTGGACTTGATTGGAAACTGTTTAATATGGAAGCCCTTGAGTTTTATGGAAAGGTTAACTTTCTGAAAGGAGGTATTGTTTTTTCAGATGCTGTTACAACAGTAAGTCCAACATACGCAAGGGAAATATGTACACCTGAGTACGGATTTGGATTAGATGGAGTGCTAAGGAAACACTGTCATAAGCTCTATGGTATTCTTAATGGAATAGATTATGATGTATGGAATCCAGAAACAGACCCCCACATATACTACAACTACAGTGAAGTTCAGATAGAAAAAAAAGAGAAAAACAAAGAGGCTTTCCTAAAGGAACACGGGCTTTCTGGAATTGAGAAACCCCTTTTCATATTTATCGGTAGATTTGCAAAACAGAAAGGTGTTGACCTGATACAGCAATCAATAATAGATATAGCATCAATGAACGCAAACTTTGCAATATTAGGTTCAGGGGACAAATCCTACAATGACTTTTTTGAAAACATAAAGGGAAAATTCAAAAATATCTTTATTGAAGTCGGATATGATGAGCCTTTAAGTAGAAAAATGTATGCATCAGGAGATTTTCTTCTAATGCCTTCTATATACGAACCATGTGGTTTGAACCAGATGATAGCTATGAGATATGGAACCCTTGTTGTTGCAAGGAAAACAGGTGGTCTTGCAGACACAGTTATAGATATAGACCACCCAGCAGGATACGGAGTACTGTTTGAAAATCCAACAAAAACAGAGTTTTTAAGGGCTATAAACAGAGCTAAAGAGCTTTACATGAACAAAAAGAAATTTCTCAGGCTCAGGGAGTTTGTTATGAGTCTTGATTTTTCATGGGACGCATCAGCATCAAGATATGCAAGACTTTATGAAGAAATAAAGTTTGGATATCCAAAAGGAGTTTAGAGATGGACGAAATAACAGTTAAAAGTCTGGAAATAGAAGCCCCTTCATACCATATAAAAGTTGTAGAAGAAAATGTAAAAACTGAACCACAGATATTTCCCAGTGAAGAAGAAGTAGTACCTGAAAGGTACAACCAGACAAAAATTGTTTTTCTACCTGTTGACCCTTATAACCATTTTATATACTGGGACATAGAAAACAGCCTTTACGAAAAACTCAAAGGTAGAAGTCTAAAAGCTGTTTTACACTGCTGTGGTGAAAAAAAATTAGAAATAGAAATAAATAAACAGTATGGAGAATACTACTTTGTTTTTTATGCTCCTTTTGAGGAAGTTTTTGTATCCCTTGGGTACTACGAAGATGGAAAATTTTTAGAGATAACAAAATCAAACAGATTTATTCTCCCTTCTGATATGATTTTTGAAGGAGAAGAAATTTTTGTCCATAAAAAAGATTTCAAAGACAAAGAGAAGATAAAAGAAAAACTGAAAAAAGTGCACTCAAGCAAAGGGAAAAAAGCTAAGGAGATTTTATCTCAAGTATCAGGAAAATCTTCATCATCACTTTTATAACACTGTTTGATAAAAATCATAAAAAGGGCTAATCACCTAAGGTAGTATACTCAAAACTAAACTAAAACCTTAGGAGGTTAGCATGGCAGTAACAGTAAACTTAAAAGGAAATCCTGTAGCATTAGCAGGACCTGAATTAAACGTTGGTGACAGAGCTCCAGAAGCAGTTGTTGTTGCTTCAGACCTTTCTGAAAAAACTATCGGTGGAGCGAAAGGAAAACCACAATTAATCATTACAGTTCCATCCCTTGACACACCAGTTTGTGAAACTGAAACAAAAAAATTCAATGAGCTTGTAGCTGGATTAGACATTGATGTAACTGTTGTTTCTATGGATTTACCTTTTGCAGAAAAAAGGTTCTGTGAATCCTACAGCATTGGAAATGTAACTGTTGCTTCTGATTTCAGATACAGAGATATGGAAAAATACGGTGTTCTCATTGCAGAAGGAGCTTTAAAAGGTATTTTAGCAAGGGCTGTTTTTGTTGTTGATGGTGAAGGAAAAATTGTTTACAAACAGCTTGTTCCTGAAATAACAGAAGAACCTAACTATGACGACGTTTTAGCCTGTGTAAAATCTTTATAAAACAAAACGGTGCCTGAGGCACCGTTTCATAAACTTTTTACGAACTGAAGAGCCACTCTACCGTTTCTAACACCAGCTTCAAGGGCATATCTAAGAGCTTCCCTATAGAGTTTATCTTTATCAACAGAAATCCCAAACTTTTCAGCATACATATCAACAATTTCAAGATAAGTCTTTTGGCTCATCTTGAAAAATCCAAGTTTTAAACCAAACCTATCAACGAGGGAAAGTTTTTCTTCAACTGTATCTGATAACCTTGTATCATCACTTTCCCTATCTGAAAACCTGACAGGGATAAGGTTCTTTCTGTTTGATGTTACATAAAAAAGAATATTTTCAGGAATTCCTTTTAAACCACCATCTATAACAGTCTTTAATTCTTTGTAATCTGTCTGGTTTTCTTCAAAAGACAGGTCGTCTAAAAAAAGGATAAATTTTAAATCTTTGAACCCTTCAAGGAGGTCGTACAAAAACCATATGTTTAAAATATCTTTTTTCTGGATATGTACTATTCTGAGACCTTCCTTAGAAAAAACAGGAAGTAAACCTTTAACAAGAGAACTCTTTCCTGTTCCCCTTTCTCCCCATAAAAGAACATTATTTGCAGGTTTTCCTTGTACAAACTTTTCAGTATTGTAAAGAAGTTTCTTTTTTTGTTCCTCTACTCCTATAATGGTATTTATATCTGGATAAAGGGGGTTCTTTACAGCCAAAAGGTTGTTCCCATCTAAAAGAAAAGCTTCATTTTTATAAAAATCAGGACTTTCCTGAACTATTTTCTCAGATAAGTACCTGTCTAACTTTTCAAAAACACTGTTAATCAGCTTTTCATCTAACATCCTCAGATTTTACCTCTTCCTCAAGTTTTTTTATCTCCACAACCTTATACTCAACATCCATCTTCTCTAACTCTTTTTTTGCCTTCCACTGTATATACCACAGGTATGGAACAGTTATAAGTGCTATAAGCAGTATAGCTATAAAAAGGAAAAAAGATATAAATATTGATACAACAAGTGCTATACCTAAAACAATAAAGACCCATATTTTTGTAAATGTATTTTCCATAATTTTCCCCGGAAAAATTTTTCTATTAATCTATGAACTCTTATCCCTTTATCAACAGTTTGCTATCAATTGAATTATCAAAATAACCTATTTAGAATTGTTTTATCAACAGGAGGAGGTTTCACAATGGGAAAAATAAAAACTTCTATACTCCTTTTACTCGGTAGTTTTTCAGTAGCACTGGCAGCAGCATACAAAATTCCTGAACAGTCAAACCGTTCCCTTGGGACAGCAGCAGCCTATTTCGCAGGAGCAGACTCTGCTGATGCAGCTTACTACAACCCTGCCAATATGAGCTGGATTAAAGAAAAAGATAAAGTTCTTGTTGAAATAGGTTCAAGGTACATATACTTGCCAAGAATATCATTTACAGGAAAAGCACTGGACCCTGTTATGGGGATTTTTGTTTTATCTGATGCTAAATCTAAAAGGGAATATTTCTTAGTTCCATACTTTCACATGGTTCTTCCTACAAAAAATAACATCAGGTTTGGTTTATCTTTTACAACACCAGCTGGACTTTCAAAAAGATGGACTGCAAAAATTCCCCGTTCTTTAGCTGAAGAATTTACACTTAAAGTATTTGAATTTGATACTGTAGCCTCTTTAAAAGTTTCTGACAAACTTTCTATAGGAGGAGGAATAAGAACAGTTTATTCAGAAGGACAGATAAAATACCAGTACCCGGATGTTTACTCTATAGATATGAACGGAAAAACAGACTACAGATTTGGATATTTGTTGTCTTTATCAGTCAAACCTACAGAAAACCTGACTATCTCAACCTTATACAGGTCAAAGGTAAACCTAAAGGTAATAGGAGATGCAAAAGGATACCTTTTAATTCCTACTCCTATACCAGCTATTTATCCTATATCAACAAGAGGAAGGGTTCAGGTTCCTCTCCCTGCAGAATGGAGATTAGGAGCATCTTACAAATGGAAAAAAACAAAATTTGAACTTACTTACGAAAAAACGTTCTGGCATAAATATGAAAATCTTAACTTTAATTTTAAAGACCCTATTGTTGAAAATGCCCTTGGAAAAAACATAGAAAAAAAATGGGAAGACAGCCATACAATAAGGTTTGGTGTTATTCACCAGTTTAACAGTACTTTTACTGGGATGGCAGGTATTGCTTACGATACAACACCAATCCCTGAAAAAACCCTTGGGTTTGAATTGCCAGACTCTGATGGATGGATATTTTCTTTAGGAGGAATATACAAAATAACTGAAAATACAAATATAGGCTTTTCTTACCTTTACTTCACAAAATACGAAAGAAACATTTTTAACAAAAAAATAGAAGGGAAATTTTCAGACCTATCAGCACATCTTTTTAATATATCCTTAGAACACAAATTTTAAGAGGTAAGTATGAAAGTAGCCCAGTATATATACAGAAACTTTTATGAAGTTATAGAAAAAAACGCAAAAAAGTACAAAAAGAAGCCTATTCTCTTTGAAGATGATAAAAAGATTAATCATATTCAGCTAAAACATTACGTTGATTCCCTTGCAAGATACTTTGAGATATTAGGTGTAAAAAAAGGAGATAAAGTTGCTATTTTACTTACAAACTCAAAAGAGTTTATATACTCTTTCCTTGCTGTAGGTAAACTTGGAGCTGTCCCGGTACCAATAAACACATTTTTAAAGAAAAATGAGATAGAGTACATCTTATCCCACAGTGATTCAAAACTCCTAATAACAAGCCAGAAGTTTGAAAAAGAGCTGTGGGGAGTATTCAAGAACACCAAGGTAGAGAAAATAGTATGGGCTGGGGGATATAAAGTCTACGATGATAGAAACTACCCACTTGAAGAGGGGTTAACAATAGAAGATTATGAACATATAACACCTAAAGCAGATATAGATGATACAGCAGTTATCATTTATACATCTGGAACAACAGGAAAACCTAAAGGAGTTATGCTTTCCTACAGAAATATCTTCTCAAACATTGAAAATATAGTTCAGCTTGGAATGCTTACCCATAAAGATAGATTTATCGTTTACCTTCCTATGTTCCATACATTTACACTGACAGCTACAGTTTTACTTCCCCTTTATACAGGAAGTCCTATTGTTATAATAAAATCAATACTACCTTTCTCAAACATATTTAAACAGACCCTTTTAAAAAGAGTAACCATATTCATGGGAGTTCCTGAAGTTTACAACGCTTTATCAAAAGCAAAACTACCGTGGTATTTTATGAAATTCCACAAAATCAGGTACTTTATATCAGGGGGGGCTCCATTACCAAAATCAACCCTTGAAAAAATGAGAAAAAAATTTCCAAAAACACCTTTACTTGAAGGATATGGACTTTCTGAATGTTCTCCAGTCGTTTCAATCAATAGACCTGAAAAACAGAAAGATTTATCAGTAGGACCTCCTTTACCTGATTACAAAGTGAAAATAGTAAACGATGAACTTATTGAAGTGGGAACAGGTCAGATAGGAGAAATAATAGTAAAAGGTGATAATGTTATGAAAGGATACTACAAAGACCCTACAGCTACAGAAGAAACAATAATAAATGGGTGGCTTTTAACAGGAGATTTAGGCTATGTTGATGAAGATGGATATATATACATCGTTGACAGAAAAAAAGACCTTATCATATCAAAAGGTATAAACATATACCCAAGGGAAATTGAAGAAGTTTTAAACAGTCATCCTGAAGTGGAAGAGTCGGCAGTTGTAGGAAAAAAGGACCCAATGCACGGTGAAATTCCAGTAGCGTTTGTAAAACCTGCTGAAGAATCAAATATAACAGAACAGGATTTGAAAAACTACCTGAAAGGCAAGCTGGCAAACTATAAGGTACCAAAACATATATACATAGTTGAGGAACTTCCAAGAAACGCTACAGGAAAAGTGTTAAAAAGAGTTCTCAGAGAAAAAGTAAACCGTGGAGAAATGTGATAAATATCATACTTTTTGGAAACACTAAAAGAAGATTTTATAAACAAAGATTAAAAGATAAGGTTAGAAAAAATGAACATAAAAGAGATAAAAGAGCTTGCCAGGAAGTTCTCAAAAGAACAGTTAGAAAACTGTATTACCCAGACAATTGAGAATGGGAAAAATGAATGTGAGATTTCTGGAGATGTACTTGAAGTAGTAAATACACTGGCAAAAGCCCAGACAGTAAGGGAACTTATGGAACAGGGTATGACAGAGATTGAGGCTATAAGAGAACTTGCAAGAAGAATTAGAAAAATCCAAGGAGCTGAGTAGTATACAATCAGAGGTCAAATCCCTACTTCCTATCTTAAATCTTAATGTCTAACTCTGTGTAGATGTAAATCCCAAGTTATGATATATTATTCTGGTTAATCAAGCACGTCTCCCTGGCACAAGGGTTGCCCTTTGCGGTCATTGGGAGGCGGAAGAATAAACCCTTAAGGAGGTATTTTTATGGCTTTTGAAATTACTATGAGAGAACTACTTGAAGCAGGTGTTCACTTTGGACACCAGACAAGAAGATGGAACCCTAAGATGGCTCCTTACATCTTCACAAAAAGAAATGGTATTCACATTATTGACCTTTCTAAAACTATCCCTTTATTCAAAATAGCATGGGAGTTTGTTAGAGACGAAGTTGCGAAAGGAGCTGATATTCTTTTTGTTGGAACAAAAAAGCAAGCTCAGGCTATCATTGAAGAACAGGCTCAAAGATGTGGAGCTTTTTACGTAAATGAAAGATGGTTAGGTGGATTACTTACAAACTTCCAAACAGTCAGGAAAAGTATAGATAAGCTTAAAAAACTTGAAAAAATGGAAGCTGAAGGAGCTTTTGAAATACTTCCTAAAAAGGAAGTTGTAAGACTTAAAAAGAAAAAAGAGAAACTTGAAAAGTATCTTAAAGGTATAAAAGATATGAACAGAATTCCTGACATAATATACGTTGTAGATACAGTCAGGGAAGAATTAGCTGTTAAAGAAGCTAAAAAACTTGGCATACCAGTAGTTGCTATAGCAGATACTAACTGTGACCCAGACCTTATTGATTATCCAATACCAGGAAACGACGACGCTATAAAAGCTATAAACCTTATAACAACAAAAATAGCAGATGCTGTTTTAGAAGGAAAATCAATGAGAGAAGCAACAGTTGAAGAAGGCGGAGAAATAGAAAGTGTTGAAGCTGAACTTTTAAAGAAAGCTGAAGAAGAAGGTGTAGCAGAAGTAAAAATGTCTGGAGTTCACGGTGCTAATGCTCCAGAAAAAGAAGAAGAAATAGAAGATGCTGTTGAAAAAGAAATAAAAGAAGAATTACCTGAAGAAATAGAAGAAGCTAAGGAGGAGTTGAAATAATGGCAGTAGATGCAAAACTCGTTAAAACTTTAAGGGAAATGACTGGTGCTGGTGTTTTAGAGTGTAAAAAAGCTTTGGAAGAAACAAATGGAAACCTTGAAGAAGCTGTAGAGCTCCTCAGAAAAAGAGGTATAGCAAAAGCTGCAAAAAAAGCAGGAAGGGAAACAAAAGAAGGTATCATCCATGCTTATATCCATGCAGGTGGAAGAATTGGGGTTCTTTTAGAGCTAAACTGTGAAACAGACTTTGTCGCAAGAAACGAAGTATTCAAAGAACTTGCAAACGAAATTGCCCTCCAGATAGCTGCAATGAGACCTCAGTATGTAAGCAGAGACACAGTACCTAAGGAAGTTATAGAAAAAGAAGGAGAAATCGCAAGGGAAGCAGCATTAGCAGAAGGAAAACCTGAGCATATAGCTGAAAAGATAGCAGAAGGAAAAGTTGAGAAATTCTTGAAAGAAGTATGTCTTTTAGAACAACCTTACATAAAAGATGACAAGAAAACTGTTGAAGACCTTATCAAAGAGTACATAGCAAAACTTGGAGAAAACATACAGATTAGAAGATTTACAAGATACGAATTAGGAGAGTAATTTGGCTTTGAAGTATAAAAGGATACTTCTTAAGCTCTCAGGTGAGGCATTAATGGGGGATCAGGACTACGGGATTGACCCCCTTTTTGTTGATAAACTTGCAGAAGATATAAAAGAAGTATACGAAATAGGCGTAGAGGTTGCTATAGTTATCGGTGGAGGAAACATATTTAGAGGTGTAAAAGGTTCATCTATGGGAATGGACAGGGCAACAGCTGATTATATGGGAATGCTTGCAACAGTAATGAATGCCCTTGCCCTCCAGGATGTACTTGAAAAAAAAGATGTCCCAACAAGAGTCATGTCTGCAATAGAGATGAGACAGATTGCAGAACCTTACATAAGGAGAAAAGCTATAAGACACCTTGAAAAAGGTAGAATTGTTATATTTGCAGCTGGAACAGGTAGCCCATTTTTCACCACAGATACAACAGGAGCATTAAGGGCTGCAGAAATAAAAGCAGAAGTCCTACTAAAAGCAACAAAAGTTAACGGCATTTACGATAAAGACCCTGTAGAAAATCCAGATGCAAAACTCCTTCCAGATGTTTCCTATCTGGAAGCTATAAACAAAAACCTTAAGGTTATGGACCACACAGCATTAACTTTATGTATGGAAAACAAACTCCCTATTATTGTTTTCAACATAAAAGAAAGGGGAAACCTTAAAAAAATTGTACAGGGAGAGAAAATAGGCTCAATAGTGCATTAATAAGGAGGAGTGAGAGATGATACAGGATTTGCTAAAAGATGCAGAAAAAAGGATGAAAAAGGCTGTTGAAAAGTTCAAAGAAGAGCTTGCAGGTTTAAGGACAGGAAGAGCGACAACAGGACTCGTTGAAAATATAAAAGTTGAATACTATGGAACAGAAATGCCTCTAAAACAGATAGCAACCATCTCCACTCCTGAACCATCACAGATACTTATACAGACATGGGACCAGAACGCTGTCCCGGCCATAGAAAAAGCCATCCAGGAAGCGAATTTAGGGGCAAACCCACAGACAGAAGGAAACATAATCAGACTTATACTGCCTCCAATGACAGAAGAGAGGAGAAAAGAGCTTGTAAAAGTTATCGGGAAAATGGCAGAAGAAGCGAGGATAGCTATAAGAAACATAAGAAGAGATGATAAGGAAGCCATTGAAGAGCTGAAAAATGAAGGCTTTTCAGAAGATGAAATAAAAAAAGCCCTTGAACAACTCCAAAAAATCACCGACAAATACATAAAACAGATTAACCAGCTGGCAGAAGCAAAAGAGGAAGAAATCCTTTCTATCTAAATCTTTGAAAATCTTAGAGAATCTTATATATTAATCCTTGTTTAAAAAACGTAGAGGTGTATATGATTGAATGTTGATATAGTAGAGAGAGTAAAGGAACTACTACAACCTTTACTTGAGGAAAGAGGCTTAAAGCTTGTTGATGTTGAGTATGTAAAAGAAGGAAAACCTGTTTTGAGAATATACATCTACAATGAAGAAGGAACAAGTATAGATGACTGTGAATGGATTAGTAGGAGGATAGGAGCATTACTTGACGTGGAAGACCTTATACCCCATTCGTATACCCTTGAAGTTTCTTCTCCAGGATTAAACCGGAAACTAAAGAACGTAGAAGAGTACGAAATATTCAAAGGTAGAAAAGTGAAAATCGTTACAAAAGAGCCTTTAGATAAGAAAAATGTATTTAAAGGAACCCTTAAAGGTCTTGAAGGGGAAAATGTAAAGATAGAAGAGGAAGGATGTGAGATTAACATTCCGTTAGAAAAAATATCAAAAGCAAACTTAGATTTTTGAGGTGAGATATGGCAGTTAAGCTGAAAAATGTTATTGAAACAGTAGCAAAAGAAAAAAACGTTCCAGAAGATGTTATAGAAAAGGCACTTATTGATGGTATACGCACAGCTGTAAAAAAGGAGTTTGGATACAGGGATAATGTAAAAGTAATATTTGATAAAGAAAATGATGAACTGAAAGTATACCTGAGAAAAAAAGTTACCCCTTTTGTTGAAAATCCTAAAAGAGATATATCCCTTGAAGAGGCAAAAAAATACGACCCTGATGCTGAAGTAGGGAAGTATGTTGATGTTCCCCTTAGCCTTGAAGATTTAGGTAGAATAGCCTTAAATGCAGCAAAGGAAGCAATCCAATCAAAAGTTGCAAGGGTAGAAAAAAACATTCTTTACAGGGAATTTAAAGACCTTGAAGGAAAAGTTGTAACAGGAACAGTAAGAAGATTTGAAGGGAATGATATTATAGTAGATTTAGGAAGAGTAGAAGCTATCTTGCCTGAAGAAGAACAGATAAAAAAAGAAAAATACAGAATAGGAGATAGAATAAGAGCTTTAATACTAAAAGTAATAAAAGACGGAACATACCCTATATACGAAAAAGGGAAAGTTAAAAGAGTTTTAAAAGCTACAGAAGACCAGCCTTTAGTAGTACTTTCAAGAACCCATCCAAACTTTTTGAAAAAACTTATAGAAATAGAAGTTCCAGAGGTTCAGGAAGGAGAAATAGAAATAAAGGCTATAGCAAGGGAACCAGGAGAAAGAGCTAAAGTTGCAGTCTACGCTAAAGATAAAAATATAGACCCTGTAGGAGTAGTTGTCGGACTCAAAGGAAGCCGAATTCAGACTGTTTCAGAGGAACTTTCAGGGGAAAAAATAGATGTCATAGAATGGGACCCAGACCCAGCAAGATTTATACTTAGAGCACTCTCTCCATCAAGACCAAAAAAATGGAGATTATTAGAAGATGAGAAAAGAATAGAAGTGGCAGTTCCTAAAGAAGAATTATCATTGGCAATAGGAAAAGGCGGAATAAACGCAAAACTTGCCCATAAGCTTACAGGGTGGCATATAGACATTTTAAGTGAGGAGGACTTTGAAAGAGTTCAGAAACTACCAAGAAAAGGAAAAGAGTAAACCAATAAGAACCTGTGTTTTATGTAAAAAAAAACTGAAAAAGAACATTTACTCAGGTTTTTAAAAAAAGACAGCACCTTTGACCCTTTAAAAAAGAAGGAAGGTAGAGGTTTTTACATCTGTTTAGAGTGTATGAAAAAGGAAAAAAAGTTGAAAAAAATGGGCATAGAAAAAGAAGAGGTATTAAAACAGTTAAAAAGACAGATTATTAATCTAATTCAGATAGGATGGAGAGGAAGAATTATAAAAATAGGCTTTGAAGATACACAAAAGGAAATTGAAAAAGGAAGAAAAGGATTTCTTATTATAGCTGAAGACATAGCAGAAAGAACAAAAAGGAATATTTTAAAGATTTTTAAAGGTGAGTACTTTCAACTTTTTAAAAAGTCAGAAATAGGAACTTTTTTAGGGAAAGGAGAAATTGGGATAATATTTGTCCCAGAAACGAAATTTGGGTTAAAATTAAAGAATTTACTTGAACAGTATTTAGAGCTTTACTCAAGGAGGTAACAACAGGTTGCAAAAGATAAAAATATCAGACTTAGCAAAAGAATTTGGAATGTCATGGAAAGAGTTAGCAGAAGAAATAAAGAACCTGACAGGTAAGAACATAAAGTCTCCTTCTACAAAAATAGACGAGGAAGTGGTTAACCTTCTCAGGGATTTCTTACAACCATCTGAACAAACGGAAGAAGAAAAAGAACCTGAAATAAAAGAAGAAGTTAAAGAAGAACAAAAGAAAACCTATAGAGTATTTGAACTAACCCATGATATAAACGTATCTTTTGAAGATATTGCAAATGCCCTTAAAGCAATAGGTTTCTCTGGGGAAATAACAAACTTTACAGAAATAGATGAAGTAGCATTAGGAAAAATAAAAGAGTATCTTGAACTAAAGAAGAAAAAAGAAGAAGAAGAGAAAAAAGTAAAAGAAAAAAGGGCTAAATTAAAAGAGCTTGTAAAGGAAGCAGAGAAAAAAGCAAAAGAAGAAATACTGAAAAAAGAAGAGAAAAAAGAAATGAAAGTTGAAGAAAAAGTTGAAGAAGAAATAAAGCAGATAGAAGTAGAAGAAAAAGAAACAAAAATAGAGAAACAAAAGAAAGAAGAAGTAAAACCAACAGAAGAAAAACAGCCAGAACCTAAAAAAGAAGAAAAACCAAAAAGAGAAAAAATAAGAGAAGAAAAAGAAAAACACAAACCAAAACCTAAAAAAGAAGAAAAAGTCGTAGCAAAAAAAGAAGAAAAGGAAAAACAAGAAAAAGAAGAAGAAAAATCAGTTAAAAAAGAGAAAAGAGACTACAAAGAATCAAAAGAAGAAAAGGCTGAACTTGAAGCACTTAAAAAACTAATGGGACCACAGCCAAAGAAAAAGAAAAAGAAGAAAAAGAAAAAAGAAGAAGCAAAAGCTTCTAAAGTAGAAGAAGCTCAGGAAGAAGAACTTAAAATAGCAATTATTCCAGAAGTTATCACAGTTAGAGAACTTGCAGAGCTTTTAAATCTTCCTGTAAATCAGGTAATGGCAGACCTCCTTAAAAAAGGAATACTTGCGACAGTTAACCAGACTATAGACCCTGAAGTAGCATTACAGATAGCAGAAGAACATGGATTTTTAGCAGAGATACAGAAAGAAGGAGAAGAGGTATCTATAATTGAGGAGCTACCTGAGGAAGAAAAGCAAAAACTCTTAGGTGAAGAAGAGGAAGAAGAGGAACTTGTAGAAAGACCACCTGTTGTTACAGTAATGGGACACGTAGACCATGGAAAGACAACATTACTGGATACAATAAGAAAAACAGACGTTGCAGCAAAAGAAAAAGGAGGAATAACCCAGCATATAGGTGCTTACAAAATAAAACTTCCTAATGGAAAAGAGATAACATTTTTAGATACCCCTGGACACGAAGCATTTACAACATTAAGGGCAAGGGGTTCAAAAGTAGCAGATATAGCTGTTCTTGTTGTAGCTGCTGATGACGGCGTTAAACCTCAAACAGTAGAGGCTATAAACCACGCCAAAAACGCAGGAGTTCCTATTATTGTTGCAATAAACAAAATAGATAAACCTGGAGCAGACCCAGAGAGGGTTAAAAGAGAACTGTCCCAGTATGGATTAATTCCTGAAGAGTGGGGTGGAGACACTATTATGGTACCTGTCTCTGCAAAGACAGGTCAGAATATAGATGAATTACTTGAAAATATCCTTCTTGTAGCTGAAATATTAGAGCTTAAAGCAAATCCTAACAAATCAGCTATAGGAACAGTTATAGAATCTAAGCTTGACCCTAAAAGGGGACCTGTTGCCACAGTTCTCATAGAGAACGGAACACTCCACACAGGAGATTACTTTGTAGCAGGATACACATGGGGAAAAGTTAGAGCTATGCTTGACGAAAGGGGAAATCAGTTAAAAGAAGCTGGACCTGGTACCCCTGTTGAAATACTCGGTTTTAATGAAGTACCAAATGCAGGGGATAAGTTTATCGTTAAGAAGTCTGAAAGGGAAGCAAGACAGCTCGCCGAAATGAGAAAACAAAAAAGGGAAGAAGAGCTTTTTGCTAAAAGAACAAGACTCCACCTTGAAAACCTTGCTGAAGCAAAAGAAGTAAACATAATCCTTAAAGCAGATGTTCAGGGGTCATTAGAAGCACTACTAAAATCTATAGAAGAGCTTTCTGAAAAGTTTGAAGATGTAAAAATAAACGTTATCCACAGTGGAATAGGAGCAATAACAGAAAGTGACGTTATGCTTGCAGCTGCATCTAACGCAATTATTATAGGATTTAACGTTAGACCTGATGCTGCAGCAAGGAAAGCAGCAGAAGAAGAGCAGGTTGATATAAAAATCTACAGTATTATTTATGATGTTATAGATGACCTTGAAAAAGCACTTAAAGGTATGCTTAAGCCTGTTGAAAAAGAAGTTCTACTTGGAACAGCTGAAGTTAAACAGATATTCAGAGTAAAAGGTGTAGGAACAGTAGCAGGTTGTATAGTTACAGAAGGAGTGATAAGAAGAAACGCAAAAGCAAGACTTGTTAGAGATGGTGTTGTTATATACGATGGAGAAATAAACTCATTAAAAAGGTTTAAAGAAGATGTAAAAGAAGTAGCAAAAGGGTATGAATGTGGTTTAACACTTAAAGACTTTAACGATATAAAACCTGGAGATATTATTGAAGCTTATGAAATCGTTGAAGAAAAACAGGAATGAAAAAGGAAATACCACAGCAAAAAAAATTAAAGTTGTTGAAATATTCAGAACAGTTGAAGGAGAAGGAAGCTGGGTAGGGCTTCCTGTTTCTTTTATACGTCTTGAAGGCTGTAATCTCAGGTGCCCCTGGTGTGATACTCCTTACTCTTACGATGGAAAATCATTTCAGGAACTAACTTTAGAAGAGATTTTCCATAAAATTGACGCTTTTGGACTAAAAAGAGTATGCATAACCGGTGGGGAACCTTTTTTAACAGAAGAACTCCCTGAACTGATTGGGGTATTCCTTAAAGAAGGATACAAAGTACTTATTGAGACAAATGGGACCCTCTGGAACGAAAGAATAAAAGATGTTTTTTCAGAAAACCTCTTTATTGTATGCTCTCCTAAACCTCCTTCTTACGTGATAAACAAAGACTTAATCCCATTTATATCAGAGCTTAAATTTGTTATTGACGATACTATAAGATTTGAAAATATATACAGAGAAGAGATTATCCAGATACTAAACAGCAAAAACATCATTTTACAACCTGAAAGTAATTTAACAGATAGAGTAGAAAAAGCTTTATCTATCCAGGATAAACTTTTAAAAAAAGGTATAGAAAGTAGAGTTATCCCTCAGTGTCATAAAGTTCTTGGACTTCCTTAAAAAATAAAAAAGGGCGGTATCATTAGATACCGCCAGAAATAGGAGGTTAGGAGGGCCATGAGAGGAAACACAGCTGAGACTGCAGCAGCAGTTAGATTTTTAAATCCAACTCTGCTTCCCATTCTGCTTCCCATGTGAAGCTAATATATGCAAAAATATAAAAATTTCAATCATTTATGTAAATGAGCTGGGTCATAAGATTATTTTGTCTTAACAGCAAATACCCTGTCAACTAAAAGATATTCTATATAATCTTTTCCTGGAGGAGCTATCCACAAATCTAAATGTTCATCTTTTAAAAATTTACCTACATAAATTGTATGATAATCACCATCAATAAAATCTTTTAACGGTACCTCAACTGGAGATGTAGAAGGGTAAATGCCATATCTAAAGGCAATTTTTCCTTCTGGCTGTGTACCATCTTTAACCTGAACCCTTGCTACTATATATATGTCCCAGGTACCTTTTTTTAAATTCCCTAAATTTAGCTGAATTCCCCAGTCTGTTCTGTTCCCTGACATAGCTATCGCTTTTCTATCTGAAGCATACCTGTCTTTTACAATATGGGAGCAACAGTACTTCAGACTATAATCCTGAAAATCTAACCAATCTACTCCCTTTATAAGTCCCCTTGCTTCCTCAGGGGTATTTGCTTTTTTAAAAGATAAACTGATTAACTCCTTTATATTTCCATTTTCAGAGTATTTCTCAACATTTTTTCTCTTTACGTACTCTACTAACTCTTTTTTCACTCTCTTAAGGAAATCTTTACTGAAAAACTCTTTATTAAGTAAAATAGCAACATCTATAGATGGTCTGAAATCCTTATAACAGGCTTTATCTGCAGATAACAATGAATACATATCAAGTAAAAATCCTTTATTAAAATAATCTACAGGGGTTTTTACCTTTAAAGAAAAACCTTTTTCTTTTAGATACCAGTAAAGCTTATCTACATAACTGACCATAATGTCTGGATTACAACCATAGTAGTAAAAAAACTTTTTTATCTGTTTATCAACAGAAATATTTGGATTCCAGAGAAGCTTTGAAAAAAGATAAATCCTGAGGTCAGCAAGCTCACTTCCATTTGTATTATACGCTCCCTGGAGAAAGATACCTTTTACCTGGGGTATTTTTGATAAAAACCTTATATCATCTGAAACCTGATATATATCTGGAAAAGGAGCCAAGTAGTTTGAAAAGTTTGTTATATAATGCCATACAAATATATAGTCAGTTAGCCTTCCCCACCTCTTTATCTCATCTAAAAAAACAGTGTTATTTCTAACAAGTAGAGGTATTGAAAAATCCGCCTCTATTAAAGAGTAAAAAACTCCCATATTTTCAGGAAACTTCCCATAGTTTTCAGGAGGTTTTCTACTCCACAGATAAGCAAGGGCTAAAAATTTTACATCTGGATAGTCATCCTTTAAAGAACTCGCTAAAAACTTAACAAAATCTATATAAGGAGTTGAAGGAGCACTACCTTGATTTATCCTTTCTAAACTGTTTTCGTTTTCACAGTAGTTGTTGTTGTCGTTTGTAGATATAAGAACATGCAGATTATTTATATCCCTGTGCCTTGATAGAATTCTATCAAGGTTTTCTTTTGCTATTTCTTTAACCTCTGGATTTGTAAAATCTAACTGTTCCCCACAGAAATACTCAGGGTCTGTATCTTTGTACCTGTCATAAGGAACAAGGTCATCTAAAGACACATTCAAAACAACAATACTTCCCACTTCCAAAAGTTTGTTTTCCCTATGGCCAAATCTTCCGTTCAGTCTTCTCTTTAGGGCAAAATCAGGATTATCTGATTCTTTTATAAATATCTCCCTATACATAAAGGCTGGATTTTCTTTTCGTGGAAAGATTTTTAGTTTTCTTTTTAGGTCAGGTATTATCTCCTTATCTTTTGTTAAAAATAGATAACCATTATCTTCTAAAAAGGAATAAACTCCATACATAAGTCCTGCTTTAGTTTTAGAAACTATGTAAATATTTTTGTTTTTTATCCCTAAAATAAATCCGTCTTTTTTTAATCTATCAACAGAAAACCCAAAACAGTTCCCATTACACTGGACAATATAAATTCCCTTTTGTATATCTGTCTCAGGTAAAGGACTAACATTTATATCAATTCCACCTTTTTTCAGATATTTTTTAAGCTCAAAGCCAGCTGTACTGAAATCTGTAAAAATGTGATAATCTTTAAT
>CAZOTZ010000031.1:0-17733 GCA_964582875.1 uncultured Aquificales bacterium | reverse complement strand
TAATGCTTTTGCTGTTTCTGTTTTACCAACTCCTGTTGGTCCAAGGAACATAAATACTCCTATTGGTCTATGTGTGCCTTTTAGTCCTACGCTGTTTCTTCTTATAGCCTTTGATATTGCTTTAATAGCTTCATCCTGGTCTACAACCCTTTTATGGAGTTCTTCTTCAATATGTAAAAGTTTCTCTGCCTGTGATTCAGTCAGTCTTGCTACAGGTATTCCTGTCCATTTAGCAACAACCATTGCTATATCTTCTGCGGTAACTTTTGGCTTTTTAGCTTTTTTCTTTTCTTTCCACTCTGACTTTAAGGTTTCAAATTTTGCCCTGAGTTTTAACTCCTCATCCCTTAAAGCAGCTGCTTTTTCATAATCCTGTTCTTTAGCAGCTTCAGCTTTTTCTTCTTCTATCTGCTTTATTCTCTCTTCAATCTCCCTTAACTCAGGAGGAAGTTCAAGCTCTTTAATTCTTACCCATGCTCCTGCTTCATCTATAAGGTCTATAGCTTTATCAGGGAGCTGTCTGTCTGTTATGTACTTCACTGAGTATTCTACTGCCTTTTCTATAGCTTCATCTGTATACTCAACTTCGTGGAACTCTTCAAACTTTTTCTTAAGACCTTTTAGTATCTGAACTGCATCTTCAGGGGAAGGTGGTTCCACTAAAACAGGCTGAAATCTTCTTTCTAAAGCTCCATCTTTCTCTATGTATTTTCTGTACTCATCTATTGTTGTAGCACCTATTACCTGTATTTCTCCCCTTGCTAAAGCTGGTTTTAGCATATTGGAAGCATCTATGGAACCTTCAGCAGCTCCAGCTCCAACAAGTGTATGTAGCTCATCTATAAAAAGGATTATATAAGGTGCTTTTTCAAGCTCTTTAAGAATGTTTTTTAGCCTTTCTTCAAACTGTCCTCTGTACTTTGTACCTGCTACAAGTGCTGCAAGGTCTAAAGCAACAATTCTCTTAGACTGGAGAGGCTCTGGAACTTTTCCTTCTGCTATTCTCTGGGCAAGCCCTTCAACAATAGATGTTTTCCCAACACCTGGCTCTCCTATAAGAACTGGATTGTTTTTTCTTCTTCTTGCAAGTATTTGAATAACCCTATCTATCTCTTTGTCTCTTCCTATAACAGGGTCTAACTTTCCTTCCCTTGCTAAAGCTGTAAGGTCTCTACTAAACCTATCTATATTAGGTGTTGGAACCTGTTTAACCTGTTCCTGAGGTGGAATTTCTCCTAATATCTGCAGAATTTCTCTTCTTATAGAGTATTCATCTATACCAAAACCTCTTAATACCCTTCCACCTAAACCAGTTTTTTCCCTGACTATACCTATCAATAGGTGTTCAGGACCTACAAACTGGTGGTGAAGTATTCTGGCTTCTTCAACAGCAAACTCTAAAACCCTTTTCGCATCAGGTGCAAACAGAACTTCCCCTGTATGGGAACCGTGAACCATCTGGGAAATTAAAGTTCTTTTTACTTTATCTACAGTTAAACCAAATCTTGATAACACAAGTACAGGAATGTCCTCTTCTTCAAGTAAAGAAAGAAGAAGATGCTCACTGCCTAAATAGTTATTTTTATGCTCTAAAGCTTTTTCTCTTGCGTTAAGTATTACTTTTCTTGCCCTTTCAGTAAATTTCTCAAACATATTTGAAACTCCTTATTTTTGTTTTTGCCTTTAAATATATCCAGTATATTGAATTTTCAAGTGTTCAGAATAACATCTTCTATATTACCATCTTTTAGATATACAATTTTACTGCAATATTCTGCAATTTCTCTATCGTGGGTAGCAATGACTATACTCACATTTTTTTTATGGTTCATTTCTGTAAAGATTTCCATAACCCTGTGGGCATTTTTTGAATCAAGATTTCCAGTTGGCTCATCTGCAAGGATAATATCAGGCTCATTAATAACAGCCCTTGCAATTGCTACCCTCTGCTGTTCTCCCCCTGATATCTGTGCTGGTTTATGGTTGAGCCTGTGCTCCAATCCAAGTAGCCTGAGTATCTCTTTTGCTCTATCCTCCCCACCTCTACTATAAATTTGCATAGGGAGCATAACATTTTCAAGAACCGAAAATTCTGGTAATAGATAATGAAACTGGAAAACAAAACCTATATGTCTGTTTCTAAAAACAGCGAGTTTTTTCTCATCAAGGGCAAATATATCTTTGCCATTTATCAAAACTTTCCCTTCTGTAGGTTTATCTATCCCTCCAAGTAAATGAAGAAGGGTACTCTTTCCAGAACCTGAAGGTCCCATCAGAGCTATCATCTCTCCTCTTTTTAAGGAAAAAGAAATACCTTTCAGAGCTTCTACAACTTCATTCTCAAGTTTGTAAACTTTTTTTAGGTTTTCTGCTTTTAAAACTTCCACTTTCAGACCTCTACTCGTACCTTAAAACTTCTGCAGGTACTTCTTTTGAAGACATATATGCAGGTACTATTGAAGAGATAAAACATATAATCATTGAGGAAACCAAAACAGTAAGAACATCAAAAACAGATATTTTAAGAGGTAGATACTCAATCATATACACCTCTGGGTTAAGTTTAACAAGGTGATACGTATCACCTACGTATATAACAAAAAGACCTATTGTAAGACCTAAACCAGTACCTATAATTCCAATTATAAGTCCCTGCCATAAAAACACTTTTAAAATAAAACTGTTATTTGCTCCTATAGTTTTTAGTATTGCTATATCTTTTCTTTTTTCCCTTGCTTTTGTTATAAGTAAACTTGAGACGTTAAAGGATGCTACTAACACAATAAGGGCAAGAACCAAAAACATAGCAAACTTTTCAAGTTCAAGGGCTTGAAAAAGGCTTTTGTTCATGTCCATCCAGGTTCTTATTATGTAAGGATAAGAGATTTCTTTTTCTAATTTTTTTTTCAAAACGTCAACTTTGTATGGGTCTTTTACTTTTATCTGTATACCTGTAACAGCATCTCCCATATCAAAAAACTTTTGGGCGTTTTTCAGACCCATTCCTACAAATGTTGAATCATATTCGTACATACCAAACTCAACAATACCTGATACATAAACTTTTTTTATTTTTGGTAAAAAACCTAAAGCTGTTTTTCTTCCAAAAGGAGACATAAGATTGAAACTATCCCCAACGGAAACCCCTAAAGCAAAGGCAAGGTCTTTCCCTATGATAACCTTGTTTCCTGATAGGTCATAACTACCTGATATGAGTTTTTTATCAAGTCCAAGAAGTTTTTTATCAAGCTCAGGTAAAAATCCCCTTACAGCGATAGCCTCAACTGTTTTTCCTTTTGATGCTAAAGCCTGAGAGTATATAAAAGGCTCCCATGCAACTATTTCTTTTTTATCTGATAAATAGAGTTTCCCAAAATCTTTATAATCTGTGAATTTTTCTGTGATTTTGAATATTACCATTTGGGGAGTATTTTCTAAAAGTTTATTTTTTATCCCCCAAAGAAAACCACTCATAACAGAAAGTGTTATAAGGAGAGCTGCTACCCCTACAGTTATTCCAACTATTGATATAATTGTCATAAAAGAAAGGAGTTTTGATTTTAAGGAAAATAAATACCTTACAGCTATTTTTATGTAAAGTGGCATCTTTTTCTCTTTTTGATTTTTTAAATGTGGATATTTTATCATTAAGCTGGAAATAGATTGTGAAAAGGGGGATAAAATGCATATACATACACAGTTAAAGGAAATCATAAAAAAAGCTTCTGAAGAGATGAAAGACCAGCTAATAGAATGGAGAAGGTACATACATATGCATCCTGAGTTATCCGGAGAAGAAAACCAGACAGCTAAATTTGTAGCTGAAAAACTAAGGGAGTTTGGTGTTGATGAGGTTATAGAAAACTTTGGGGGAACTACTGCTGTAGTAGGTGTTATAAAAGGTAAACATGACATAACAGCTGCTCTTAGAGCAGATATGGATGCTTTGCCTATGCAGGAAAAAACAGGTAAACCTTATGCTTCTTTAGTTCCTAATGTTATGCATTCCTGTGGACACGATGCCCATACAACAATTCTTTTAGGAGCAGCAAAAGTTTTAACTTCTTTAAAAGAACATCTACCGGGAAATGTGAAACTTATTTTTCAACCGTGTGAGGAAAGACATGACTGCGATGGTGCTAAAAAACTTATAGAGGAAGGGGTTCTGGAAAACCCTAAGGTTTCCGTTATTTTCGGAATGCATATGTTCCCTGAGCTTCCTGCAGGAAAAGTTGGAACAAAACCTGGACACTTTATGGCTTCTTCAGACCTTTTCCATATAAAAATAAAAGGTAAAGGTTCCCATGCTTCAAGACCCCACTTAGGTGTAGACCCTGTTTTAGTTGGAGCTCAGGTAATAAACGCATTACACCATATTGTAAGTAGAAAAGTAGACCCTTTACATCCTGCTGTTTTAACAATAGGAAGAATAAAAGGTGGATATGCTGACAATATAATTCCTGACGAAGTTGAGATGGGGGGAACAGTAAGGACATTAAGTTTAGAACTTAGAGACCAGATACCAAAATGGATGGAGCATACAATATGGGGAGTAACTCTTGCTTATGGAGCAGCTTATGAGTTTGAGTATAAACATGGAACTCCCCCTGTTATAAACGATGAAAAAACAACAAAATTTGCCCTTTCAATGATGAGAGACCTTTTAGGTGAAGAAAATGTTGTTGTACTTGAAAATCCAAGTATGGGTGGGGAAGATTTCGCCGAATACCTCCTTAAAATCCCAGGAACATTTATAAGAATTGGTATAAGAAATGAGGAAAAAGGTATAACTGCTCCTCTCCATAGTCCACTTTTTGATATAGATGAAGATGTCCTCCCTATAGGTGTGTCTGTTATGTCTTATCTTGCCTTTAGATGGCTTGAGGAGCATTCATAAAAAAAAGCCCTCTTAAGAGGGCTCTTTTCTATTTTTTTCTTTTTCTTCTTTCAAGTCTGTTTTTGTACTTTATAGCTTTTCTTTTCTTTTTAGGTTTTTCTTCTTCAACGTTTGTCTGGGCTTTTTCAAGTCTTTTTTCCGCCTCTTTTTCAAGCCTTTCCTGTTCTTCCTGAACCTGCTCTTCAGAAAAGATTTCTACTTTAAACAGGTATTCCACTGAGTTATGTTTAATTCTAAACATCATATCTTCAAACATGTTAAATGCTTCTTTCTTGTACTCAACAAGAGGGTCTCTCTGTGCATATCCCCTTAGATATACACTCTCCCTTAATCTATCAAGGATGTGCAGGTGTTCTTTCCAGAGCTGGTCAAGAACCTGTAGTATGATATACCTTTCAAACTCCCTCATTACAGAGGAGCCTGTTCTTTCTTCCTTCTCCTGGTAAGCATCAAAAATCTGTTTCAGAATTTCTTCTTCAAGCTCTTTTCTATCCCACTCTTTTTCTTTATCTATCTTTACATCTATACCAAGCCATTCTTTGAAAGATTTTTCAAGTTCTTCTAAATCCCACTTTTCCTGGTACTCTTCTGCAGGTGCATATCTATTTATGTAAGAAAGGGCTATTTCTTCTATCCACCTATTTACATCTTCTTTTAAGTTTGCCCCTTCAAGAATATCCCTTCTAAGAGCATATATAACCTGACGCTGTTTATTCATAACATCATCAAACTCAAGGAGTCTTTTCCTAATCTGGAAGTTCTGGGCTTCTACCCTTTTCTGTGCATTTTCTATAGCTTTTGTTACCATTCCACTTTCTATAGGTTCTCCATCAGGAATTCTCATTTTTTCCATAAGAGCCTTGAGTTTATCTCCTCCAAAAAGTCTTAACAGGTCATCTTCAAGGGAAAGGTAAAACCTTGATGAACCTGGGTCTCCCTGTCTTCCTGCTCTACCCCTTAACTGGTTATCAATCCTTCTTGATTCATGTCTTTCTGTACCTATTACAGCAAGACCTCCAAGTTCTTTTACTTTTTCTTTTTCTTCAGCTGTTATTTTTTGTGCCTCTTTAAGGGCTTCTTTGTACTCTTCTTCTGTGGCTTTTTCTGGTGTTTTTCCTTTTTTTCTTAAAATCTCTTTAGCTAAGAATTCTGGGTTTCCTCCAAGGAGTATGTCTGTTCCTCTACCAGCCATGTTTGTAGCTATTGTAACAGCACCTATTCTACCTGCCTGGGCTATTATTTCAGCCTCTTTTTCGTGGTTCTTAGCATTAAGAACATGGTGTTTTATTCCTTTTTTCTTTAAAAGACCTGAAAGATGCTCTGAAGTTTCTATTGAAGCTGTTCCTACGAGAACAGGTCTTCCTATTTTGTGGAGTTCTTCTATCTCTTTTATTGCTGCTTCATACTTTTCTTTCTTTGTTTTATAGACAAGGTCTGGGTAATCTTTCCTTATTACAGGTTTGTTTGTAGGTATAACAAGAACATCTAAACCGTATATCTCTTTAAATTCTTCTGCTTCTGTTTCCGCTGTACCAGTCATACCTGCAAGCTTATCGTACATTCTGAAGTAGTTCTGGTAGGTTATTGAAGCGAGGGTCTGATTTTCTGCTTCTATTTTCACTCCTTCTTTAGCTTCTATTGCCTGATGGAGTCCATCAGACCATCTTCTACCAGGCATAAGCCTTCCAGTAAACTCGTCAACTATTATTACTTCCCCATCTTTAACAACGTAGTCAACATCTCTGTGGAAAAGTGTATTTGCCCTCAAAGATTGGGTTATAGCATGGAGAATATCTATATTTCTTGGGTCATAAAGGTTTTCAACATTAAAGTACTTTTCAGCTTCTTCAACACCTTTTTCAGCTAAAACCGCTGTTTTGTTTTTTTCATCAATCTCATAGTAGGGATTTTTTATTGGGTCTAAATTTTCTTCTTTAACTTTTTTTATGAGTCCTTTTACAAAACCGTCAGCTGTGTAGTATATGGACACATCCTCATCAGAAGGGCCAGATATAATAAGTGGGGTTCTTGCCTCATCTATTAGAATTGAGTCAACTTCGTCAACTATTGCAAAATGATGACCTTTTACCTGTACTATCTGGTCTTTTGAAAAAACCATGTTATCCCTTAAATAATCAAAACCAAATTCGTTATTTGTTCCGTAAGTTATATCAGCCTCATAAGCCTGTCTTCTTTCTGCGTCTACAGCCTCTGTAAAGAAATTTTTCCTTGCTTCAATGTTGTACTTCTCAGACGGCAAAAGCTCTTCAAAAAATCCCTGGGGCCATACTCTCATGTCTTTTTCTATAGCTTCATTAAACTTCTCTTCATCAACCCACTTCACAAGAAAAGATTGCTGGTTTGTGTTAATAATACCTACATCTAAACCTAAAAATTTATATATAGCTCCCATCCATACAGCATCTCTTTTTGCAAGATAATCGTTAACAGTAACAAGGTGAACTCCTTTTCCTGTAAGTGCATTCAGATATATTGCTATTGAAGCAACAAGGGTTTTACCTTCCCCTGTTTTCATTTCTGCTACATTTCCTTTGTGAAGTGCCATTGCACCGATAAGCTGAACATCAAAAGGTCTAAGTCCAAGGGTTCTTTTAGCTGCTTCCCTTGCAAGGGCAAAAGCTTCAGGGAGGATGTCTACCATTTCTCCTTTTGTTATAGCTTCACTTAAAGCTTTATCTGACTGTACCTTTTCTTTCAATGCAAGGCTTTTTTCTCTTATCTCCTTATTTGTGAGTTTATCAAAATCTTTTTCAAGCTGGTTTATTTTTTCTACATAATTTCTAAGCTTTTTTATTTCCCTTTCATTTTTTGTCCCAAATATTTTTTTTGCTAAGAAACCAATCATTGTTAAAGATTAACCTCCCTAAGATTTAAAAGTTAGACAGATAATACTAATAGTATATAATTTTTGTTATGCAATATTTGTGAAATTAGATGAATTTAGGATTTTCTTTTAAAGAAAATTTCGTAGGAGACAAAAAGAACTATTCCTAAAGTTATGGCAGAATCTGCAATATTAAAAGCTGGCCAGTGGTAGTTTTTTATATGTATATCTATAAAATCCCTGACAGCTCCAATAAAAATCCTATCATACAGATTTCCTATAGCTCCCCCAGTTATCAATGCAAGAGAGTAAAGCTGGACTGGATGGAGTTTGTCCTGTTTTTTGTATGCATAAAAAATAGCAACTAAAACAGCAATACCTGATGCAAAAATAAGGATAAGCTTTCTAACAATTTCGGGAGCCTCAGCTAAAACGCCGAAAGCAGCTCCCCTATTCCACACAAGTGTAAAGTCAAAAAAACCTGGTATTACAGTGATATCTTTCTTAAAAAGAACCTTTACTGCTATAACTTTTGTTAATAAGTCTAAAAAGACAACAACTAAAGAAACAGCAAGAAACTTATGGAATCTTTTCAATACTATTTTTTACTCCGGAAGTTTTTTATTTTCTTCTTCTTCATCAAAAGTAGTTGTTGGGATTATGTTGTAGTAAGAGATATCTTCACTTCTATTGGAGAAGTTCCTTATAGTTTCCTCATTCTGGCTACATTCTATACATAGTCTTACCCATGGAATAGCCTCAAGTCTTTTTTCTCCAATAGGTGCTCCACATTCTTCACACACACCGTAAGTTCCGTTTTCTATCTTTTTCAGAGCTATATCTATGAGGAATAACGTTTCCCTATCAACCTGGGATAACTTGTAAACTGTTTCTCTACTTAACTCTGAGGTAACAACATCAGCAGCATCTTCAACACCAGACTTTTCGTTAAGTTCTTCACTGTTATTGTTAGCTAAGGAATCAAGTATCTCCTGCCTTTTCTTTAAAAGTTCCTCTTTTATTTTTTGAATATCCATGACAAAAACCTCCTCCTAAAATAGGCATAGTAAATATACTTTTTTTTCTACAATGTCAAGATTTTTTAGCAGGAGATACCTGTTTTTATTTTTTATCTTACTGCTTTTCTAACTTTACCTGCTTTTAGACATTTAGCACAAACGTATATTCTTTTTGTTGTACCATCTGGTAAAACAGCCTTTACTTTTTGTAAATTTGGTTTCCAAACCCTTTTTGTTGTTGTTGCAGAGTGGGCAACCCTATTACCGTGGGCAGTTTTCTTTCCACATATCTGACAAACAGCCATTCTTATCCTCCAGAAGATTTTTAGATAAAAAAACTTAATGCGGGCGGAGGGAGTTGAACCCTCACGGCCTTGCGGCCACGGGATCCTAAGTCCCGCGCGTCTGCCAATTCCGCCACGCCCGCAAAAAAGAGGAAATATTATATCA
Organism: uncultured Aquificales bacterium; assembly: GCA_964582875.1. Taxonomy (GTDB): domain Bacteria; phylum Aquificota; class Aquificia; order Aquificales; family Hydrogenothermaceae; genus JAADDV01. The sequence continues at coordinate 8,522 of CAZOTZ010000031.1, read as the reverse complement.
TAAATAATGAAAAAAAACTAAACCTTTAAAGACAAAAGAAAAATATAGATTTTTTTTAAACATCAAGTGGTTAAAGGCAACCTTTTTCTGTTAAATTTAAAACATAAAAGAGAAAAGGAGGTAAAAAGATGAAAATATATTTTTTTGGTGTTGATGATTGGGAAAAACTTCACCTTGAGAGGAAACTAAAAGAAAATGGTATATCAGGGGAAATAAAGTTCACAAAAGAGGCTTTAACTGAAGAAAATGTAGAAATCTATAAAGATGCAGATATTATAAGTGTGTTTATTTATTCCCACATAAACAAAAATGTTTTAGACAAAATGGAAAATCTTAAATTCATTATAACCCGTTCAGCTACTTACGAGCATATTGATGTTGAATATGCAAAAAAGAAAGGTATTCTTGTTGCAAATATCCCTGGTTATGGAAACAACACAGTTGCAGAATTCACATTTGCTTTAATTCTTGCTTTAGCCAGAAAGTTAAAACCTATGATAAAAAATGTATCTGAGAAAAAATACTCCAGAGAAGGATTAATGGGAATAGATATTATGGGAAAAACAATAGGTATTATTGGGACAGGAAGAATTGGAGCCCATGTTGCAAGAATAGCCCATGGATTTGGAATGAAAATACTTGCGTATGACAGGACAAAAAAACCTGAACTTATTGAAAAGTACGGTGTTGAGTACGTAGGACTTGAAGAGCTTTTAATGAGGTCAGATATAGTAACTGTCCATCTTCCATACAACAGAGCTACAAAGTACACAATAAACAAATTCAACATAAAGCTCATGAAACTTGATGCTATGCTAATAAACACATCAAGGGGAGCTGTTGTTGAAGTTGATGCTGTTATTGAAGCACTCAAAGAAGGAAGATTAGCAGGTGGAGTAGCCCTTGATACCCTTGAGGCAGAAGAAGATACAATAAAAGAAGAAGAAGTTTTAAAAAGAGATGAGATACCTGCTGTCAAGATAGAAAAGGCAGCAGAAAAGTACTACCTGTTGAATGAAGATAATGTAATTCTTTCTCCGCATCTTGCTTACTATACAAAAGATGCTCTTGAGAGGATACTTGATATAACAGTAGAGGAGATAAAAAAATTTATAGAAGGGGAAAAACCTGAAAATCTTGTTAATTAAAAAAAGGAGAGAGGTACCTCTCTCCTTTTTAATCTTCAATTGGTCTGTTTATTTCTTTACCGTAAAGTTTCCATAAAACAGCTGATATAACTATTGCTGTTATAGCAAGTATCACATAGACAACAAATCCTTTTGAGTATCCTATTACCCCATAATTTTGAACAAAGATTCCAAGTATTGGAGGAACAACAAAACCACCAAAAGCACCAAGACCTCCAACCCATCCTGCAGCTCCACCTGTTGCATGGGGAACGTATTTAGGAACAAGTTTAAAAACAGAACCATTGGCTATTCCCATCCCAGCTCCCATAATAACTTCACCAAGTAAAGAGATATTGAATGCACTATTTCCAGCGTAGATTATAACCAGAGCACCTACAAGAACCATTGAAAAGGCTATTATAGAAACAAGCTCTCCACCTATTTTATCTGATAACCATCCTCCGAATATTCTTATAACTGAAGCAAGTAAAGAAAATCCAAGTGCCATTAAAAGACCTGCATGTCTCAATTCAACATCATAGGACTGAACCCAGAAAACTATGAACCATCCTGTTAAAGCGAGGAAGCCACCGAAAGAAGTAAAGTAAAGAGCAACTAAAGCCCATGTTTGTGGATGTCTTGCAGAGTTCTTTAAAGACTCTATTAAGCTACCTGTTGGAATAAGCTCCTGTCCAAGCTCTTTAGCTTTTTGAGCAGCTACATCATGGGGAACACCTGCTTTAATAAGCTGGAAGTAAGGGGCATCTTTTGCAAAAAGAATGTATAGGACTGTACCAACAAGAAGAAAACCAAACCACAGCATATATGAAGCTGTAAGCCCTATTGCTTTTAAAGCAAATGGTAGAATCATACCAAAAATTCCTGGGGCAAGATTTCCAACACCAGCATAAACACCAAGAGCCATTCCTTGCTTGCTTTCAGGATACCAGTAAGCTGTTTGAGCTATTCCTACAGAGAATGTAGCTATACCACAACCACTTAAAAGACCAAAGAAAAGAATAAGCCAGTACATCCACGGCTCAAGGTTAGGGTAATACAGGTAAAGAAGTGTTGAAAGTCCCGCCATTCCAATTACAGCGAGTCCTAAAAGGGTTGCAAGGGGAGTTTTACCTCCAACTTTATCAACCCACGCAGCAAAAGGTATCCTGAGGAGAGAACCAGTTAAGTTTGGAGCTGCAACAAGGAGCCCCATTAAAAAACCTGAAAGACCTAATATTTCTTTCAGGTTTTTTGCAACAGGTCCATAAAGGGAAACAGCAGCAAATCCAATAAAGAAACCAAAAGTAGCCATAATAAGACCTATCTGTGGATTACCTGTGATTTCCACTACCTTTCCGTTTACCTCCACTTTTTGCGACATTTTTTCCTCCTGTTGTGTAGGTTTTTGTCATGTATATGAAAAAAACATGCCAAATATGAAAACTTAGTAAAATCACATACTTACAGCCCAAAAACAAAATCCAATTGAACTGTTTCAACAAAAAATTACAATTTTGTAATTACATTTTTGTAAATGTTTAATGGGAAGATAAAAAAAATGCACAGATATATAAAAATTGCTGAATTTTAAGGCAGTTAAAAATCTTCACCATACTTTCTAAAAGTGAGATAATTAATCTAAAAAGAAAGAGGGTGTAAATGCTTTCATATTTGAAGAAAGTAGGTGTAGGAAAGAAACACTGGAAAGACCTCTCTTATCAAGAAGCTTACGAAGCAAATAGAAAGATAATAAACGGTGAAGCTTCAGATATACAGATAGGAGCCTTTTGGGAAGCTATACGACTGAAGTACGCATCTTTAGAAGAATTAACAGGTTTCCTTGATTCCCTTAAAGAGGACACAGAGTTTGTAGATACATCTGATTTTAAGCCTTTAGATTTAGCAGTTAACTACGATGGTAAAGACAAATCATTCCATATATTACCTGCTTCTATTTTTATAGCCTGTGGTGCCGGAGCTAAAATAGTTGGCCACGGAAATGAAAATGTACCATCAAAAAATGGAATTACGTATCACCAGGTTTTAAACGCAATGGGCTGTAGTTATATAAAGTGTAAAGATGAGCTTTTAAAAGCTTTAGAAATCTCTGGATTTTCCTTTTACCATCAGAAATACTATAATCCTAAACTGTCAGCTTTACTCCACAAAAGAAGAGAATTTGGTTTAAGAACATACATAAACACTGTTGAAAAAATCATAAATCCTTTTAAAACCACAAAAGTTTTAGTTGGTTTTACCCATTCAAACTACCTTGAAAAGTACATACAGCTTGGTTATCACTCAGGTTTTAAGGATATATATGTAGTAAAAGGTCTTGAAGGTGGTGTAGAACCTTTCCCTGATAAAGAAACCAAAATCCAGACTAACAAGATAATCTCATTTTCTATACTACCTAAGGAAAACAATGAAAATAACATTTTTTACACAAGGAACATAAATGTAAAAGAAAATGCAGAAATATGTATATCTGTTTTAAAGAACAACGATAGTCCGTTTAAAGACTGGGCTATATTATCAGCTGGTCTTATTATAGTAGCGTCTGGACTTACATCAGATATGAAAGATGCTGTATCTATGGCAGAAGAGAGTTTAAAAACAGGAACTGCTTTAGAATCATTTGAACTATACAGGTCTATATCAAATAAGTGTAGTTAACTGCTATTTCTTTATTGGAATATTGTACTTTTCTATCCTGTACCTTACCTGTCTCTGTGTCATCCCTAACTTTTCTGCAGCTTTTTTAATTACATATCCTGTATCTTCTAAAGCTTTTATTATTGCTTCTTTTTCTATCTCTTCCACTGTCTTAGGAAGCTCCTTAGGAATTTCTTTTATCTTTTTTGTATAAGTTTTCTTTCCTAAACTTTTCTTTATATCAACAGGTAAATCATCTTCAGTTAAGACTTTACCTTTTGCAAGTATAACCATCCTTTCTACAGTATTTTGTAGCTGTCTTATATTCCCAGGCCACTGGTAGTTTTTTAGAATCTCTAAAAGCTCATCTGATATTTCTAAATTTTTATTATACTCCCTGTTAAATTTATCCAGAAAGTAAAAAACAAGTAATGGTATGTCCTCTTTTCTTTCCCTTAAAGGAGGTACATAAATAGATATAACGTTTAATCTGTAGTATAAATCTTCCCGGAAAGTTCCCTCTAAAACCATTTTCTCCAGATTTTTGTTTGTAGCTGCTATAATCCTTACATCAATTTTTATAGGAGAATTACCACCTAACCTTTCTATTTCTTTTTCCTGTAAAACCCTTAAAAGTTTTGATTGCAGTATTAAAGGCATATCTCCTATTTCATCAAGGAATATTGTTCCCCCATTTGCAATCTCAAACTTTCCTTTTTTTGTTTTGTTTGCCCCGGTAAAAGCCCCTTTCTCATAACCAAAAAGTTCACTTTCAAGTAAATCTTCAGGTATTGCTGCACAGTTTATTTTCACAAAAGGTTTATCCCTTCTTGGGGAGTTGTAATGTATTGCTTTTGCTATAACTTCCTTACCTACTCCACTCTCTCCAGTTATCAAAACAGTTGCTGGAGTAGGTGCTATTTTGTTGATAATACCTGTGATTTCTTTTATAGCTTTACTTTTACCTATGATACCTTCTACACTTGTTTCCCCAAGTAAAGAATCAAGCCTTTTTTTCAGTTTCTCTTTTTCCTTTTCTATTTTTTCTTTTTCCTCTTCAAAATCCACAATAAGTTTAATAAACTGTCCTGTTATGTTAGCTACCATACTCAAAAGCTTAAGGTAAATATCCAGTTTTTCCCTTTTTTTACTTTTTTTATAAGCAGATAAAACTCCAATTACTTCATTTTTAACTTTTATAGGAACAGCTATAAAAGACATTCTTTTGTCTGGGAATATATCTTTATGTAGAAAGTCTTTTTCTTTTGATATGTCTTTTATTATTACAGGTATACCATGTTGCCAGACTTTACCTGTAATACCTTCTCCTTTTTTAAACCTTAAATGGGGAAGTTCTATATTTGTTGTTGAAAAAACTTTAAGTTCTTTTGTTTTTCTATCTTCTATTCTTACTGTTATATTTTCAAGGTCTGTATAACTATCAATCAGATTTATAACATCATTTATACTTCTTTTGTAATCCTTTGACGAAGCAAGAATTTTGCTTGTCTCATAAACAATATCTACAATAAGACTTTCTTTCATGTTTACAATTTTGTAAGTTTTTTGATTATTATAGCTTAACTTTAGGACAAAAAACTTATATACTGGTTATGGCAAAAAAGAAATAACGGTAAAGGAAATGCTGAAAAAGATTGTTAGTTTATTTTTACTTTTGTTCACTTTTTCTTATGGAGAAACTCTTATTGTTGCAGCTGCAGCCAATACACAGTTTGCGATAAAGGAAATCATAAAATCTTTTGAAGAAAAATATCCTGAAGTTAATATAAAAACCGTGATTTCTTCCTCAGGGAAACTTACATCCCAGATAATAAAAGGAGCTCCTTACGATATATTTATTTCTGCAGACTCTAAATACCCTGATTTCCTGTATAAAAAAGGTTTTACCTATGGCAAACCAAAAGTTTACGCTTATGGAGTTCTTGTTTTATGGTCTGTGAAACATCCAGATATAAAAGGAGTAAAAGACCTTTTAAAAAGCTACATAAAAAAAATAGCTTTACCAAATCCAAGGAATGCCCCTTACGGTAGACAGGCTTTAAATGTACTTATGTACTACAAAATTTATAAAAAAATAAAAAACAGAATAGTTTATGGAGAAAGTGTTTCACAGGCTTCCCAGTACATATATAAAGGTTTTGTTGACGCAGGATTTACAGCAAAGTCTATTGTTATGGCTCCAGAAGTAAAGAACAAAGGGAAATGGATAGAGATAGATAAAAAAGCTTACGAGCCTATAAAACAGGAAGCTGTTCTTTTAAAAAACTCAAAAGGGAAAAAGTATCCAGAAATATTTTTTAACTATCTATTTTCAAAAGAAGTCAAAAGAATTCTGAATAAATACGGATACATAACAAAGTGAACAAGCTAAAAGGGCGAATAGAAAAGATATCTTTTTTTGAAAACCTATCATTTGTTGAAGTAAAAGTAGGTAAGGAAATTTTTAAATCTGTTGTTATTGAAACACCTGAAACATCACCTTATTTGAAAATAGGAAATGAGGTTTTTTTACTTTTCAAGGAAACAGAAGTAGCAGTAGGTAAAGACTGTACAGGTAAAATAAGTTTATCAAATCAAATACCATGTAAAATAAAAAAAATAAAAAAAGGTAAAATACTCACACAGATAACCTTATCTTTTGAAGTTTTTGAGATAAACTCTATAATCACAACATTTTCAGCAGATAAACTTTCTCTTAAAGAAGGGGAAGATGTAATAGCTTTTATAAAAGCAAATGAGATTTCCTTAATGGAGATACTTCATGAATGAGTTTCTTGAAACTCTTTATATAACATTTAAGCTGGCTTTTTTTACAACAGTTATACTTTTTTTGTTAGGACTTCCTGTGGCTTATTTTTTAGCTTACTCTAAATTAAAGATAAAACCTCTTCTTGAAACTGTATTAAGCCTACCACTGGTTCTTCCTCCTACAGTTTTAGGCTTTTATCTTATCCTTTTATTCAATCCAGACAACTTTTTAGGGAAAATAATAAATGAACTTTTTGGGATTAAACTTGTTTTTACCTTTGAAGGCCTTGTGGTTGCATCTGTTATATACAGTTTTCCATTTATGGTACAACCTTTACAATCAGGTTTTTTGTCTATTCCTGAATCAATTATAGAAGCATCATATACCCTTGGAAAATCAAAATTAGAAACACTTATAAAGGTTATCCTCCCAAATATGAAAGCATCATTAATAACAGGAATTGTGTTGACCTTTGCCCATACAATTGGAGAATTTGGGGTTGTTCTTATGGTTGGTGGTTCTATTCCTGGAGAAACAAGGGTTGCATCAATAGCAATATACGAAGAAGTTGAAAGCCTGAACTATACACAGGCCCATAAGTACGCAATTATCCTTGTTTTAATAGCATTTTTAGTACTTTTAATAGTACATTCTTTAAATAAAAAACTAAATCAGGTCAACAGACTGTGATAGAGATAAAGTTAAAAAAAGAACTTTTACACAGTAGTGGGAAAATAACACTTGATATAGAAATGAAAGTAAAAGAAGGAGAATTTTTATCAATATTTGGAGAATCTGGAGCAGGTAAAACAACACTACTTAGAATGATAGCAGGGTTAACAAATCCAGATAAAGGATATATAAAAGTAAAAAATCACGTATGGTTTGACAGTGAAAAAAATATAAACCTACCACCACAAAAAAGGAAAATAGGATTTGTTTTTCAGGATTTTGCCCTCTTTCCAAATATGACTGTGGAAGAAAACATACTTTTTGCAATGGAAAAAAAAGACAGAGGTTTTCTTGAGTTTTTACTTGATTTCACAGAACTAAAGAATCTGAGAAAAAGAAAACCTGAAACATTATCAGGGGGACAGAAACAGAGGGTCGCACTTGCAAGGGCAATTGCAAGGAAACCAGATATACTCCTGTTAGATGAGCCTTTATCTGCACTTGATATAAAAACAAGACTGAAACTACAGGACGAAATATTAAAAGTACATAAAAAGTTTAACTTAACTACATTTTTAGTTTCCCACGATTACTCAGAAATATTTAAGCTGTCTAATAGGGTAATACATATAAAAAAGGGAAAAATTTTTAAAGAAGGAAGCCCTGAAGAAATATTCTTAGACAGAAGAATTTCAGGAAAAGTAAAAGTATATGGAGAAGTATGGAAAATAGAAAAGAAAGATATTGTTTATGTGGTTTCTATTTTTTCAGGAAACAATGTAATAAAGGTAATAACCACTGAAGATGAAATAAAAGATATATCTGTTGGTGATAAGGTGTTTATAACTGTAAAGGCTTTTAATCCAATGATTTTTAAAATAGATACTGATTAAATAGATGGTGCGAGAGGGGGGAATCGAACCCCCACGGCCTTGCGGCCAAGGGATTTTAAGTCCCTCGCGTCTGCCAGTTCCGCCACTCTCGCATCAGGCAGATAAATATTTTATATATTTTTGTTTCCTATTTCAATAGGAAGGGAAAAAATCCCTTCCTGAAAGATTAAAAGGTATAAACAGCGTCAGCTACAAGTATATCAAGTTCCTCTTCTGGTAGCTCGTGGAAGTTTAAAAATCTATAAATCTTATCTTCTTTACCGGCTATCTTCTCTTCCATAAACTTATGGTACTCCTCAACTGTAGGTAATCTTCCAAGTATTGCACAGATAGCAGCAATTTCCGCAGAACCAAGGTAAACTTTTGCATCTTTACCCATTCTGTTATCAAAGTTTCTTGTTG
>CAZOTZ010000030.1:7679-18452 GCA_964582875.1 uncultured Aquificales bacterium | reverse complement strand
TTCTGGAGAACTGTAAAACAGGAACAGGAAGTACTTTCAAAGAAGTTTCAGATAATATCAGAAAAGGAAAAGCTAAGGTTTGTGTACCTCAGTTTAAAAACAGATATAGAACAGAGCTACTATAATGTAAAGCTAAGCAGTGATATTATACCCGTTCTGGAAAAGCATGTAGCTTTGCTAAAAAAAGAAGTAGAAAACAGAAAAAAAAGATATGCCACTATACTTGAACTGGTTATCCCTTTAAAAAAAGCTTTTCAGAAAGAAAAGGAAAAAGAGTTTTACATATACATTCAGAACTCCGAATTTATAAAAATAAAAGCTATATTAGGGGAATTATGAAGAATATAACAGCAGTAGTTTTAGCCGGTGGAGAAAGCAAAAGAATGGGAAGAGACAAGGCTTTTTTAACCTTTAGAGGAAAAACCTTTTTAAGACATATATTAGAAACAGTTAGTAGTTTTGCAGACCAGATAATAGTATCTGCCAACAAAGAACCTGATATTTATAAAAAAGAAGCAGAAGGTATAAACATTTCTATCGTAAAGGACATAAACCCATTTAAAGGACCTTTAAACGCTGTTGCAAGCTGTAGCGATTACATAGAAAACGATACTGTTTTTATTGCAACATGTGATACACCTTTGATAAAGATACAGGCTGTTAACTTCCTGTATGAAAATCTGAAGGGTCATGACTGTGTAATCCCTGTGATAAATGGTAAGTTTCAACCTATGAACACCTTTTATACAAAAAAGGCTGTTTTAAAAGCAAAAAAACTTTATAAAGAAGGAATTAACTCAATGTTTAAATGGATAAAGACCCTTGATACTGTTTTTTTAGATGAGAAACAGCTAAAGCTTTACGATAAAGACCTTGTCTCCTTTAAAAGCATAAACACCCCCTCTGATTATCATGCTTTCTTAAAAAACTACGAAGTGTAAAAAATATTTACATATACCCTAAATAATCATAAAATATATCTATCTCATGGAGGGATTTTTATGACTCAAAAAGAAAATAAAAATGTTTTCTTTAAATATATTTTTGTGCTTATCTTAACCCTTGCAGTGGTAATAGCAGGTTTTTTATACATCCCAAAGGTTGAACAGTCAGTAGAAGACACTATTATTAACGAAGTTGTTTTACCTGATATTTTTTCAAAAGTATCAAAGTTCAAAAAAGAGCTTATAAAAACAGCAAAACTTGAGAACAAAGATATAGCAAGTCTTTTTCTTATAACAGGGCTAAAAAACCAGTTTGAGAAAGAGTTTGAGCTTATACTCAACAAAGATATAAAAAAAGCATATATCCTTTACAAAGACAAAGACAATAAACTCAGATACATATTAGACCTGTCAAACTCCCTTGAAAGGAAAAAGTTCTGGGAGATTTACACAGGATATCCTGTAAAAACAGAAATCATCCTGAACACACTAAAAAGAAAAGTTATCAAAGAAGAAAAAGACGGTAGAAAGCATATCACTTATATAGACCCGATTAATGTAAATAAAGAGATAAAGGGATACGTTCTACTTGATATGTCTATTAGAAACTTCTACGGATTACAGGCAATATCAAGAAAGGTAAAAATAGTCTTAAGTTTGCTTTTCAGTATGGTTATACTTTTCATTTCCTATTTTATTTACCAGTCAAGAAAATACAAAAAAGATTTAGAAAAGATGTATATAGACCCTTTAACTGGTGTTTACAACAGGCATTTTATGTACGATAACATGGACATGTTTAAACTTGATACCTATACTGTTTTTGTTATAGATATAGATTTTTTCAAAAGAATAAACGACACCTACGGGCATGAAGTAGGAGATAAAGTCCTTAAAGAAGTAGCAAATAGAATAAAAAGCTGTATAAAAGAGGAAGATATACTCATAAGATACGGTGGGGAAGAGTTTATCCTTTTCGTAAAATCTAACCCAGACAGTCCTACGTATAAATACGATATGGTTCAGTTTGCAAGGTCTATAAAAAACGCAGTTATGAAAAAGTACATATCAGTAGATGGTATAAAGCTAAAACTTACAATATCTATTGGTATAAATCTTTACGAGTATGAAAAATCTATAGAAGAAGCGATAAAACACGCTGATATGGCTCTTTACAAAGCAAAACAGAGGGGAAGAAACAGAATAGAGATATACAACACAAATCTTAAGTTTGAAAGCAAAAACATAAATATAGTAAAAGAAGCTATAGAAGAAAATAGAGTAATATGCCACTACCAGCCAATAGTAGACCTTAATACATTTAAACCTGTTAAGTATGAAGCTCTGGTCAGAATAATGACAGAGGATAAGAAGATACTCTATCCAGGACAGTTCTTAGGGGCAATAAAAAGAACATATGTAAACGTTGACCTGACTAAGAAAATTATTGAATACAACTCAAAAATTCTTGATATGTATAAAAAAATGCATGTAAGTATAAACCTTTCTGCAATGGATATTTACAACGAAGATATCATATACATGCTATCTATGTTATTTGACGGAGAGAAAGCCCACAGAGTAACAGTTGAAATACTTGAGTCAGAGGAAATAGAAAACTACGAATTTTTCAAGGAGCAAATCCTTAAAATAAAAGAGATAGGCTGTAAAATAGCTATAGATGACTTTGGAACTGGATACTCAAACTTTTCACATATTGTTGAATTAAACCCAGATTACCTTAAAATAGATGGCTCACTTATTAAAAATATAGACCTTGACCCCCGCTCTTTTTCTATTGTGAAGGCTATAAAACTCTTTGCAGATGACCTTGGAATAGATGTTGTTGCAGAATTTATACACAACGAACAGGTTTTAAATAAAGTAAAATCAATAGGTATAAGGTACGGACAGGGATTTTATCTTAAAAAACCTATAGAAGTTGAACTGAAAAAAGAAACTGAGTATTATCACCATTACGCTGAAACAGCAACTTCAATATCTTAAAGCATCTATAGGTTTTATATTTGATGCCCTGTAAGCTGGATAAACACCAGCTAAGAAACCTGTAATAACAGAAACAAATATAGAAATCAAAATAAAATCCTGTGGAAAGATTTTAGGAAGACCTGATACAGCGTATATACCAGACACAAGTAGTAAACCAAAGGTAAGACCTATAAATCCCCCTAAAAAAGAAACAAATCCAGCTTCCATAACAAACTGTACAAGTATATCTTTTTTCTTTGCACCAACAGCTCTTCTTATACCAATTTCTGTTGTTCTTTCATTCACAGTTAAAATCATAACAGAAAGAATTCCTATTCCACCTATCAAAAAAGAAATAACAGCAGAAACAACACCTAAAATGGTAAATATTCTCAATGCCTGGGTCTGCATCCTTAAAAGGTCATCAGGGGTAAGTATCGTAAAGTCATCTTTGTCTTCAGGTTTAAGCTTGTGGAGTTTCCTTAACAAAAACCTTATTTCTTTTTTCACTTCTTTAATATTTTCTTTGCTATCTACCTGAACAAAAATAGTGTTTATATAATCAACATTAGCAAGCCTTCTCATTGCTGTTTTTAAAGGTGTGTATATAAGCATGTCCTGGTCAGTTCCTGAAATATCTGTTCCTTTTTCCTCCATAACCCCGATAACTTTACACGGAACCCTGAAAACAAGGATAAACTTTCCTATAGGATTTTCCCCTTTGAAAAGCTTTTCCGGGATTTTTGCTCCTAAAACAAGAACTTTCTCTCCGGTTTTTTCTTCCCTATGGGTGAAAAACCTGCCTTCTTTTACTTTTATACCTCTTATAGAAGGGTACTCTGAATATGTTCCAATTATTGTTGTTTTTACTGTAATTCCCTTATTCCTGACTGGATAGTCAATTGTAAAAGCAGGGAGAGCAGATACCACATGTGGTATCTGCTTTTTTATTAAAATAGCATCTCTTACTTTCAATGTTGTAGCTGAGGATATTGTTCTTTGTTTCTTTCTAAATACCCTTACAAGCCCAGATTTTATAACTATAACATTTTTTCCAAGCTTTTCAGCTTCTAACCTGCTTTTTTCTTTCAATGAAAAAGAAATAGAAATCATAACTATAAGTGCAAATGTTCCAAAGGCTATACCAAGTATAGAAAGAGCAGAACGGAGTTTATGCTCTTTCATTATCCTTATCACTATCTTTAGATTTTCTTTTAAAACTTTTCCCATCTTAGCCTCTGATTGCATCAATTGGGTTTAGCTTTGAAGCTTTAAGGGAAGGACTTAAAACAGACAAAACACCTACAACAGCTGATACAACAAGAGAAACTAAAAAAGCCCTGTAGGAAAAATGTACCGGAAAATCTCCTAACTTAGTTAGTAAGTTAGCTCCTATCACACCAAGCAAAAATCCAATAACTGCTCCTATAGATGTGATTATCAGAGCCTCATAAATAAACTGAAATAAAATATCTCTCTTCTTTGCCCCTAAAGCCCTCCTGATTCCTATCTCTTTTTTTCTTTCATTTACAGAAAGTAAAAACAGGTTCATAAGAACAAAACCACCAACAGTTAAAGATATAGAAGAGGACAGACCAAGGAAAAGTATAAGGCTACCAGTTAATGCAACAAGGAAGTTAATAATCTCTTTAGGAGACAGTATAAAGAAATCATCTTCTTCATCTTCTTTTATGTGGTGAAGTTTCCTTAAAAACTTCCTTAACTCTTCAACAGTGGCATCAACATCAGTTCCTTTATAAAACCTTATTCTTATAGCATTTATATAAAAGATATCATGGTTGATTTTTGTCATAACCGTTGTGTAAGGGAGCAAAACCCTGTTGTCAAGATTTCTTCCTGTTGGTGTTGTTCCCCTTTCAGAAAGAACACCGATAACTCTGCAGGGCATCTGGTTAAAAAGAATAATCTTCCCAAGGGGGTCTTCCTTGTCAAACAGTTCTTTTTTTACGTACTGACCTAAGACACAAACATTTTTTTTGTATTTCATCTCTCTTTCATTAAAAAGCCTTCCTTCTTCTAAATACCACGACCACGCTTCTTCAAAATCAGAACTAACGCCGTATCCTGTTGTTTTTGTTGCATTCTTTTTATACCTGACAGTGATATCATCTAAGAACAGAATAGGCATAATGAGTTTTATTTCTGGAAAGTTCTGTTTTATAGCTTTAAGGTCACTCATTGTTAATGTTTTTATACGTACCCTGACTCCTTTGTTTTCTTCTTTTCCCCCAAATATTATTATGCTCTCTGGACCAAACACATCAATTATCTTATAAGCCCTATCAAAAGCCCCTTCTACAGAAGCAACAATAATAGAAAGGGATGCTATACCAAAGGAAATACCTAAAATAGAAAAAAACGTCCTGAGTTTGTAGGCTTTGACGGCATAAAAGGATTCTTTCAGTATCTTGAAAATCTTAACCATAGGTGGCTAATCTTTAATCTTAAATTTGATTGTTGTTATAGCCCACTGTTTTTTTGATGAGTTTGTTTTGTTAAACTTCCACCTTAGAACGTACTCCCTTATTTTTTTATCAATTTCTGGATTTCCTGTTGTTTCAAGTAATTGAACATTTGATACAGTACCATCAGGGTTAATCCAGAGTTTCACTTTAACAGGTGGAGGTAGGGTGTTTGATTTGACAACTGGTGGTTTTGGTCTGTAAATAACTTTTCTGTCTTTTCCTGTTCCCTTTGCAGATGTGTCAAGTTTAGACAGTGCAGTTCCAAAAGAAGGATTAAATTTACCTGGAGAAACAGCTTTAAACTCTTTTATTACTATTTTTTCAGAAGGTTTATCAACAAAACTTCCCTCAGGTATTTCTTCTTCTGGGAGGGTTATCTTTTCTTCAGGAAGTTCAACCTTTTCAGGTAAAGGGGGAGTAACTGCTGGAATAACCGGTTCTTTCTCAACTTTCTTCCCTGTTGATTTAGGTGCCTCTTTTTTCTTTACAGTTTTTACTGCTTCCTTCTTTTTTTGTTTAACTTTTTTCTCTATCTTTTTCTCTATTTTCTTTTCTTTTCTTTCCTTTCTCACTTTTGGAGGTTTCTCAACCAGAGGTGTGTATACAACTTTAGGCTGTTTTATCTGTATATCTTTTTTCTTTGATAAATAAAACTGAAAAGAGTAAAGGATAAGGAAGTTTAAGACAACACTCAATAAAAGGGCTATAGAAAAAACCTTTTTGTCTACGCCAGAGTAAGTTTTTTTCAAAAATAAACTCTCCATAAAAGATATTCTATCACTCTGATATTAGTTGATAAATATTTATTAAACCGATAAAATTTATAACACTGTTTTAAAAATTTTAATACGGAGTAGAAGGATGTCCTGGATAAGCTTGGAAAAGATAAAGTCCTTAGGTGAAAAGTTTGATTATGTTAAAGTCATAGAAAACGATAAAGGTTTCCACTCTGTAGAAGTCCCAAAAGAAAAACTTATAGAGTTTCTAAAGTTTATAAAAACAGACCCTGAATACTCTTTTAAAATGTTTATAGATTGGACTGTAATTGACCACGGTCCAAAAGCAGACCCACGCTTCCAGGGAGTACTTATTCTGTTCTCTCCAGAACACAAAGAAAGAATAATCGTAAAATCCTGGGCAACAGAGGAAAAGCTACCTACACTGACAGGTTTATGGTCTGGGGCTAAATGGGCAGAAAGGGAAGCATGGGACATGTTTGGTATTAGATTTGAAGGACACGAAAATCTGGTAAGGATGTTCCTCTGGGAAACTTACCCTTACCATCCACTGAGAAAAGACTTCCCACTCAGGGGAATTGAGGATACAGAGCTTCCTTCCTTAAATGAAAAGGAAAGAATGGACCAGCTTGAAGGTACTATGAACTATTCAAGAATGCATACAGCACTCCCAACACTTGAAGACCTGGAAATAACCCAGAAAGCAAGAATGCCAGAAAAATCATCTCAGGTCGTCTTAAACTGGGGTCCCCTCCACCCTGGTACCCACGGTACTATATGGTTCTTATTTGATATGGAAGGGGAGTACGTTCAAAAATGCGACATAATAATAGGACAGCTTCACAGGGGAGTTGAAAAACTTGCGGAAAATATGAACGTCCAACAGATAATCCCTTACACAGATAGAATGGACTACATAGCTTCAATAAATGAAAACCACTCTGTATGTGTTGCAGCTGAGAAACTTTTAGGAATACATGAAAAGATTCCTGAGAAAGCAAAATACATAAGAACAATGATGGCTGAACTTTCAAGGATAAACTCCCACCTCCTCTGGCTTGGAACTTACGCCCTTGACCTTGGTGCTCTAACAATGTTCCTCTATACATTCAGGGAAAGAGAAAAATTAATGGATATATTTGAAGGTATAACAGGGGCAAGATTTACCATTAACTACTTTAGAGTGGGAGGTGTTTATGCAGACCTTCCTTACGGAGCTCTTGATGCGATAGAGCACTTTATAAGAGACCTTCCTCAAAGAATAAACGATTATGAAACCCTTCTAACAAGAAATAGAATATGGCTTAAGAGAAATGTTGATGTTTGTGTAATAACTGAAGAAGATGTTTACGATTACGGTTTAACTGGAGCTGTAGCAAGGGCTTCAGGTGTTCCTTATGACCTTAGAAAGATAGATAAATACGATGCGTACGGAGAAGTTGATTTTGATATTCCTGTAGGTGAGAAAGGGGACTCTTACGACAGGTATCTTGTTAGAATGGAAGAGATGAGACAATCTGTAAGGATAGTACAGCAGTGTATAGAAAAACTTAGAAAGATGTCAAAAAATGACCCATTCTTCTTTGAACCTGAAGACAAAAAGATGAAAATAACTATAGATGGTAGAGGTACTAAGCTTTTCAAAGGGGAAGTTTATGCTGGTGCTGATAATCCAAGGGGAGAACTTGGGGTTTACATATACCAGCCTAAAGATGGTATAAAGCCTTTTAGATTTAGATTACGTTCTGGTGCATTTTATAACCTTCAGGTATTTACAAAAGCAATTATAGGAAGACCTATAGCTGATGCTATAACACTTTTATCAACAATAGACCCTGTTGTTGGAGAAACAGATAGATAAAATCTTGGAGGATTACAATGGGAATCAAAAAAGTTGGACTAAATAGGAATGTTGCTCCCCAGAGCTGGGTTGAAAAAATATTTTTCCTTGATATTGCGAAAGGATTAAAAACCACAATAAAACACCTGTTTAGAAAAGTTATAACTGTAGACTTTCCTTTTGAAGTTATAACACCTGCTCCAAGATTTAGAGGGGTTCACGGTCTTAGAAATGTAGATGGCACAGAAAAACCTGATTTTGACTCATGGGTTAAAAAACTTAAAATAAAACCTCCTGAAATGGGAGAGACAAGATGTATCGCATGTAAGTTCTGTCAGGCTGCATGTCCTGTACCTGAAATATTTGTTATAAAAGCTAAAAAACTTGATGTTCCAGAAGACCATCCACACCACGGTCTTAAAGTCCTTGACCAGTTTGATATGGATTTGGGTAAATGTATGTTCTGTGGTTTATGTACACAGGCATGCCCTACAGCATGTATTATCCATACAGATGTTTATGACCTTTCTTCATATACAAGAAGAGGCTATATACTGAATAAAGAACAGCTTTCTCAGATAGCTGATGATTTCATAGCAAGAAGAGGAAAAGAAAAGTTTGATGAACATTCTGAATGGCCAGATACCCAGAAACTCTGGCCTGAGTATGATTTTGCAAGGGCTAAAGCCTGGGATAATAACCCCCCTTACTTTGGTCCAAACTACGCTGACCAGAAATAAAAAACCAGCCGGCTTGAAGCCGGCTTTTTTATTTTTAAACCCTTAAAAAATAGTTCCTCTTAAAAACCCTTAAACCAAAGGCTGATACTAAAGCGATTAATAGGTATAAGAAATCTATCTGACTTGTGTTTTTGTTAAAAGAACATCCTCCTCCTTTCCCTTCTCCTATCTGTGGGTTGTTAGAAACAGTTTTAACAGCTACACCTATTGGGTCTTCTATCACTCCATTCTCCTGTTTATCTTCATCATACTTTCCACCATCTTTGATTTGGTATCTAACGTAAACATTTCCAGCTTTAATACCTTTTATCCATTTAGAACCATCTAAACTGGTCTCTATATCTTTTGTATCTATTGGTTTAACATTGCCCTTTTTATCACACTTTACAATAATAGCGTTTTCGGGAATAGGAGAAGGAAGTTTCAAGATAACAGTTGTTTTATCACCTCTATTCAAACCTGTAATTTTAAATGCAAAAAGACCAAGAGGAAATCTGTAGTTTTTAATCTTTCCTATCTTATCCTCACCAATAATAGGGACAGGAGTATCTTTGAATAAAGGTTTAATCTTTGCATAAGGTACAGAAACTTCTATCTCAACTTCCTTTCCTTTTATATCTTCAGGTAAATCTGTCTTATTTTTTATCTTTTCAAAAATAGTATCGTTAAGTTTTACACTGAATTCATTACCTTTTTTTATAGAGTCAGGACTTTCAAACGTATCAGGTATACCATCTCCATCTGAGTCATCATCTAAATAATCAGGGATACCATCGTCATCTGTGTCATCATAACCTTCTATATCGTCAGGTATACCATCGTTATCACTATCAAGAATTTGATTACTGTCTGTGCTGCTTTCTACGTATACCGAGTATAACCCTGCATTTGTTTTTATTTCTATAGTAGAAGAGTAAAACTTTTTCTTTTCAGGTTTGAAGGTTATTTCTATCAAACAGCTTTCACCTGGATTTAAAGATGAAGGACAGTTGTTATTTAAAGAAAACTCATTATCTCCTCTTATAGATATATCAGTAAGTTTCAGTACACCTGTTCCCTTATTTGATATTAATACCTGCTTTTTTTCTTCTTCTCCTACGCTAACATCCTCAAAACTTACTCTGTCTGTGGAAACGTCTAAAACAGGGATTTCTGGATAAGAGTTTTTGTCGTTTAAATCTGTTCCATAAGTTATTTCCTGTTTATTTGAAAAGCCGTCATTATCAAAATCCTCAGAAGCATCTGAAGGGTTATAAGGGTCTAATCCAAACTTTTCTTCTATACTGTCAGATATACCATCCCCATCTGAGTCATTTTTTCCATTTTCTTTATAGAAACATTCTTGAGCTTTTTCTAAATCTATAACTACATCTTTTAATATGGCATATTTACCTTTTAAACATGAAATCTTCTGTGGTAATTTGAAAGATTTCCATACTACAGGTGAGTGTGGATTTGAGAAATCTATAATAACTGTAGAGTTATCTATATCAAAAGAAAAGAAATCTGTTTTTAAAGAAGCTGAAACTATTGGTTCTTCTATATCTTTTAAATTCCACACTTTAATATTTTTTTGTTGGTCATACACAATAAGAAAGCTTTTGTAGACCTTATAATCTTTATCGTTTGCATCTATAACTTTTAGAGGACTTTCGGTATTTTCAACTGCATAGATTTTTATTTTATCTCTGTCTTTGAATATTATTTTTCCTTCTGAAACCTCAAATTTTGAGGTTTTTGTATCAATACTACCTGTTTCCACAACGTTAGAAGGTTGGGAAACATCGTAAACCTTGATTTTTTTGTTTTTGAAGTCGTAAACAGTTAAAAACCTATCATAAAGTTTAAAAGGTTCCTCCTTTGCATATATATTTATTTTGTTTACTTCATGTATGTTTAACGGGTCTGATAAATCATACAGATGTATTCCTGAGCTTACCTGTACATATAAAACATTATCACGAACCTGATAATGTTTCACATCTTTATTAATCTCATAGACTTTTTCTATACTTCCTAATCGTGGTAGATAAAATA
>CAZOTZ010000030.1:5863-7579 GCA_964582875.1 uncultured Aquificales bacterium | reverse complement strand
TCTTTATTAATCTCATAGACTTTTTCTATACTTCCTAATCGTGGTAGATAAAATACGTAAAGAATGTCATGTGGAGTCTCTACAAAAATAAAATTATCCTTTAAAGTTATATCTGAAGGGACCCCATCTGTAGTGTATCCTCCCCATCCGAAAGGATTTGTTTTGTCAGATATATCATATACAGAAAAGTGTTCTATTCTTGGTTCAACACAAACAACCTTATCTTCTGTAATTTCTGGAAAATATCCATCTTTGCTTCCATATATACATGAAAGGACTTCAGGTCTTTTTCTGTTTTTTATACTAAGAAAACATAGGTAGTTGTCATAAAATGAATCTTCTTCAAAAGCAATAACATCATTTAATCTTTTATTGAATTTACGCGATGAATATTTATCACGTACAATGGAGTAAATTTTTTGCATATCTGGTAAGTTTGAAATGTCATAAACATCAAGCATTCCCTTGTTGAATGTGTAAAAAAAGTCAGACACACAGATACCGTTTGAAGTAGAAGGAAAACTTTTTACTGTGGAACTTACAAGGGATAAGCTTCCTTTATGTATGTTAAAGCTTCCGTCTACTTCATTCTCAATCCAAACAAAATGGATTTTTGAAAGTATTTCGTACTTATCTAAATCAATAATATATTCATCAAAAAGTAAGTAATTTCCAATCTTTTGTATGTAATCTTTGTATTCAGCTGAAGGTCCTGATACTGCTACGTTGGTCTTTAAGTTTTGATTGAATTTCAGAACCATATTAGATGGGTCTCTTATATCAAATATTTTTAAAATTTTGCCTTCTTCTGTATCAGAAGCAACAACAACAAGAATATCATCAAATAACATATATCTTTTTATGCCTTTTATTGTGTTAATTTTACTGAATGAAGGTATACTGTATATAGTGATGTCTATACTTTCATTGTATTGATTACTTTTTTCACAGAAAAGATAATCATTTTTTAAGTATACTTTCTCACAGTCTAAATCTCTAACTAAAGTCGGGTTCTGGGTATTAGAGATATCGTACACTCCAATATTTGTGTATATGTAGTTGTTCTGAAAAACCAGGCTGTTAATTTTCTTATTTCCTAAATCAACTGTACCTTTTTCTGAAAAATCATTAATATCAAATATTTTTAAAAGCATGTTTTTTATGCCATTTTTTCCAAAAACAAAAAGATAATTTCCACCTGACCAGAGCCTGTATACATTTAGTCTTATTGGAATAAACCTTATTTCTACAGGGTTCATAAAATCAGAAACATCAAAAATATCTACACCACCGTTTTTAGCAACAAACAGCCTGTTTCCTTCAAGCAGGTAATCGGAACCACCTAAATTTTTTGCAGGTTTGTATTTTTTATTCTCAGGGTCATAAAAATCATACACTCCCCTTCCTATTATACAGTAATGGCCGAAACATCTTACTGGATTTATGTAATAAATATTATTTTTGAAAACCCTTACAAGATAACCATCTCCAGGATAGCTACCCTCTGGAAGAATACTTTCACATGTTGATGCTAAAGATATGTTAAAAAATGCAAAGAAGAGTAAGAAAGCACTTAAAATACCCTTAATCATAATATCCCCCAAATTTGTTTATATTATTAATATTATTAATAAATTTTTATATACATGTATGACAATACCTTAATAAAGGAAAAGCCCGAAAGGGCTATTAAAGAGCATCTAAGGCTGGGACAAA
>CAZOTZ010000030.1:0-5763 GCA_964582875.1 uncultured Aquificales bacterium | reverse complement strand
TTAATAAAGGAAAAGCCCGAAAGGGCTATTAAAGAGCATCTAAGGCTGGGACAAACAGTTCACCTAAGAAATAAGTGTTGTTTAGCTTATAAAGGATAGGTCTTACCTTTTCGTAATCAAGAATTGAGTAAGATGCGTTATCACATCCAAAACTCCAGAACTTCGCAAGTGGTAAATCAAGACCTGCAACAAAGGAAGCTCTTATAGGTACAGTGTGGGATACTGCTATGACAGTTTCTCCATCGTGTTTTTCAAGCATTTTTTCCTGAAAATGTTTCACCCTGTTATACACATCAATCAAGGTTTCCCCATGGGGAAACTTGATTGTTTCCGGTTCATAAAGCCACTGTCTGAACATATCAGGGTATTTCTCTTTTACTTCTTCAACAAGCATACCAGACCATTCACCGTGGTCTATCTCTATAATGTCTTCATCAATATTTATCTCTAAACCTGTTTCTTTTTTTATATACTCTGCTGTCATATATGTTCTTTTCAGTGGGCTTGAGTATAAAGCTGTTGGATTGTATTTTTTTAAAGCCTTTGCAAGGAGTTGTGCCTGTTTATGTCCCCTTTCTGAAAGTTCAGGGTCAAGTCTTCCCTGATACTTACCTATTGGGTTCCACAGGCTTTCTGCATGTCTTACATATATTATTCTTACAGCCAAAAGATACCTCCTTTATTTTGATTAAGAACTAATTATTATAAATCACTTTAGATTTTCTAATACGATTTCCTGAGCTTTTTTAACACCTTTTCCAAGCTCAACAGGGTATCCCATTTTTGAAAGAACAATCTCCAAAGCTCCGATAACCTGGATAATATCCATAAAATCAAAATAACCCATATGGGCAATTCTAAATATTTTTCCTTTAAGGTGGTCCTGACCACCTGCTACTCTAAAACCTACTTTCAACAGTTCTTTTCTTAAATCGTCAGCGTTTATACCTTCAGGGGAGTAAACTCCTGTTGCAGAGTTTGCAGGACTTTCTGAAAGAAGTTTTAAACCTATCTCTTTTATCGCTTCCCTTGTAGCCTTAGCCATTATCTCGTGTCTTTTAGCAAGGTTTTCAATACCTTCATCAAGCATCATTTTTAAGCTTTCGTTAAGGGCTATTATAAGATTTATCGCAGGTGTATATGCAGTCTGTCCCTTTTGCTGTTTTTTTGCTTCTTTTTCCACATCAAAATAGTATTTTGGAATATCACTTTTAGGAAGTCTTTTTTCTGCTTTTTCAGAGTAGTAAAGAACAGAAAGACCTGGAGGAAGCATTAAAGCCTTTTGTGAGCCTGTAACAAGTACATCTATTCCTATCTCTTCAGGATAAACTTCGTAAACACCTACAGATGTTATTCCATCAACAACAAGTATACAGTCCTCAAGTTTTTGGGATACTTCAGCTAAAAAGCTAACATCGTGGAGAGTTGTTGTAGATGTCTCAGACTGTTGAACAAGAATACCTTTCAAATCAGGATTTTCCTGAATAATCTGATTTATCTTTTCCCTGTTGTATGTTTTTCCCCATTCTATCTGATAATCAATGACATTCAAATCATACGTTTCAGCAAGCTCTTTCCATCTCTGTCCAAATTTACCTGCATTTATCACAAGTACTTTATCTTTTTTACAGAAAAAATTGAGCACTGATGCTTCCATTGCACCGGTTCCAGAGGAAGCAAAAAGGAGAACATCTCTATCTGTTTTTAAAAGTTTCTGGAGATTTTTCCTTACATCAAGGAATATCTGTGTAAATTCAGGAGTTCTATGGTGTATTATCTGTTGACCTAAGGCTTTTATCACCTGTGGAGGTAAGGGGACAGGTCCCGGGGTAAAAAGTCTTTCTTTTATAAGCATAAAACCCTCCTTAATAAGCTTTATTAAGATTTTTAGGTTTCTATTTTATATTAAAAAGATTATTAAAAAAATCTTTACAACAGAAGAATAATGTATTAATTTTTAAAGCATGAATAAAAAACTTGTTCTTGTTGATGGTTCATCTTATCTATATAGAGCGTTTTACGCACTACCTCCATTAAAAAGCCCAAAAGGAGAGCCAACAGGGGCTATCTACGGATTTTTAAGGATGCTTTCCTCCCTTATGAAAGACCTTTCCCCTGAATATATAGCTGTAGTTTTTGACCTTCCAGGAAAAACATTTAGACATGAAAAGTATCATGGGTACAAAGCAAACAGAAAGGAAACTCCAGATGAGCTAAAATCTCAGATACCAAAAATAAAAGAGCTAATAAAACTGTGGGGTATAAAGATTATAGAGATACCCGGATATGAAGCAGATGACATAATTGCAACCCTTGCAAAGAAAGGTAAAAATGAAGGATTTGAAGTTATAGTAGTAACCCCTGATAAGGATATGATGCAGCTTGTTGAGGAAAACATAAAAATCCTAAATCCTGTGAATGGTGAGATATTTGATAGGGAGAAAGTGAAAGAAAAGTACGGTATATATCCTGAACAGTTTGTTGATTACCTTGCTATGGTTGGAGATACAGTTGACAACATTATTGGTGTTAAAGGTGTAGGTCCTAAAACAGCCTCAAAACTTCTAAATGAGTTTGGTTCTTTAGAAAAAATCCTCCAGAACATAGACTTACTGAAACCAAAACTGAAAGAAGCTTTTGAGGAAGCCAGAGAAAGATTAAAGGAGAATGTTTTCCTTGTTAGCCTTAAGACAGATATTCCTATAGACATTAATGTAAAAGACCTGAAAAAAGGAAAAGCAGACCTCCAGAAGCTGAAAGAAGAGTTTGAGGAGCTTGGCTTTAAATCCCTTTTAAAAGAAATCAGTAAGCCGAAAAAGGAAGAGTTAAAGCAGAAACAGGGAACCCTTTTTTAGAGGAGAACAATGCCTAAAAAAAGTAAAGATTGTGATGTAAAACCTCCATTTACAGAAGAAGAGCTGATAAATAGACTGAAAAAACATTTTCCAGAGCCAAAAACAGAACTAAACTTTAAAAATGAGTTTGAGCTTCTCATTGTTGTTGTTCTTTCTGCACAGACTACCGATGTAAAAGTAAATCAGGTTTCCCCAAAACTCTTTGAAAAATACCCAACCCCTGAAAAGCTTGCAAATGCAGACATACAGGATTTGTATGAAATTCTAAAGCCTATTAACTACTACAGAAAAAAAGCAGAAAGGATAAAAGAAATAAGCAGAATACTTGTTGAGAAACACAATGGAAAAGTTCCTGATACAATTGAAGAGCTTGTAAAACTTCCAGGTGTTGGAAGAAAAACAGCTTCAGTTATTCTTGTTAATGCATTTAAAAAACCTGCTATTGTTGTAGATACCCATGTAAAAAGGGTGAGTAAAAGACTTGGTCTTACCTGTCATGATAATCCTGAAAAGATAGAAAAGGATTTAGCTAACTTTTTTTCAAAAGAAAACTGGGTTTATATATCAAATGCCCTTGTTCTATTTGGTAGGTATATATGCACAGCAAGAAAACCAAAGTGTAAAGAGTGTTATCTCGTTGATATATGTCCATATGAAAACAAAAATCTATAGAAATATGATTTTTGTTATAGAAGATTTTCAGGTCAGGTAAATAATACAGTTGGTTGTTTTAAGCAGGAGGATAAAAATGAATGGTGAAATTCCGGTTATTGAGAGACTTAAAAAGGAAAATGGAGAAATACTTATATTTACCCATGAAAATCCAGATGGAGATGGAATAGGAAGTATGCTTGCCCTATGTTCTTTTTTAAGGAAAAAGGGCAAAAATGTAACGTGTGCAATGAAAGACCCTCTTCCACATATATACGACTTTTTACCAAACGCAGATGAGATAAAGAAACTTCCTTTAGATAAAGAGTTTGACCTTGCTATTTTAGTTGATGCTGCTGGAGTTTTCAGGGCAGGAGCTGAAGTTAAAGCAAAAGAAGTAATAAGAATAGACCACCACTTAGGTGGAAATGTTGAAAGTCCATATGATTATGTAGACCCAAAAGCTCCATCTACAACAACAGTAGTAGGAAGAATACTGAGACAGTGGGATGAAAAAGAGATAGACAAGAATATTGCAATGTGTCTTTATGCAGGTTTACTTACAGATACAGGCTCTTTTAAATACAACAACGTAAACAAGGAAACCTTTGATTTTGCCGAATTTTTAGTAGAAAAAGGGGTAAATCCAAACTACATGTCAACAATGATTTTTGAAAGAAATAAACCAAGTACGATTTTTCTTTTAAAAGAAGTTCTTTCAACTATAGAGCTTACAGATAATGGTAAGATAGCCTCTCTTGTTGTCAGAAGAGAGTTTTTAGAAAAAACAGGCGCTGAAGAAGAAGAAACAGAAGGGTTTGTAAATTTTGCACGGGGAATTGATGGGGTTGAAGTAGCTTTTATAATGATACAGAAACCAGATAAGGAAACATGGAGAGTTTCATTAAGGGGAAAAGGTAAAATCAACGTTCAAAAAATAGCCCAGAAATTAGGTGGAGGTGGACACAGGGACGCAGCTGGTTGTAGGCTTAAAGGAACAGAAGAGGAAGTGAAACAAAAAATCATAGATACGATAAAAGAAGAAATGAAAGAGCAGGAACCTGTTCTTTTAAAAACAGCTTAAACTTCCTGCTTTTCTGAATAGTAAAGGAATAAAATCCTTTGTTTGCATTTTTTACAGGTGGTATCTACTATTCCTATACCACTTGAAACAACAATGGTTTCCTCGTTGTACTCACCACACTTGCAGAAGAAAGAAACCTTTTCTTCTCTGACATCAATCTTTTCTGACTGTTTTTCTTTCATTTTTAAACCTCCATCAGATTTATTTTCTGGGAAAGATTTTAAAGGTGTAATATTTATCTTTTATGAAATTTTGATTAAGAATTTTTAACAAAACACTAAGGTATAATATTCTCATTAAAAAACATTTAGAGGAGAGCAATTTGTCTCAACATCAGGGTATAGTTATTTTAGATTTTGGTTCCCAGTATACACAGTTAATAGCAAGGAGAATAAGGGAAATCCACGTTTATAGTGAGATACTTCCTTACAACGCATCTATAGAAGAGATAAAGAAGCATAATCCAAAAGGAATAATATTTTCTGGGGGTCCAGCTTCAGTCTATGAACCTGATGCTCCAAAACCAGATGAAAGGGTTTATGATTTAGGGCTTCCTATCTTAGGAATATGTTATGGACTCCAACTTATCACACACCACTTTGGTGGAGAGGTTGTAAAAGCAGAAAGACATGAGTATGGAAGGGCTGAACTTGAAGTGCTTAACCATGAAGACCTGTTTAAAAACATACCAAACGAAATACATGTATGGATGTCCCACGGTGATAGGGTAACAAAACTACCTGAAGGCTTTGAACCAATAGCAAGAACATATAATGCTCCCTTTGCAGCAGTAAGGAACAAAGAAAAGAAAATATGGGGAGTCCAGTTTCACCCTGAAGTTTCCCACACTTATATGGGAAAAGATATTCTCAAGAACTTTGCTGTTGAGATATGTGGCTGTAAACAGGACTGGACTATGGGAAGTTTTCTTATGGAAAAAGAAGTTGAAATAAGAAAGATGGTTGGGAATAAAAAAGCTATATGTGCTTTGTCTGGTGGTGTTGATTCTTCTGTGGCTGCAGTTCTCGTCCATAACGCAATAGGAGACAATCTCACCTGTATATTTGTTGATAACGGTCTCTTAAGGAAAGGAGAAAGGGAACAGGTAGAGAAGACATTCAGAGATAACTTCCACATACCACTGATTGTTGTTGATGCCAGGGACAGATTTTT
>CAZOTZ010000029.1:0-19344 GCA_964582875.1 uncultured Aquificales bacterium | reverse complement strand
TTAAAAACCAAGTGCTTCATAATGTTATAATAAAAATTCAGCTTGTCAAAACAACTGTCAGGAGAAAAAAATGGGAAGAAAAAAAATTAAAAAAGTTCTTGTTGCAAACAGAGGGGAAGTTGCAACAAGAATAATAAGAGCCTGTAAAGAGCTGGGGATAAAAACTGTTGCAATATACTCTGAGGCTGATTCAAACGGAATATGGGTAAAAAAAGCAGATGAAGCTTATATGATATCTGGAGACCCTATAAGAGCCTATCTAAACTTCTACAGAATTGTTGATTTAGCAAAACAAACTAAATGTGATGCTATTCATCCTGGATATGGATTTCTATCTGAAAACGCAGAATTTGCTGAATACTGCTTGAAGAAAGGGATAATATTCATAGGTCCAAAACCTGAACATATTGCCCTTTTTGGGGACAAGATGGCTTCAAAAAGGGCAATGAGAGAAGTCGGTGTTCCTGTCCTACCTGGTACAGATGAGCCAATTAAGAATATTGAAGAAGCTAAAAATATTGCAAAAGAAATAGGTTTCCCGGTAATTATAAAAGCCGCTTATGGTGGTGGCGGAAGAGGAATGAGGATAGTTGAAAAAGAAGAAGATTTTGAGGAAATGTTTAAATCTGCCACTTCAGAAGCAGAAAAGTTTTTCGGGAAAGGAGATGTTTTTATAGAAAAATATGTAAAAAACCCAAGACATATAGAAATACAGGTAATGGCAGATAAATACGGAAATGTTATTCACCTCGGAGAAAGGGACTGTTCTATCCAGAGAAGACACCAGAAAGTTGTAGAAATAGCTCCTTCCCCAAGACTAAATGACAATGTGAGAAGGGAGTTATACAGAGTAGCAGTAAAAGCAATGTTTAAGCTTGGCTATGAGAGTGTTGGTACCCTTGAATTTTTAGTAGACGAAGATGATAACTTCTATTTTATAGAAATGAACACAAGACTTCAGGTAGAACATACAGTAACAGAAACAGTAACAGGTGTTGACCTTGTTCAAAGGATGATACAGATAGCAGAAGGGCATAAACTCCCATTCCTCCAGGAGGATATAACATTTAGAGGATACGCAATAGAATTTAGAATAAACGCAGAAGACCCATCTAAAGATTTTGCCCCTTCCCCAGGGAAAATAACTTCTTACTACTCTCCTGGAGGACCAGGTGTAAGAATTGATGCAGCTGTTTATAAAGACTACATAATTCCCCCTTACTACGACTCAATGATAGCAAAACTAACAGTCTGGGCTCTATCCTGGGAGCAAACAGTGAACAGGGCAAAAAGAGCTTTAGATGAATTCCAGGTTAGGGGAGTTCCTACAAACTTACCTTTATTAAGACAGATAGTAAGAGATAAAGACTTTATGAGAGGAAAATTTGACACTTCTTACATAGATAAAAAACTTCCAACATTTAAACTAAAACCAGAAAAAGAGAACCCTGAAGATTTAGCAACTGTAATAGCTGCAGCAATAGCTGCCTACCACAGACTTTAAAATAGATGAATACTCTAAAACCTAAGGAGGGTTATAAATGTCAATAATTGTTGATGTTAAAGGAAGGGAAGTTTTAGACAGCAGAGGAAATCCCACTGTTGAAGCTGAGGTTTACCTTGAATCAGGTGTTGTAGCAAGAGCAATTGTTCCAAGTGGAGCATCAACAGGAGAAACAGAAGCTGTTGAGTTAAGGGACGGAGATAAAAACAGGTATAAAGGAAAAGGTGTTTTAAAAGCAGTTGAAAACATAAACACAAAAATAGCAGACCTTCTTATAGGAGAAGAATCCACAGACCAGGTAAGAATAGATAGACTTATGATAGAGTTAGATGGAACAGAAAATAAATCAAACCTTGGAGCAAACGCAATACTTGCTGTAAGTTTAGCTGTAGCAAGGGCTTCTGCCTTAGAACTTGATATTCCACTTTACAGGTATATAGGAGGAACAAACTCTAAAGTACTACCTGTCCCTCTTATGAACGTTATAAATGGTGGTGTCCACGCTGATAATAACCTTGATTTTCAGGAGTTTATGATTGTCCCTGTTTTTGGAGGAAAAGACCCGGATAAACCTAAATTCAGTGAAGCCTTAAGATGTGGAGTAGAAGTTTTCCATACTTTAAAAGGAATTCTAAAAGAGAAAGGATACTCAACAAACGTAGGAGATGAAGGAGGATTCGCACCAAATCTCCAATCAAGTAAAGAAGCTTTAGATATACTCATGGAAGCAATAAAGAAAGCCGGTTATGAACCTGGTGAAGATGTGTTTTTAGCTCTTGATGCAGCTTCTTCAGAGTTTTATGACAAAGAAAAAGGTGTATACAGATTTGAAGGTAGAGAGCTGAAACCGGAAGATATGGTTGTTATATATGAAGAAATAGAAGGAACTTATCCTTTAATATCTATAGAAGACGGCATGGCTGAAGATGACTTAGAAGGCTGGAAAATGCTTACAGAAGCTTTAGGAAAAAAAGTCCAGCTTGTTGGAGATGACCTTTTTACAACAAACCCTAAACTCCTTAAAGAAAAAGGAATAGAAAAAGGTATAGCTAACTCTATCCTTATAAAGCTAAACCAGATAGGAAGTTTAACCGAAACGTTAGATGCTATAGAACTTGCAAAAATAAACAGCTATACAAACGTTATATCCCACAGGTCAGGGGAGAGTGAGGACACATTTATTGCTGATTTAGCTGTAGCTACAAATGCAGGACAGATAAAAACAGGTTCTGCATCAAGAACAGACAGGATAGCAAAATACAACCAGCTTTTAAGGATAGAGGAAGAGCTTGGAGAAGAATCAATATTTAAAGGGAAAGAGGTTTTTGAAAAGTTCCTTAAAAACAAATAAGTTTTCAATAGGAGCAGAACGTCTTCTGCTCCTGTTTACAGCTATTTCTGTTTTATACTCTATCTATATAATCCTTTTTGGAAAAAATAATATTTTCAAATACATAGAAAGAGAAAGGATAAAAGATAAACTCCAGTCAGAAGTAAGTCTGATAAAAAAAGAAAACCAGCTCCTGAAAAAAGAGATTTCTTATCTTAAAAACGACAGATTTTTTATAGAAAAAAAAGCCAGAGAAGACCTTGGACTGGTAAAAGAAAACGAAGAAGTATATATTCTTGTTCAAAAGAAAGAAAAGAAAAGGGAGAAAAAAGAACGTTGGATAGACAGGGTAATCCAAAAATACCAGGAATTTATTCTCAAAAAGTAAATCTATCCCATATTGATGTTTTTCTTTTTGATTTAGACGGAACCCTTGTTGATTCAAGTGGAGACATATATGAAGCAGTTTTACATACATTAAATATCTTAGGTTTTCCCCCTTTACCTAAAGAAGAAGTCATAAAACATGTAGGATACGGAGGAAAAAAACTCTTAGAAGGTGTTTTAAAAACAAAAGACGAAAATACTATTGAAAAAGCTGTTGATATTTTCAGGGATTTTTACTTCTCAAATCCTGTTAAATACTCAGTTCTATACCCTGGGATAAAAGATTTTTTAAAAAAACTCAAGGAAAAAAACAAAAAAATAGGAGTAGTTACAAACAAATACGAAGATATATCCATGAAAGTTTTGAAAGGTCTTGGTATAGATAGTTTTATTGATGTTTTAGTAGGAGGAGATACAACAAAAGAAAAGAAACCTTCTCCAGAACCTGTAAAATACGCACTCAACACATTAGGAGGCGGAGAAGCTGTTATTATAGGAGATAGTGAAACTGATGTACTTGCTGGAAAAAATGCTGGAATTGAAACATGTTTAGTGCTTTACGGATTTGGGAAAAAAGATATAGCTATTGGGTATAAACCAGACTATATTATAAAAGAAATAAAAAACATCACTGTATAAATGAAGAATGTAAAACCTGAAAATCCAGAGTTTAAGTATAAGCCCTATATTCTATCCTCATGTGATTACAACACAAGATTTAAAGGAAGTGCTGGAGGTGTTGTATCAGAGATTATAAGGTACATGTTTGAAAAAGGGTATATAAACTCTGCTCTGACATTTTACTTTGATAGAAAAAACTTTTATTTACCTGAAATAGCCTACTCTTTTGATGAATACAATATAACAGGCTCCATATACCATGAAATAGATATAGTCTCCTTTATTAAAAAAAACATAAACAGGTTTACCGATAGATTTTTAGTAACAGCTTTACCATGTCAGGTTAAAGCAATCAAAGAGATTGCAAAAAGAAATAAAAAAGAAGTCTTTGTAATATCACTTACATGTTCAGCCCAACAAAACATAGAAGCAACATACTTCCTGCTTGATTACTTAGGTATAAAAAAAGAAAAGGTAGAAGTACTCAAGTACAGGGGAAATGGCTGGCCTTCTGGAATCTATATAAGAACAGATGATGGAAAAGAGTTTAAAGTTGGAAATATAGACTCTATATGGATGTATATGTTCCATTCGTACATTTTTTCTTTAGATAGATGTTTAACCTGTAGTGATACCTTTGGAATAAAAAGTGATGTTATAGTAGCTGACCCATGGCTTGAAAGGTATCTAAAAAAAGAAAAAACAGGGGCAACTATAACAGTTCCAAACAGTGAAAAAGGTTTTTTAGTTATAAAAAATGCTATAAAAGATAAATATCTGTGTATCATTGAAGAGATACCAACAGAAGAAGTTATACTATCCCAGCAGGATACAATAAAAAGAAAATTTGTCCAGAGGAAACACAGGAAACTGTTTAAAAAAATGGCAGGGTTATTTAGAACAAAGATATACAAAAATTTTATCTTTAAGAACTTTCCAGAACTCCATCTAAGGGTTATAAATGCAATTTTACACAAAATCTTTTTTAAAAAGTACTTTCAAAATGGTATAATCAAATAAAAAAAGGTGCCTGAATTTGAATATTGTTTTTTTGATATCTGGAAGAGGAAGTAATCTAAAAGCTATTCTCAACGGAATAAAAGAAGGGAAAATAAAAGCAACCCCTTCCCTTGTTATATCAAATAAAAGCAATGCAAAAGGCCTTGAAATAGCAAAATCCTTTGGGGTAAAAACAGTTTTTTTAAATCCAAAAGATTACCAGAGTAGAGAAGAGTATGACAGAAAACTGATAGAAGTGATTTCAAAGGAAAATCCAGACCTTATAGTTCTTGCTGGATTTATGAGAATACTATCTACAGAATTCATCAACTCTTTTAAAGGTAAAATACTGAACATTCACCCTTCTTTAATCCCTTCATTTCAAGGGCTAAAAGCCCAGAAACAGGCAGTTGATTTTGGAGTTATGTTTTCAGGGTGTACTGTTCACTTTGTTACCGATGAACTTGATAATGGACCTATTATTATTCAGGCTGTAGTTCCTGTTTTACCTGAAGATACTGAAGACACTCTATCTGAAAGGATTTTAAAATTTGAACACCGTATATACCCACAGGCTGTTAAATGGTTTGTGGAAAAAAGAATAAAGGTAAACGGAAGAAAAGTTATTGTGAAAGATGCAAAATATGGAACACTTCCAGTAAATCCCTCATTAGAGGATTTTTAAAGCCTGCTTTTGCAGGCTTTTTAAGAAAGTTCTCTTATCTCTTTATTTAAAACCTTCCCTGTTTCATCAAGTTCATAAACAATTGGTGTACCTGTTGGAATTTCAACTTTTATTATTTCTTCAGGAGAAAGGTTTTCAAGGAACATAACTATACTTCTTAAAGAGTTTCCATGGGCTACAACAAGAACATTTCTCCCATCGTAAATATCTCCCATAATTGCCCTTTCAAGGAAAGGAATTGTTCTTGCAGCTGTATCTTTCAAAGACTCTCCTTCAGGAGGAGGTATATCATAACTTCTTCTCCAAAGGTGAACAATTTCTTTTCCCCATTTTTCCCTTGCCCTATCCTTGTTTAATCCCTGTAGAGCACCGTAATGTCTTTCATTTAAAGCCTGGTCTTTTATAACAGGTATTAAAAGACCTATTGTTTCAAGTATTATCCTTAATGTCTCCTGTGCTCTGGTTAACATAGATGTGTAAGCAACATCAAACCTTATGTCTTTTAAAAGTTCCCCTGCTTTGTAAGCCTCTTCTTTTCCTTTTTCAGTTAAAGGAACATCTATCCACCCTGTAAATCTATTTTGAAGGTTCCATACAGACTGACCATGTCTAACAAGTACAAGTTTTGGCATTCTCCTCTCCTTACTTTATTTATTCAAAAGGATATTTTATCAAAATTTTTATAATAGAATAAGGTTGAGGAGAGTGGAAAATGGAAATCTTAAAAAGAGTTTATATATATGCAGGGATTTTTATACTGACTTCTTTTTTACTTTTTATATTTTTATGGAATAGAAAAACAGATTTAGAAAATGCTTATCTTTTACAAAAAGCAGAAAAAGTTAAATCTGAATTCAAAGCTGTCCTTGATGGGTATGATAAAGTAGTGTTTTTCATATACGAGAAGTACATAAACCAGCCTGATATAAAATCTATACTATACGAGGCTTCAAATAGTGATGGAAAAATCAATGAACACAGAGAAACTTTGTATCAAAAGTTAAGAAATATTCATTCTATCTTAAAGCTTTACGGTATAAAACACATTACATTTATTTTTCCAGATGGAACAGTATTTTTAAGATTAAACAATCCAGAAAAATACGGAGATAAAACAAAAGTTCTATCGTTTAATAACAGGAAAAGGGGTTTAAAAGGCTTTGTTTACAGATTTCCTATTTTCTATAACAGAGCTTTAGCTGGGAATGTTGAGATAACTCTCTCTTTTGAAACAATAAAAAAAGATTTAAACAGACTGTTCAACAGCGAGCACAAATTCCTGATAAAAAAAGAAATCATTTTAAAAAAACTTTTTGAAGAGGAAAAAAACTACATACAGAGTGATTTAGACAAAAATTATTTCTACCAGCAGGAAAAAGATTTTAACGTAATAAAAAGGCTTCCAGATGAGATTATTTCATCAATAAATCTTGATATAAAAAACAAGGTAAAAGATTTATTGAAAGAAGGAAAATCTTTTTCTGTATACGTAAAAGAAAAAGGGAATTACTACATAGTATCTTTTATACCTTTACATATTTATGAAGACACAAGAAAAAAACATATAGGTTTCCTTGTAAACTACGAAAAAGATAACACTATAGGTATATACTCCCTTAGCTTCTGGACAAGCTTTATAACAACAAGCAGTATAGTTTTCTTACTTTTATCTGTTGCTTTCTTACTCTCACTAATGAGAGAGAAATTTATTGAAGAAGCAGAAGAAATAGAAAAAAGCACAGAAGAAGAAAACAAAAATGATTTTTACTCAGTTCTACAATACGAAATACAAAGGGTGAAAAGGTACAACAGACCAGCTTCTTTACTGCTTATAGATTTTCCAGATTTAAAGTCTGATAGTATAGAAGAAAAAGTATCTATTTCAGATTCTATAAAGGGCATCCTAAAAGAAAACATCAGAAAAGCAGATTATCTGAAGCAAATAGACGAGAGTATATTTGCTATTTTATCCCCTGAAACAGACGTTTCACAGGCAAGAAACTTTGCAGAAAGGATAAGGGAAATTCTAAGCCATACATACATTGATGATTTAGGAAATCCTGCTTTTAATATAGGTATTACAGAAATAGGCTATGATGATACCCCTGAGAAACTGCTTAAAAGGGTTAAAGAAATCCTTTATCTTGCAGAAGAAAAAGGGAAAAACACAATTGAAGAAACAACCCTTTAAACAGCCTCTCCAACTGTATCAACAACATCTATAACGTCTTTTATTCTTACTTTAACAAAACTTCCTGGTTTTACAGGTTCTTCTGTCTCTACATAGGTGATACCATCTATCTCATAAGCACTTCTGTAAGTTCTCCCTATAGGAAGAGTTTCCCATTCTTCAGAAAAACCATCAATTAAAACTTCTAACTCTTTACCTATCAACTGTTTATTCTTCTCTTCTGTGATTTTTTCTTGTATTTCTAATATCTCATTTTTTCTTCTCACCTTTTCTTCCTGGGGAATAACATCCTCAAACTTTTCAAAAGCCGGAGTTCCTTCCTCATGGGAGTATGTAAATACACCAAGCCAGTCAAACTTAGCTTCTTTTATAAAGCTTTTCATATTTTGAAAATCTTTTTCTGTCTCTGTTGGGAAACCAACAATAACAGCTGTTCTGACTGCCGCTTCCGGTATATATTTATCTTTCCACTCAAGTATTTTTTCTATCTTACTTTTTCTATATCCCCTGAGCATATCTTTAAGGAGTTTATCTTCAGTGTGTTGAATAGGCATCTCTATATACTTAACAACCTTCTCACTGTCAGCCATCCTTTTTATAAAATCCTCATTAACTGTTGAAGGATAAAGATAGTAAAGCCTTATCCATTTAATACCTTCTATTTTTTCAAGCTCTTTTATCAAATCCCAGAGTTTTGGTTCACCATAAATATCAATTCCATAAAAGCTTGTGTCCTGCGAAACTATATTTATCTCTTTTACCCCCTGTTCACTGAGTTTTTTAGCTTCCTCTACTATGCTTTCTATAGTTCTACTTCTGTGTTTTCCTCTAATATTTGGAATAGCACAGAAAGAACATGTATGGTCGCAACCTTCAGATATCTTTATATAAGCTGTATGTTTTGGGGTAGTTAAGACTCTACTCTGGTAAAGATTTTTTATATCTG
The DNA here is from genome assembly GCA_964582875.1 of uncultured Aquificales bacterium. Classification (GTDB taxonomy): domain Bacteria; phylum Aquificota; class Aquificia; order Aquificales; family Hydrogenothermaceae; genus JAADDV01. Next base: position 10,681 of record CAZOTZ010000029.1, on the reverse strand, counting down.
GCTTTAGTCCTAACTTTTCTGGAATAAAAATCTCTTCTTTTAAATCTATAAACATATCAACTTCTGGAATTTCCTTTTGAAGCTCCTTTTTGTACCTCTCCACTAAACAACCGGTAACAACTATTTTTTTATCATCTTTTTCTTTAAGATTAACAGCCTCAAGTATTGTATTTATACTCTCCTCTTTTGCTGCATCAATAAAGCCACAGGTATTTATAAGTATTACATCAGCATCTTCTAATCTATTTACAAACTGGGCTTTACCAGCTTTGAATTTTCCAAGGAGTATTTCTGTATCTACAAGATTTTTAGGACAACCAAGACTTATTACACCTATTTTCAAACTTTTATCCAAACTTCTTACCTCTACTTTTTTATACGAAAAATATAATTAAAGCATACATTCAGGCAATACAAACTAAAAATTGTCATGTATCTATAATTGAATTACAATGATTTAAATATCACAAGAAGGAGGAAGTGTATGGCCTGTAGAGAACTTGAAGGGAAACTTGCATTTATCACTGGTGGAAGTAGAGGAATAGGAAGAGCGATAGCTTTAAAGCTTGCTGAAATGGGAGCTGATGTGATTATAAACTACTACAAAAACAAAGAAAAAGCTGAAGAAACTGTAAAAGAAATAGAAAGTAAAGGTGTAAAAGGGTACTCTATCCAGGGGGATTTTGGAAAAAAAGAAGATATAGATAGAGCTTTTGATGAGATAAAAGAAAAGTTTGGTTATTTAGACATATTTGTGAGCAACGCTGTTGCATCTGGAAGAGAAGTTGTCGGAGGATTTGCTCCTTTTTTAAGACTTAAAGAAAGGGGAACAAGAAGAATTTTTGATATAACAGTTATGGGATTTATATGGGGAACACAAAGGGCTGTACCTTTAATGGAAGGAAGAGAAGGAAAAATTATTGCTATATCTTCAACTGGAACAAAGGATTATATGCCAAACTACGCAATCCATGGTGCAGCAAAATCTGCTCTTGAAGCCCTTGTAAGATATGCAGCTGTAGAATTTGGACCTAAAGGAATAAACGTAAATACAGTTTCAGGAGGTCCTATAGATACAGAAGCTATCCAGCTTTTCCCTAACTACGAAGAGGTAAAAGAAGGAACTATAAAACTAACTCCCCTTGGGAGAATGGGGGAACCTGAAGATATTGCAGGAGTAGTAGGATTTTTATGCACTCCTGATGCTAAATGGATACAGGGACAGACGATTGTTGTTGATGGAGGACTATCATTGGTCAGGGGGCGTTAATTTTCTAAAAGCCCCTTTTTTAAAACCTTAGATAGATGATTTATAGTCATTGATATATTTTTTATGTTTTTTTGTATATCTACACCTACAAATTTAAGTTTCATAGGGTCTTCAATAAAGCTTTCAAACTCAAGTAGTGTATCAGCAAGGTAGTCAACTATATGCTTGTTGTAAATTGTAAAATCTTCAGCAAAATACGGTAAGTTTTTCTCTACAGTTGGTAGAGTAAAAAGTATCCATGCAACAGTTTCTGAAGCAAGAATTGATATATTCCTTAACGTGTCTATACTGTCTACTTCTTCAACAAAGTCAATAATATTCTCAGTCTTTCTTAAACTTTTTGAAAATTTCTCAAGTATAACAGCTGTATCTTCAAGGGATACAGCTTCTTTATTAGAAACTATACTGTCAATCTCGTTTTTTTGGGAAATTATAAAACTTTCTAAATCCCCAAGTAAGAATTCAACATACATGTTTGTACTATTCATTTTTAATCTCTGTCAATGTATTTTGATATCATTCCTCTTATTTTTTTCATTGTTTTTGTATGTATCTGGGAAATCCTTGATTCAGTTAAACCAAGAATTTCTCCTATTTCTTTCATTGATAACTCTTCATAGTAGTATAAAGTTATAACTAATCTTTCCCTCTCACTTAGTTTAGATATTATATCAGAAAGAATTTTTTTCAATTCCTCTTCTTCAACGTACTTATCAGGGGTATCATCATTGATAGATAGTATCTGCCACAGTTTTGTTGAAGATTCTTCATCTGTTCCTACAGTTGTGTCTATTGAAACCAATCCACTGTTTGCTATCTTTTCAGCGTATTTAATGTACTCATCTACTGATATACCTAAGTATTCAGCTATCTCTTCAGGGGAAGCCTCTCTTCCAAGTTTCTGCTCCACTTCATAAATTGCATTTTCAATATGTCTTGCTTTCTGCCTTATATTCCTTGGTATCCAGTCAAGCTTTCTCAAGCTATCTATAATCTGACCTCTAATTCTAATCTCTGCATAAGTAGAAAGCTTTACCCCTTTTTCCGGGTCATACTTATTTATAGCATCAATAAGCCCTAAAACTCCTGTGTTTACAAGGTCTTCTTCTGTGACTGTAGCCGGGAGGTTTTCCTGTTTTAAGTTCTTAACAATGTAGTTAATCTTTGGTAAAAATTCCATTATTATTTTGTTTCTTTCCTTGTTATCAATCTTCATGGCAATGCCCTCCTAATCCAGGGTTATATTTTTCCAGTGGGAAAAAAGCCTTTTCCAAAAAGAAACATCAGTATCTGTTGGAAACTCTTTTCCAGATAAAAGAAACTGTGCTATCTGATAAACGTTTCTACTGAAAACAGAGTTCGGTTTAACTGCAGAAAGTACGTATCTGTTTCTGACAGATTCAGAAAGTTTTGCATCCTTTTTTATGTATCCAAAATAACTGATTCCTTTTCCTATGAAACTTCTCAGTATAGAGTTCATTCCCCGGTAAATTTTAAGTGCTTCCTCCTCATCGTTTACCATATTCACAACAACTCCAAGGTTCATATTCATCTGACCATTCGTTAAAAGAATTCTTGAAACTGCATAAGAATCTGCTAAAGCTGTAGGGTCAGGTGTTGTTAGAACAATTGTTTTGTCTGAAGCAAGACAGAAGTTAATAACACTATCAGATATCCCTGCAGAAGTATCTATAAGCATTATGTCAAAGTTATAATAAATCTCCTGAAGAGATTCTATTATGTAAAGCTGTTTTTCAAATGGTAAATTTGCTAACTCTTCAAATCCAGAAGAAGCCGGAATAAATTTTATACCGTACCTTGATGTATAAATGATTTCATTTATTGTCTTCTCTCCTGTTAGAAGATGCATAAGGTTGTATTTTGGTTTTTCTCCTAAAAGTATATCAACATTTGCTAAAGCCAAATCTGCGTCAAAAATAACAACTCTTTTCCCAAGTTTGTGTAAATGGTAAGCAAGGTTAACTGTAAAGCTTGTTTTCCCTACACCACCTTTTCCAGAAGTTATTGATATAACCTGAAATTTTGGTCTGTTATTCTTATTAACAATTTCCCTTAGCTTCTGTGCCTGGTCTTTCATTTTAGAAAACCTTTTCTTCTAAAAGTTTTTCTGCATAAAAAATATCCTGTGGGACGTTAAGTCCATTTGTTATATAACTAACTGGATAATCACTTGCCGAAAGAACATAGTAAAGGGGGATTCTGTTATCTATTAAGTCGTATTTAGTCAGTATTAAATGGTCTATATTAAACCTTGAAAAGTACTTAAAGTCTTTATCTATTAGAGACTCTTTCTTTGTTAAAGGAATAATCAGGATATTCTCTGTATTTGTACTTTTGCTTATAAGGGATACAAGGTTTTCTATATTTTTCAACTCTTTTATATTTCCTGGAGTATCAAAAATTATATGTTCAAACTCATCAAGGTAGTCTTTGTGTAATATAAGGTCTTTTTCTTCTTTTATAAGGAAGTAGGGAATTTGCATTATATCTGCAAATTTAAATAAGCTTTCTGAACCTCCTATTTTGTAAAAATCAAATGAAGCTATACAGATTTTTTTACCTCTTTCAAACTTAAGAATTGAAGCAAGTTTGGCTATTGTTGTGCTTTTACCTGAAGATATATTTCCAAAAACAACTATGTATTTTTTCGTTAAAGGATTTATTTTTATTCTATCTTTTAATGAAATATTACTGATATTATCAACAATAACAGAGTATATCTGGATAATTTCTTCCTCTATAGTACCCAATAATTCCTGACTTATATTTGTTTTAGTTAGTTTTTCAACAAAAGATTTCAACTTTATTAATTTCTGTTTTTCATCTTTAATCTTTTCTACTTCTTTTGAGATAGATGGGGAGGTAGCAAGTATCTCAAATGCTCCGTTGAACTCTTTTACAGAAAGAATTATTGCATTCTCCCCTAAATCTTCTTTTATTCTTCTCCACCCTTCCTGTATGCTGAAAACTGTATATTTTTTAACTTTCATTTTCTACCTCCGTTGGAGCTAATAATAGCAACACTGATACCATAAATGTAAGTATTTCATTTTTAAGGATTTATAATTCGTTTTAAAAATTACGGTGCAAACAAAAAACTGCATTAAGGAAGGTATATTATTACTACAGCAACGGAAAATTCCCTTTCATGGGACAGAGAAAATGTAATATTGAAGGGGGTTTTAGAATGAATTTCTTGAATTTTTGGGGAGTGCAGTAAAATTTCTGCAGGTTTTCCTTCTTTTCCAAGAATCTCAATTTCATTTAGATATGGTGCTTGCCCGAAGGCTTGAAATGATGCTTTTATGAATGCTTCCTTAACAGCAAAACGTGCAGCAAAACATCCGTGTAAATTTTTTTTAGAGGAACAATAGGAAATTTCTCTTTCCGTAAAAACCTTTGATAGGAACTTTTTACCAGACTTATCTATAGCCCTTTTAATACGCCTGTTATCAACGATATCAATACCTGTGTAAATTTTCATTTAACATCTCCAGTATTTCTTCGGCTAATTTTTCTGGTTCTTTAGACTCTGTATTAATTTTTATATCTGCAAGGGAATAAACCTTCTGTCTGTCTTCAAAAAGTTTTTTCAAATTTTCCAGAGGCTGATTTAGTAAAGGCCTATTTTTATCATTTCCACATCTTCTCAATACTTCATCTAAAGAAACCTGTAGCCACACAACAACTCCATGCTTTTTCATCTTTTCCATATTTTCTGGATTAGCGCCTAAACCTCCTCCTGTTGAAACAACAAATCCATCTTTCTGTGAGAACTCCTCTATCTCTTTTTTTTCTAACTCTCTAAAATAATGCTCCCCTTTTTTTTCAAAGATATCTTTAATACTCATCTTTTCTTTTTTTTCAATTTCTGAATCAATATCCACGAATTTCAACCCTGTTTTTTTTGAAAGAATTTCCCCCACTGTTGATTTCCCACTTCCCATAAAACCAACCAAAAAAATATTCACCATGTAAACCTCCAAAAGGTGTTTATAATTAATTTATTAAAAATTATTAAAAAGGAGAAAAAATGAAAATAAAAGTAAAAGTTAAGCCAAATGCAAAAAAAAATGAAATAAAAGAGATAGAACCTGATTATTACGAAATAAGGGTAACTGTTGTTCCAGAAAAAGGAAAAGCTAACAAAAAAGTTATTGAAATACTGTCAAAACATCTTAAAGTTCCAAAATCAAAAATAAAACTTATAAAAGGAGAAACATCAAGGGAGAAGATTTTTGAGATAGAAAAATGAATCAACTTTTTTCTTTTTTAAATTTTTTTGCCTGATACATGAGAAAATCTGCTTTAGAAAGAATAGTCTCGGGAGTATTATCTTTATCAACCTCAAGTATACCAAAACTTATATCTATATAATCACATCTTCTTCCTTCACAAAGGAGGTCTTTATTATCCATTAAAATTTTCCTTATTTTATAGGCGAGATTTTCAGCATCTTTTTTTCTGGTAAAAGGTAAGAAAAGAAGAAACTCATCTCCTCCAATTCTTATTGGAATATCAGATTTCCTTATTACATCTTTTATAAGATTTCCAAACATCTTTAAAAAAATATCTCCAGCTAAATGTCCTTCCAAATCATTCAAAAGTTTGAAGTTATCTATATCCATAAAAATAACACTTACCGGATATTTGTATCTCTTTGCTTTTTCAAGTTCCATAGGAATTACTTTCTCAAAAAATCTTCTGTTGTACAAACCTGTTAAGGTATCTGTATATGCTTTTTCAAGCAGGTTATCTTCCTTTATATCCTGCTCAATACTCTTTTTTATAAAAGTTTTCACTTTAGATAGTAAAGTTATCTCTCTCTGGGAAAAAGGTACCTCACGCGAACCGAGAATATACATATCTTTCGTTAGTTTTAGAAAAAAGAAACTGTAGTTTATATAATCGCCTCCTAAATTCTCAAATACCCTGTATTCTTTAGAACAGTTATTTATTACAACCATACCTTCATGTTTCAACAGCTTTTTTAAAAATGCTTTATACTTTTCAAGCTTTATTTTTTTTGATATGTAAAAAAACTTTTCATTATCTATGTAATAGCCTAAATCTCCTTTAATAAAAACAGCAAACTTTAAATCAAGAAGCCCAATAAGGTTCTGTAAAACAGACCTGAAATTATCTATCTTGTACTTTTTCTCATAGAGACTATCTACAATGTTTAGCAAGAAACTTATTCTATTCTGGTTTTCCTTCAATGGTCCTCTTATATTCTTCATAATCCTAACCTATTAAAAAAAGGGGGGAGAAGTCCCCAGGGGGAGAGTGAATCTTTTTAAATCACTTTTTGTCGGTTTTTATATCTTCTGTTTTTACTTCATCCCAGAGTATAATCTTTACATCCTTTTTTTTACGTATAAATCTTTCATAAATAGCAAATCTCCAGACTTCCACTTCCAGCTTGTTCATCTTAAACCGCGCCTTAAAGCCCTGTCCCGATTGCTTTTCCATAGTGTTTTATGGAAAAGCAATATATATGCCAACACTGTAAGTAGTTCTAAAGACTTAATTCGTTATTAACCTATTCCTTTTGCGTTTGTAAAGCAAGTTTACAGATGTTTCAGGAATTTTACACCAGATATTAATAGATTGCCTGTTGAAGTTATTAAAGTTATTAATAAAATTATATAAAAATTTTTAACAAAATGGCAAAATTATTTACAACATTTTTCTAAGTTTAGGGTCCAGAGAATCCCTTAAAGCATCACCTATAAGGTTAAAAGCAAGAATCGTTATAAATATTGCTATTCCAGGGGAAAGAATCCACGGAAAAGATGCAATAGCAGATACACTCCTTGCAGCTGAAAGCATATTCCCCCAGCTTGCATAAGGTTCCTGTATTCCAAGTCCAAGAAGAGATAAGGCACTTTCACCAAGTATGTATCCTGGAATTGATAAAGTTGCTGCAATTAAAAGGTAGGAAAAAGTATTAGGTAGAATATGCTTTAGTATTATCCTGATTGAAGAAGCTCCATAACTTTTAGCTGCAAGAACAAACTCCTGTTCCCTTATTGAAAGAACCATTCCCCTTATGACCCTTGCAAGACCAGCCCACCCAATAAAAGAAAGAATTATAACAATAAGAAAATAAACCTGAACAGAGGAAAGAGTTATAGGGAATACAGCTCTCAGGGCAAGCATAAGATAAAAACCAGGAAAGGACATAACAATCTCAGAAAGCCTCATTAAAAAATTATCTACCTTCCCACCAAAATACCCAGAAATACCGCCTATCAAAGCTCCTATTGTAAAAGAAACAAGAACTCCAACAATCCCTATTGATAGGGATACCCTTCCCCCGTAAAGTAAACGAGAAAATATATCTCTACCTAAGCTATCTGCACCTAATAAAAATATTTTCCCTTCTTTTACACCAAATAAATGTATATCAGAAGGAATTAATCCTAAAATATAATGTTTATCCCCTTTTACAAAGAAATAAACTGGGTACTTTTTGTTTTTATCTATCCTGTATACTTTAAAAACCGGGTCTACAAGTTCATATTTGTAAACAAAAGGTCTCAGGTGAAAGTTTCCTTTTTCATCAAAGAAATGTAACTGGGTTGGTGGGTGATAGGGGGTATCCCTGTGCTGTTTATCGTAAGGATAAGGGGATATAAAATCTGCAAATATTGCAAGGAAATACAGAATTAAAAGAACATAAAAAGACATATATGCAAGTCTGTTTTTTCTTATATATTTAAATATTTCTTTCATTTATTACTTTTTCCCTCAAAGTACTCAAAAGCATCTATTATGTCTAAATAAACACCATCAAATCCTGCATTTAAAATCTTTTGTAGATATGAGTTTTCATTACCATATATAATACTCTGCCATTCTTTGTTCCAGTATTTAACTTTATAATTTCCTGGCCAATCTGGATTTTCTTCATCTAACCAATCAGGGGGATTTGTTTTCCACTCATCCTTCCAGTAGTACCTGTAATCCTCAGCTTCACCAATACTCATATAAGCTATTACAAGGCGTCTTGCTCCGTTAGGTTTTACATTTAGTCTATTAACGTCCTCTTTTGAAAGAAGATTACCATTAAAAAAAGCATCTATTATAAGAACGTCATAATACGTATTCTCAAGGGCTGTTAGAAATGCTTCTTTACTCGGGAAGTTTTCAGGATTTATAAGATAAAGGAAATTTTTTGCGTCCTGAATACTAAAAATATCATTATCGTTTTTGTTGTAAGGATACGGTGGATACGGAGGTATACAGTTTAGTTCTCTACAGGTTGCTATGGATATGTACCCCTTTTGATAACTTTTTTGATAAGCATCGTTTATCTTATTCTCATCCCAGCAGTAATTTATCACAAGTACTTTTTTGCCTTTTTTAACAAGTCTATCAAGAAATGAAGTAAGCCAGTTAACCTCCTCTAAAGGGGTTGGGATATTATCTCCTTTAAAACCATAAAACAAATCTTCCTGTGCCTGACCATCTATAGCTTTTACGTACTCTTCAACAAGTTTTCCATCAGGTTCACCGTTTTCTGTTATAAGCTGGACACCATTTTGAGGGATAACAATAAAATCAGGATTTACACTTTTTGCATACTCAGATATTGATATCACAAATTTTCTCATTTCGTTTCTAAAATCAATCTGTGTATTACTACTGTCATCAGAAGAGCCACCTACACAACTTGTAAATAGAAGAACAAAAAAAGTTAGAAAGACTTTTTTTATCATTTTAGTACCCCTTCAACTTCCCTCTGCCTTACCCTTGGGTCTATTTTAGCAAGAAGAATATCAGCAACAAGATTTCCTATTATTAACATAATTGCCCCTATATAAAGACCTCCCATAACAAGATATAAATCCTGGGAAAGAACAGCATCAAGCATTAACATTCCCATTCCTGGCCAGTTAACTATAATTTCAACAAGAGCAGCTCCAGAAAGTAAAGAGGCTATCTCAAAACCAAGGAGTGTAATAAAAGGGTTTAAAGCATTCTTTAATGCGTGTTTAAGGATTATTTCTTTTTCAGGAAGTCCTTTTGCCCTTGCAAAAAGTACATATTCAGACTGGAGTGATTCAATCATTGCACTTCTTACAAGTCTGACAAGTCCTGCAAGGGAACCTACTGCTAATACAAAAGCAGGAAGGGAAACATGCCACAATCTATCAAGTATTTTACCTGTTAAGGAAAGCTGTTCATAATCTGGACTTGTAGCTCCTCCTGTTGGGAAAAGACCTGTTTTAACAGCAAAAAAAAGCATTAAAAATGCAAGGAAAAAATTAGGTATAGACATAAAAGTAAACGAAAACAGCTGGATAAATTTGTCTACTATACTACCAGGCTTTAAAGCAGCCCATATTCCAAGGGGTACAGCTAATCCCCATGCAAGTAAAGCCGATGTTATAGATAAAAAAAGTGTATTACCAATCCTTTCTTTAATAAGCTCAAGAACAGGAACGTGATAAGAAAAGGAGTACCCCAAGTTAAAAACAAGTGCATTAGCAAGCCATTTGAAGTACTGAATTAAAAGAGGTTTATCAAGTCCATAGGCTTTTTCAAGTTCAGTAAGTGTTTCTTTTGAGATTTGGGGATTCATTTTCAGCTGGTCTAAGTAATCTCCAGGTGCAAGCTGGATAATGATAAAAGAAATAAATGTAATCCCAATAACAAGGGGAACCATCTGGACTAATCTTTTAAGGATATATAAAAACATTCAATCTCTTTTGTGGTTTTGATTTTATGTTTTTATTTTATAACATGGAGCTGATTTTTTTGAAGGGGAAATAAGAAGAGGAAAAGGGATTAGGCGTTAGCCTTCTCTCCTTTTTCTACAACTTTAAACTCAAGAATTCTTTTTCCACATTTAGGACAGTTTGTGTCAAGTATACCTGTGTCGTTTGCAACTACAATAACCTCTTTTCCTTCATGTCCACATCTACATCTGTAAGGAACTTCTTCAAACCTTACATCTAACTCTTTAATCCTGTCTTTTACCATAATACCTCACCTCCTTTTTTTATATTTTTGGTTAGTTAGTTCTTTCTATTATCTGAGAGGGAAGGAAAATATATACCTGAAAGTTTTTTAAACGATGATTTCTGTCATATATGGATGTGAATTTTCTTGAGAGGAGACAACAGATGAAGGCTGTCCTCCTTTCAAGTAATAAAAGGACAGCCTTTTTTCTTTCTATAAGATTTTATTAAGTGCGCCTTTCCAGAGGGATTTTATTTCTTCCATATTATCAGTGATTTCGTAGTCTCCTATTTTTAGACGTAGTTCTGGTTCTTTTATAACCTGTCCTATAACTTTAAATCCAAGAGCTTTTTCCTTTGCTTTTTCTTCAAGGAATGGAAGGTCTGACTTGCTGACAGATATTACAACTATACTTCTCAT
>CAZOTZ010000028.1:9232-20147 GCA_964582875.1 uncultured Aquificales bacterium | reverse complement strand
TGATAAGAAGAAACAGAAAAATCAGCCTTTTCATCTACCGTACACCCCCATTGTGTAGCCTTCATCTAAAAAGAGCATTTACATCACCATCACATGTATAGATAGATGGTATCCATTCTCCTTCATTAAAGGCTGGAGATTTAACAGCTATTCCCATTTTTATACCTCTTTTCTGGCATATATCCTTAAAATTAAGAGGTTTTTCCTCTTCTTTCCAGCCTTACGGGATTAATAGGTTATGCCCACTCTTTACCAGATAATAAACTTTTGCACAAAATTCAAGGTCTGAAGTTAGCTTTAAAGCATAATTGAGGGTATCTGATATAACAAAAGACCCGTGTTTTTTAACAAGTACAATACTTTTACCTGTATTTTTAAAAGTATCCGAAAGAATATCTGCAAGTTCCTTTGAACCACTTGGATTTTCAACTTCAATGATAGGAACCTCACCAACAAAAAGATTTCCTTCATTATCTATAGGAACAAACTTATCCTTAAGGAAAAATGTTAAGGCGGTAGCATAAACAGGATGGGCATGTATTATCGCTTTAGCGTTTGTTTTCCTGTATATTTCTCTATGAACAATAAGCTCACTTGAAGCTTCTTTGTCTGCTTCTGATTCAAAGGAAACAGGAACTTCAACAATAGAATCTTTATTTAAATATCCAAGCATAGCTCCAGTTTTTGTTATGTATATGTCATCTTCAAACCTTACACTTATATTACCTGCATGGCTGTTTACAAGATTCTCTTTATATAAAACCTGTCCTGAAAAAATAATATCTTCAATTATTCTTTCAACAAAAATATTTTTCAGTTTTTTATAAGGCATATCTGTATCTCCTATTCGTAAGGTATTTCCTCTTCAAACCCCCAGTTTTCAATTTCCTCTGTTTTAAATCTTTCAGACCAGCACTCTTCACAAAAATAAAGCCCTTCTATGTTCTCATCTTCGTAAAGGGGAACTCCTTTAATACCACATTTATAACACTCTTGATTTTCATCTTCTATCTTTTTAAGTTTTTTAATACCTTTGTACTTATGTTCCATAACAATCTCCAAAAATTTTATCACCTAACTGAAAAAATAATCCTAAAAACATATTTTAGGTATGAGAAATCTTAGTTCAGCAGTCCAAAATTTTTCATTTTAGTTCTTAGCTGTTTTCTTGATATTCCAAGCTTTTCAGCTGCTTTTGTCTGGTTCCAATTTGTTTCTTCCAGTACTTTAAGAATAATCCTTTTTTCTATTTCAAAAAGGTTTGTATCTGACAGGGAAAAATCCTGTGTTGTAGATTTTTTTGAAAGTTTTTTCAGAATTCTTGGTGGAAGATGTTCTTTTTTTATAATATCGTGCTGGCACATCACAACAGCCCTTTCAACTGCATTTTCAAGCTCCCTAACGTTCCCTGGCCAATCATACTCCATAAAAATCTCCATAACATCTTCATCTACATCTACAATGTTTTTATAGTTAATTCTGTTAAACTTGTTTAAAAAATGTTTAACAAGTAGAGGAATATCTTCTTTTCTTTCCCTTAAAGGTGGAACTTTTATATGGATAACATTAATCCTATAAAATAAATCCTCTCTAAAACTTCCTTCTTCTACCATCTTTTCAAGGTCTTTATTTGTTGCAGCTATTATTCTACATTTAACAGGTATTGTCTTTGTTCCTCCTATTCTGTAAAACTCCCTTTCCTGAAGAACCCTTAAAAGTTTTGCCTGTGGAAGTGGCTGAAGGTCTCCTATCTCATCTAAAAAGAGTGTTCCCTCTCCTGCAAGCTCAATTTTTCCTATCTCTTTTCCAACAGCTCCAGTAAAAGAGCCTTTTTCATGACCAAAAAGTTCATTTTCAAAAAGTTCAACAGGTATAGCTGAGCAGTTTATCCCAACAAAAGGATTATTTTTTCTTTTAGATAACGAATGAATAGCCCTTGCTACAAGCTCTTTTCCTGTTCCACATTCTCCTTCAATGAGAACAGTTGCTTCGCTCTGGCTTACTATTGATATGTCCTTAAACAGATTTTTCATCTGTTTACTTTTCCCTATAATACCGCAAAACTCTGTTTTTTCTTCAAAATTCCTCTCTTCATTCTGCTTAGTATAAAAATCAAGGATTTTTAGAAGGTCTTCAAAGTCTATAGGTTTTGCTATGTAATGGGAAGCTCCTTTTTGCATTGCCTCTACAGCCCCATTAATGGAACCATAAGCTGTTATCATAATAAAAGGTTTATTAGGTTCCCTTTCTCTAAAAAACTCAAGGATTTCCATTCCTGTTCCATCAGGAAGACGGTAATCACTTAGAACAATATCAAAATCTTCTTTATCAAGGATTTTTAATGCAGTTTCTTTATCTGTGGCAGTTCTAACAGAAAAACCATTATCCTGTAAAAACTTCTTAATTATCTTTAGGATGTTTTCTTCATCATCAATAAGCAAAATCTTTTTTCCTTTCATAGATAACCTCTGAAAAATTTTTCCAAAAATAAGATAGTTTATGAAGAATAATTTTTCAAAGTTAGATATTGTTAACCAACAGTTTAAGAAATAGTATATTTACTATAGATAATATATCTGAAGGTATTTAATATGAAAATTATAATAACTATTTTTTTAATTTTATTTTCAGGAACTTACTCATTTGGTCAGGAAATCCATAAAGTGGTAATAGACCTGAGGACTGGAGATATAAAGAAGTTTGAAGCTGGAATTTTAAAAGGACTTTCAACAGTTATCCAGGGATACAGAGATAAGCTTGAGGATATGAAAGTTGTTGTCGTTGCCCATGGAAACAGCTACAAGTTTTTCTTAAAAGACTTATCTAAAACTCCGTATAAAAATGATAAAGAGCTTTTAAAAAAACATAAAGAGCTTAAAGAAAGGCTTGAAACCCTTGTTAAATTTTACGGTGTCAGATTTGAGATATGTGAAGCTGGGATGAAAGCAAGAGGATTGGATATTAAAAATCTTTACCCATTTGTGAAACCTATTCCAACAGCCTTAAACGGAATTGTTGAGTGGCAGGAAAAAGGATACAGCTATATGATTTTTGAATAAGAGGAGGGGAAATATGTTAAAAGCTGTTTTGTCAGCTCTACTGCTTTTATTCTCTATTTCTTTAGCTGGGGAAAATAAAAAAGATGTTGCAAAATTTGAAGCATCTGAGAGTACATATCCTTCTGTAAAAGTTGTTTATGACTGGAATTTATCAAAACCTGAAGATGTTTCAAAAGCTCTAAACTTTATAAGAAACCATATAAAAGCTTATGATGAATATGCCCCTCTTGAAGAACTTGAAATAGTTGTTGTAAGTCATGGTGCTGAAATTCCTGTTTTTGCAAAACAAAACAAGAAAACCTTTAAAGAGATTGTTGAAAGGATAAAGAGCCTCCACGAGACTTATGGAATAAAGTTTTACGTGTGTTATAACGCTGCAAGAGCTTTCGGCTTTGACAGAGAAGATTTTCCATCTTTTGTTATACTGACTCCAGCCGGAGTTGCAAAACTTGCAGCTCTTCAGGAAGAAGGATACAGGCTTGTTCCTGCAGTTGTACATGATTTTGCACCGGTAAAAGCAAAATATGGGAAGAAAAAATGAGATTACTTTTTCTGTTTCTCTTATTTTTTAACCTGTCTTTTGGTTATCAGGATTTAACACTTGCTGTTTTATCCTCAGGTTCCCCTGTAAAAGAGTACAAAAGGTTTAAAGCTCTATCAAAGTATCTAACAGAAAAAACAGGAATTCCAATAAAGATAAAAATAGTAGGTAAATACCAGAAACTTTTAGACATGTATAAAGAAGTAGGTGTTGATATATCCATATCCTGTCCTGTGGTTTTTTATAAAATCAAAGAAAACTACAATGTTGAAGGTATAGCTGTCGTAAAGATTGACGGTATGGTTTTAGAATCAGGTGTTATTGTAGTAAAGAAAAACAGCCCAATTAAAACAGTAGAAGACCTGAAAGGAGCAAAAATAACCCTTGGAAGCTCCATATGTGCAAGTAATTGCATAATGCCACTGTACATACTTAAAAGCCACAATATAACATACAGAGATGTTCCTGATATGTGGAGTTCTGGAACAGATAGAGCTGCTATACTTGCTGTAATAGCAGGTTTAGCTGATGCTGCAGGTGTAAAAGAAGAAAGTGCTTTAATGTATCTTGACAAAGGTATAAGGATTTTAGCAAAATCCCCCTATGTTCCCCGTTATATCGTAGCAATATCAAAGGACTTACCTTCAGAACTTAAAGAAAAAATAAAAAATGCCCTTTACAATCTGAAAGATAAAAGTATACTAAAGAAGTTAGGAATAGATGGCTTTGAAAAACCAAAAAAAGAGATGTTTAAACTTATAAAAGATTACAATCAAGTACTTGAAGCTTACCCATTTCTACAGTGATAAAGATGTTTAAAAAATTATCTATACAGTGGAAAGTAGCCCTTGCTACATCTGTTTATATACTTCTTGTTCTTATTGGAGCAATATTTTTTACATTTTTTAGTTTTGAAAATAAAATACTGAATGAAAAAACAAATGGGACTTTAAAAACTATAGAAAGTCTTATAGAAAGCTCAAAAGAGAGTTTTGTTTTATCAAATCTTGAAAAGATAAATGAGCTTGTTTCTACTATATCAAGGATAAAATCAGTTACACAGGTAAGTGTTCTTGATATAGATGGAAGAGTAATAGGAGATAAAGACTTACACAACTTAGGTACAATCAGAAAGGAAAAACTAAAACTGTTTAAGAAAAAACCTTCAGTAAAAAAAGAAGGGAACCTTATAAACCTTTACTATCCAGTAAAAATAGATGACGATAATATAGGATACGTGTTTGTACAGTATGACCTTAACATTTTAAAGAAAGCTATAGACCAGGACCTTTTAAAAATTCTTATCCAGACCCTTGCTATAGCTTCTGTTGTTATCATATTTTCTGCTCTTGGAACATTTTTCATAAGCGGTTATATGATAACTCCTCTAAGAACTCTAAAAGAAAAAATCCTCCATCTAACATCAAGTAATATGGATGAACTC
This sequence comes from uncultured Aquificales bacterium, assembly GCA_964582875.1. Lineage (GTDB taxonomy): Bacteria > Aquificota > Aquificia > Aquificales > Hydrogenothermaceae > JAADDV01. The sequence goes on along the minus strand of CAZOTZ010000028.1, from coordinate 15,103 downwards.
ATAGAAATAAAGCCTGTAAAAACAAAAAACAATGACAAATGCGAAAAGAGTATATCAGAAAAGTGCTGGCTATTATCTGAAAATGGAAAAGACATACTTAGAAATTTAGGTGAACAGGCATTAAATACATGCTCAACGTGTAATACCTTCAAAAAATACTCAGGAGACGAAATACAACAGCTAACCCTGAGTTTCTACATGATGGTTTCATCTCTTATTGATTACCTGAATAAACTTGAAGAAGCCCACAAAGAAAGGGAAACCCTTAACTGTATGGCAACAATGGGGGAAATGAGTGCAAAAATCGCCCACGAAGTAAAGAATGCCCTTTACGCAATAGGAAACGCAGCAAACTACCTTAAACACAACATAGATAATGAGCTTGTAAAAGAGTTCTCTGCAATAATAAAAGATGAAGTCAACAGACTAAACGAACTAACAGTTTCTTTTCTTAATTTTTCTAAACTGATTGAACCAAAGTTTGAAAAAGGAAACATAAACAGAGAGATAAAACATTCTGTACAGCTTTTAAAAGACGATTTAGAAGACGAGGGAATAGAAGTAATATACAGCCTTGACGAAAAAATACCAGAATTTGAGTTTGATAAAAATCTACTGAGACAGGTTATATTTAACCTTGTTTTAAACTCTTTAGATGCCATAAAGGAAAAGAACCCAGAAGAAAAGTACATAAAGATAACCACCAGATATGAAGAAAAGAAAAACAACAGATATGTAATACTATCAATAGAAGACAACGGAATAGGAATAAAAGAAGAACACAAAGAAAAAATATTCAAACCATTTTTCACAACCAAGCAAAAAGGGACAGGTCTTGGCTTACCAATGGTTTATAAGATAATATACAGCCATAACGGTTTTATAAATATGCACAGTGAATACGGAAAGGGAACAAGATTTGATATAGAGTTTAGAATAAAATAAATAAACAAAAAACCGAAAAGGTTAAAAAAAGTAGAGAAGAAATGAAAAAAATAGTTTTAAGTTTAGTTTCATTTGTAACTGTTTCCAATGCACAATCTTTTAAAGATTGTTATAACTTTTTTGAGAAAGAACAGTTTTTTAAAGCTGAAAAATGTTTTTACCAGATAAACAAAGATGATATCTACTACCCTTACTCCCTATCTTTTCTTATAAAAACAGAAAAAATATTAGATGAAAATACATACCTGTTAGAAAAAGAAATTCAAAATCAAGGGAATTACGCAGTTTCCCATTACACCTATCTTTTTTTAGCAAAAAAATACCTCACAGATAACATAGAAAAAGCCCTTTTTTACATACAGAAAGTTGATGAAAAAGCCCTCTTAAAAGAAGATGTTCCGTTCTTTCTATACCTGAAAGGAAAGATATTAGAAAAAACCGGCAGATTTGACGAAGCTTTTAAAATTCAGAAAAGATTAGCCTTAAAATACCCTTACGACCGTTTTTACGGATACAAAACAGCTGTAAAATTACTCCCTGTCCTTGTAGATGAAGAGATATACAGTATCATAGATAACCTTTTTAAACATAGAATGCCTGTTAGAGCTTCTTACTTTCTCAGATACTTAGACAACTCACAGAAAAAACTTTACTACCAGATAAAAGTTTACTCAAGACTTGGAAAAAGGAAGTTAGTTAGAAAACTTCTAAAAAAAGCAGACAAAAATTCTCCTTTTTACGAAAAAATCCTTCCTTATAAAATAGCTTATGCTTACAAAAAAGAAAAAAAAGCAAAGTACATACAGGAGCTAAAGGATTTAGGTTTAAAAGAAAAAGCAAATAAAATAGCTCTTGGATACATGAGGCTTGCGTTTTATACTAACAAACCGAAAAAATTAAAGTTCTACGGCTCTTTAATAGATAAAAATTCCTCTGCCTATAAAGGTAAAGTATGGTTCACATTTTTACAAAAATACAGAGAAAAAGATTTTTTTGATGCAGCTACTTATCTTGAAGAGCATTTAGACATCTTTACCGGTAAAGAAAAAAACAGGATTTACTACTGGCTGTTCCTGTCCTTCAAACACTTTGATAGATATTTAGCAAAATACTACTTAAAAAAAGCAGCATTTTCAGATTATACAGACTTTTACTCTTTTTTAGCACAAAGGAAACTAAAAGTAAAAAAGGTTTCATTTAGAAACTTTTCTTTTAGAGAAGAGCCAGTTAACCTTGAAAAAAACTACCAGCTTGTATATTCATTAAAATCAGACGGTTTTTACAGGTTTGCTTATATAGAAGCTGAGTACCTGAAGAAAAAAGCAAAAAGTCCTGAAGATTTTCTAAAACTGTCAGTTGTGTTTCCTGAAAAAACAGCCCGTTATTTTTCTTATAAATTAAAATCAGTGGATAAAGCATTCCCTAAACCATTTTCCAGTTTAGAAAAAGACAATATCGTTTATGCAATTATGAGACAGGAAAGCTTCTTTGACACATATGCACTCTCCTACTCAAACGCCATTGGACTTATGCAAATTATGCCCTACACAGGGAGATGGATTGCAAAAAAGTTAGGAGAAGAGAATTTTTCTATATACAGACTTTTTGAACCAGAAACAAACATAAGATATGGGAAATGGTACATTGAGTATTTATTAAAAAAGTTCAACGGAAATATATTTTTTGCAGCAGCAGGCTACAACAGTGGAGGAGGAAGAGTAAAAAGATTTTTAAAAAGACATAAAATAAAAGATATTGCTGAGTTTGTTGAACTTTACCCTTATTCCCAGACAAGACACTATGTAAAAAAGGTTTATGAAAACTACGTTATATATAACCAGCTTTCAAAGAGGTTAAGGTATGTTTACAGGTCTTATTGAAGAAACAGGAAAGATAAAACAGATTGTAAGAAAAGGAGATGGACTTTCTGTTGAAATAGAAGCAAGAAAAACCCTTGAAGATACAAAAATAGGGGACAGTATCTCAGTTAACGGTATATGCCTGACTGTGGTAAAAAAAACAGACAGAAGTATGTTTTTTGACGTTTCACAGGAAACAGTAAACAGGTCAAATATAAAATACTCAAAGGTAGGAGATGTAGTAAATCTTGAAAGGGCTATGAAAGCATCTGATAGATTTGGTGGACATATAGTTCAGGGACACGTTGATACAGTAGGCAAAATAGTGAAAACTATTCCCTTTGGAGAGCATACAGTATTTTTGATAGAGATACCTGATAAATATGAAAAATTAGTTGTTGAAAAAGGTTCTATAGCTATAGATGGTATAAGCCTCACAGTAAATCAGATAGACAAAAACCAGATATCTATAAATATCATTCCCCATACATTAGAAAACACAAACCTAAAAAACAGAAAAGCTGGGGATTATGTAAACGTAGAGTTTGATATCATAGGTAAATACGTTCTGAATATGTTAGAAAAAACAGGCATAAACAGGGAAAAATCCCTTGAAAAACTCCTTGAAAACTTTTAAGATTTCTTTGATGTTTGTAGATACTTGCAAAAACTGGTTTTAAATTGGGAAAAAGTAAAAAACAGAAGCCATACGGTAATGTAAAACCCAAAAACTACCGGGCAATATACGAAGAAAAGTTCTACGATATTCTTCTTCAGCTTAGATATCCTTTAATGACAGTTATTTTCTTTACAACCCTCGGCGTCCTTATGCTTATGATTTTAAACAACAAAAGTGATGGGAGAAGTGTTCTTAACTACTTTTTCCACACAATAATAACCTTCTCAACTGTTGGTTATACAGAAGGTTATGATGTTGACCCGGAACATATAGATATAAACAGACTTTTTACATCAATTTTTATAATCATAACAATTCCCCTTGTTTATATGTATGGACTTGTAAAAACAGTTGATGTTTTTCTTAACTCAAACATAGGGGAAATTTACAACTACTGGAGGATGTATAAAGCCATGGAACAGTTAACAGGACACTATATAATATGCCGTTTTAACGGTATAACTAAAGAGCTTATGAAAAACCTTAAAAAAAGAAATATAAAGTTTATCCTTATTGAACCTGACCCAGGTTTAGAACAGGAAATAAGAGATTTTGGTGTTGAGTTTTACGTGATAGATGAGCCTTACAAAAGAAGTGTTTTACTTGGAGTTGGGATAGAAAAAGCAAAAGGTCTTATTTCAGCTTTTGAGGATAATACCCAGGATATATCTGTTATTGTTACTGCAAGACTGATAATGCCTGACAAAAACTCCTTTTATGTTTTTGCTACAGCTACCACAGAAGGGGCAGCTGAAAAAATGAAGCTACTTGGGGCTAATGAAGTTATAGTCCCAGATGTTGCAATAGGTAGAAGAATGACCTCTTTCATTTTACATCCACCTTCCCCTGTTTTATCTGGATTTTTAGAAAAAATAGCTTACGGTGAAAGAACAGATATAGATATCATAGAGATAAAAGTTGATGAACACTCTGACCTTGTAGGTAAGAAATTAAAAGATATAAAGATGAGGCAGGAAACTGGAGCTACAATAGTAGCGATAGTAAGAGCAGACGGAAAAATGAAAATAGCTCCTTCAGGGGAAACAGAGATAAAAGAAGGAGACTCTTTAATAATTCTTGGTCATCCTAAAGCCTTAAAAAGAGCTGAAGTGTTCTTTGAAAAACACCATATAGAAGAAAAAGAAGGAGAAAAAGTATCATGATTAACTGGGGAAAGGTTTGGTCTGACTTTTTTATATTTCTCGCTTTAACCAGTAATGTTGGATTTATATTCAGTCATGACCCTTACCAGCTTGTTATTGCTGTAGGAGTTAATCTACTCGCTACAGTTTTAAAGTTTGGAGCTAAGAAAATCCTTTCAGCTGAACTTCTTGCTACTGCTCTTGTTGCAGACCTTCACCTTATACCAGCAGCAGGGCTTTACTTTTCTGGAGTTCATGTCCCCCTTGCTATTGGTCTTGCAATTGGAGCTGCTGTTGCAAACATAATATCAATAATAATGCTTATTGTTGAAGTTATTTTTGAGTACCAAAAAGAGGAATGAGGGGCAGAATTCCCCTCTCCCTTAAATCATATCTTTTATAGCCTGGTCTATTCTATTTTCAAGTTCTTTAACAGCCTTTATAACTTCAGGATTTTTATTTCCTTCTAAAAGGATGTGAGATTTTGTTCTCACAATATAAGTGTAATCATCATCTTCATACTGGTAAACAGAAATAACCCATGGAGATAAAACCATTGTGTTAGGGTCAGTTGTAAAAAGCTTATAAAGTGTAGTCATGCTTGTAACAAGGAAATTCTGGATAAAATCAACGTGAAGCTTATCAAAATCTTTGAATATTTTTGAGTTATTAGATAGGGGAGCAGCAGGATTTGTAACGTTTATTATTAAAATCTGTTGTGCTTCAAGGTTTGCCTTTAAGAGCTGGATTGCTTCATCTGCATCCATCTCAACTTTATAAATCACAAGTCCATTTCCAGATGAATGTTTTTCCTGTGCAAAGCTTCCAAATACTATTAAAATTGCAACCATTAAACTGTAGATAACTCTAAACATTGTAATCCTCCAATTCAGGTTATATTTTGTTTTGTGATGCCCCATTCATGTATAAGGGAGGCTCTTTTGAGCCCCCTTCCTTTTAAATTTTGAACTGGAAGCCAAGACCTACATAAGAAGCCTTTGCATCTTTACTTCCTGAGTAATTTTCAACCTTTCCTGATGAGTAATGGAGTATAAGTTTTGCCCTTTGTTTCTTTATATACCAGTTAATACCAACATCCCACCATGTGTTCTTTTTCTTTCCATATATGGAGTTTCCATTACTGTCAGGGTCAAAAACTGAGTAAGAAACTGTAGGCTGTATAAACTGTCCATTTGGAAGTTTGTAAAGATATCCAGCTTTTACAATCCATACTTTATCAGTGTAA
>CAZOTZ010000028.1:0-9132 GCA_964582875.1 uncultured Aquificales bacterium | reverse complement strand
GTCTGTTTATATCCCATTTTGTACTTTTTCATTTCAGGGTCTCCAATAGATAAAGCAACCCTTGCTGACCATAAAGGAGACCAGTCATTTTTTGTTGTGTAATTCTGGTTATCCCCAATACCAAAGTTCCAGTTTAAGCTCCATCCACTTGCTTTATACAGCCCGCCCCAGTTTATAAGGAATATCCTTCCGTTTCCTGAAGCCCTTCCATAAGCTTCATTTTTACCTTTGTCAGGTTTACCTATTATGTGTCTTCTAACGTAGAAGTTTGGAAGTCCTTTTTCGTAAGAGAGAACATTAAAACCAGATGTTATACTTTCTTTTCCTATCTGTGGTCTGAAATAACCAAAGGATATATTCGCCCATGTCTTGTTATAAGACCACGTGAAGAAAGCGTCCCAAACTTCAAGCTTTGAGTAAGTTAATCCTTTTGTTTTTACAGCTCCCCTTGCTATATCAACAGGGTTAACATCGTCCTTTCCAAGGTTATCATGGGCAAACCAGATTTTAAAAGCGAGGTTTTTCATCAAATGCCCTTTAAACCCAAATCTTCCTCTTCTGATGTAAAGGTCTGCTTTTGTTTCTTTAATCCCTGTAACACCAGGAATATCAATGTTTGTTCCAATAGGCATCCATATCTGTCCCATTAAGAAAACTTCAAGGTCTTTCCCTTTACCAAAGTAAAACTTTGGTCCAGCTTTAGCCTCGTTTTGGAATCCTGTAAGTAATGCCGCTGCTGAAAGCCCAGCAATAGCAACTTTTAATTTCTTCATTTTGCTACCCTCCGGCTTTATTTACTTAAATCATCTAAAATCTTTTTCAGCTGTAAATCATGTTTCTTCAAAAGATTAATAGCTTTGATATCAACTACTCCCATGTAGCTGATAGCTAAAGAAGGTTTTACAAAGCCTACCACTATTTGACCTTCTTTATCCCTGTAAGTGTAAATCCTATATGGACAAAATCCTACAAGGTGGGGATTTCTTTTTAATATGAAATAACCGTCTGAAAGCTTACATACAAGGTATATATTCATATCTTCCCAGAAATCTTTTCTTCCCTGTTCCTTCATACCTTTTGTTACATGGGACACTTTAACAATTTTAAAGTTCGCCTCTTCAAGCTCCGAGCGAAGGAGAATATCAACTTCATTAAAATCATCTGTTGAGGCTACCACTTCATATATGTCAGGTATATCTTCATCATCTTCTACTTCCTTCTTTTGATAGCCCTTTCTACCGCTTTTATTATCTTTCTTAAAAACGGCAACTTTTTTTGGAGGTTTATACTCAAGGTCGTTTTCATCGTCTGTAGACCACTCCATAGCTGTTATACAGGAAGAGGAAAAGACCACCACTAAAAGAAGAAGGAAGAGGCGAACGACAATCAAGAACATACACCTCCAGCTTTAGGACAACCACATTTAACATCTAAAACTTTAACATTTGATTCCATAGGAGGATTTACTACTTTGTGTCTCTTTATGTAGTCTATAACTATCTCATAAACAGGTCTGTGTTTAGGTCTTACATTTTTACCAGCTTTATAAAGGTTTCCACCCCATGCTGAGACAACATAAGAACGTTTAGGGTCTAAATCCTTTCCGTTTACTTTAATATTTCTCAATCTTTTTCCAGCAGGAGCTCCAAGTTTTATCTCGTACTCAACACCAAGGAGTCTACTCATATCTCCCCCCTGCTGGTAGAGAGGGTTCTGGTTGAAAGCGTTATCTGCTACATCTTCAAGTATCATTTTGAGTTTTTCTCCGGTCATCTCAAAGGTGTAAACATCAGGGTATGTTATAGCTGTCATTTCATAAACGTTATCAACTGTTATTTCTTCTCCTGGAAGGATTGTTGTTCCCCATCTGTAACCTGGTGTGAATACTATTTCTGCGTCTGTTTCTTCTTTTATAGCATCACAGATAACCCTATCAAAGGTTGAATAGAAAGTATCCCTCTTATAAAGAAGTGTTTCTGTTTTTCCAATAACAGTATTTAGTTTTTTCTCATAAGGTTTGTATATGTCATTAACAAGTTTTTCAACTTCAGGGTCAGGCTTTATAAAATTAGAAGCTACAGGGATTAACTTGTAATTCCATTTTGTTATCTTTTTATTCTTGATTTCTAAATCAAGTCTTCCTAAATACTTACCGTGGGAACCAGCTATGACAATCATAGTATTGTTAACAAATATAGGTTTAGGAGCAGGGTCATGGGTATGTCCACTGAAGATAATATCAATACCTTTAACCATCTTGGCTAAAGCCTGGTCTAAAGCAAATCCATCATGGGAAAGTAAAACAACAAGGTCTACTTTTTTCTCGTTTCTAAGTTCATCAACAAACTGTTGTAGTCTTTCTGGCTGTATACCAAATGTCCATCCTTCAGTAAACTGTTTAGGGTTTGCTATTGGGGTGTAAGGGAAAGCGTTTCCTATAATTCCTATTTTTGCTCCACCAACCTCTTTTATTACATAAGGTTTAAAAACAAGCTCTTCCCACATCTCATCTGCTATATTCTGGGCAATAAAATCTGCTTTTAGATGTTTATCTACAAGCTCTAAAACCCTATCTTTACCGTAGGTGAACTCCCAGTGTCCAACCATAACATCAATACCTAATGCATTCTGAACATCAACTATAGCTTTCCCTTTTGTAAAAAGAGCTACTGCTGTTCCCTGCCATGTATCTCCTGAATCCATGAACAGTACTTTATCTTTTCCCCTTTCTGCAATTATCTGTTTCACAAGGGTTGCCATATGGGCTACACCGCCCATTTTCCCGTATTTGTGGGCAAGTTCAGGAAAATCTATATACGTGTCAAAGTACGCTCTTAATGTTCCAGGTTTTACTCCGTAATAATCAAGGTAGGCTTTTCCACACAGAAACCCTGGTTTTCCAACAAGTGAAGGATGGGAAAGTAATGTTGATGGTTCCCTCCAGTAAAGGGGCTTAAGGTGGGCGTGCATATCACATATATGCAAAAGGGTAACATTTCCAACAGGTTTAAAAGACAGAAGTTCCTCAGGGGACATTTTGTTTAGCTGGGCTAATGCATTTCCCCCTGTAAGTGATATACCAGCTATTGCTGCAAGCTCTAAAAAATCTCTTCTTGTAAGGTTCATTTTAGCCTCCTATCTTCTCAATCCAGGTGTTTTTAGTTCAGCACCATTTGAAAGGGATTTTACATAAAGTTCAAGGGCAACCATTTCTTTTGAACCAAGTGGAAGTATTTTCTGTTTAGACTGTTTCATACATCCTTGAAATCTCTGCTGAAGGGTCTGTACTTTGTTTTTTGTCATCCTGAAAGCTGGCCAGTGGTCAGCTGCAGTTGTTCCTTTTATACCGTTGTACTCAAAGCCAAGTGGTTTAAGCCACTGCATTCTTAAAACTTTTCCTGCTGCAAATTCATGGCACACCTGACATGAGAGATTTCTTTTTCCCCTTTTAAGTGTAAAAATGTACCTTCCGTACTTGTAAAACTCTTTAGCAAGTGGAGATTTTGTATCAACGTTTATTTTTGTTCCCTGGGCAAGGTAAAAGAGATATGTTGTTAAAGCTGTGTTTTCTTTACTTTTTAGAGAAAATGGCTTTACTCCCTGATACTTACTCTGACAAATCTGTATTCTCTGCTCAAGATTTATAATCGTTTTTGCATCTTTGTCGTACTTTGGATAGTAAGCAGCTGCTGTAGCTACCCTTTCTTCAACATCTCCATTTTTCACATGGCAAGAAGCACAGGAAAGTTTCTTAGGTCCCATAGGTTTTTCAAATAATGCTCCTCCTACTTCTTCAGCAAAAACTTCTCCAGGATTTATCCCTTCCTGATAAAGTTTCCAGTCCTCTTCAGATATAGCCTGTCCAGCTTCCTCAGCATTAACGTTTATAAAAAAGGCGGCAGCAGCCACCGACATTATTCCTGTTATTATCTTTTTCTTCATTTTTTCCCTCCTTAGTGAGGTTTGATTTTAATAGTTTTTTCAGTTACTTCACCTTTGTTGTCTTTCCATACCATTTTTAAAGGAGCTTCTTTGTCCACTTTTAGATTGAAAGAGAAGTAAGGGTTTGCTGATACAGAAGCATTAACATTTATCTTTGTAACAAGCTGGTCTCCGTAGTAAACCTCAACATCTGTTATGTAGTGAGGAGGTATTGGTTTTCCGGTTTTTTTGTCTTTTATTATTCCGTTATACATAGGGTGCATAATAACTGAATCAACTCTTATAATATCTCCTTTTTTGTATCTTCTTGGTTTTACTCTTATTAAAGCTGTTCTTCCCATTTTTCATTCCTCCTTTTTTATTATCCACATCCACCAATTGTTACTTTTACGGCTTTTTTAGCCATAATCATTGAGCCATCTTTTAGCTCAGCTACTGCTATAACATCCATTGTTTTTGCAAGTCTTATTCTTGTTGCAAAGTAAGCTTTTCCATTTTGGGGAGTTAAGTTAACTGAAACTGTCCATGGGTCTGGGTTTTTCTCAGCGAAAATATGGATAGCTTTCACATTCTCTATAGGTTCAGCAACATTCACCTTAATTGGAACAACTGCTCCATTTTCTGCTATTGAAGGAGCTATTAGCTTTACTTTGTCAGACTCAACTGGTTTTTTCCCTTTTAAGACATCCTTCATAGCCTCTTCAAGGCTTCTCTTCTTCAGACCTTCTCCTTTAGCTTCTGCCTTTAGATTTACTAAAGAAGGAGAAACTGCAACCACTGCTCCAGAAATGGCAACAGTTTTCAAAAACTTTCTTCTGTTCATTGTCTATCCTCCTTAATTTTTCATAAAGTACTCTGTCATACTTTCAGTTTTGTAATGTCCTTCTGCAAAATATCTAAGGATTTTCATAAACTCATCTGTTTTCCAGGCACCAAAAAGGGTTTTTATCTTTTTTCCAGAAGGTTCAAGAAAATGAAATGTTGGTGTTCCCATATATCCGTACATTTTTCTCACAAGAAGACCGTCTTTAGAACTTTTTTCAACTTTTATAGGTATGAAATGTATGTTCATATAATTCTGGATTTCTTTTGCTTCAAAAGTAGTCTTATCCATCTTTTTACAGTACTGGCAGTGTTTAGATGTTATGTATATAACAACCAGCTTCTTTTCCTTTTTTGCTTTTTTTAGTCCCTCATTTAAAGAAAACCAGTTCACTTCTGCTAAAGATACGGTGAACATAAGAAAGAACACAGCCAGTACCTTTTTCATCTTTACTCCTTACTTCAGGGATAAAATGAAAGCTGCAAGTGCACAGACCTGGTCGTAGTTAAGCATTCCTGTTGTAAGGTTTACTGTCATTATGTTGTAGTAAGGTTCTTTTTTGTACTCATCAGGTATCTGAACCCTGTAATCAGCAATTCTCTGGAATATCCAGCTTGGGGTTTTTTTCTGGTTTCCAAGATAAGGGGCGTTCATAAGAGTGGAGGCATAATGGGCAAGGTTTGGACCTATATTCCCACATCCTTTTGAACCAGGAGCACAATGACAGGCAACACAGTTAGCGAGCTTCTTGTTGTTAAAAAGTTTTTTCCCTATTGGAGCCATTTTTTTTATAAACTCTTCACTACCAAGATTACACTTCTCTGGAACTGCGTAATGTTTTGGTCCCGGCGGTATGTCTTTTAACATCATCTCTTTAGCTGAAGAGTGTTCGTAGTATATTTCACCTGCTGAAGAAAATGAAAATATACCTACACAGGCACACATGGAAGCAACTATCTTTTTAAACTTCATTTTCTACCTCCTGAAATTTTTGCCTATTATTTATACAATAAATATGCCAATTGATTTTATCATTATTTATCAAATACTTACACTTCAAAAATCATTTTTACTTATTCTGTTTGTCTCTTTTGGAACAGAAAAATTTTCCAAAATGGAACAGTTCTTAAAGTTTTAAATCTAAAGAGTTTTATTTTAAAATCATTTTTCTAAAAACTTTCCTGATAGGTAGAAATTGGAAATACTTTACAGCTTACTTAACTTAGTATTCGCCTTTGGATTTTATATAATAACGAAGAAAAAAGGATACTCTCCAGACATAAAAGAAAGGCTTGTTCTGTACAACAGTAAAGAGAAAGGTTTTTTGTGGTTTCACTGTGCAAGTGTAGGAGAGTTAAACCTTGCAAAACCTCTCATAGAGCACTTTTCTAAAAACCATAAGATACTTATAACTGTTTTTTCTCCAAGGGGAAAAGATTATGCAAAAAAACTTTATCCTTTTGCAGTTATAAAACCTCTACCTTTTGATTTCAGTTTTAGCGTAAAAAGATTTTTAAAGAACTTTCAGCCAGAAGCCCTTATTATTGTTGAAGGTGAACTGTGGTACAACTTAATAAAAGAAGCTTCAAAACAAATACCGGTAATATCTGTAAACACAAGGATATCTCCAAAATCTTTTAAGCTTTACAGAAGGCTATCTTTTCTATATAAAAAAACATTAAACAGATTTGCCCTTTTTCTTGTCCGTTCAGAAAAAGACCTCTATTTTTTGAAACATCTTATAAAAGATGAAAAAAAAGCTGTATTATGTGGAGATTTGAAAGTAGTATCCTCAGGGGAAGTTAAGGAGATTTTTTTAGACAAAAAAGGTAAAAAAGTGATAGTAGCAGGTAGTACCCACAGTCCTGAAGAAGAAATCCTATTAGATGTTTTTAAAAATATAAAAAAAGATTTCCCTGAAAGTGTATTGATTATAGCTCCGCGACACCTTGAAAGGATAGAAGATATTGAGAACTCTGTTAAAAGACACGGTTTTTCTTACTCTTTTAGAACAAAAACAGATAAACTCTATACAGATGTTTATATAGTAGATACTATAGGAGAGCTTTCAGGCATATACAGATATGCAGATGTAGTTTTTATTGGGGGAACATTTGCACCAGTTGGAGGACACAACATACTTGAACCTGTCTTTTTTAAAAAACCTGTTGTTATAGGTCCTAACTACCAGAAAATAGAGGATATGTACGACTTTTTGAAAAAAAGAAACGCAGTATCAAGTGTAAACAGTAAAGAAGAACTGGAAAGATTTATAAAAAAAGTGTTAAATGGACAGGTATATGTTGATATAAATCTGGAAAAGGAAAAGGAAAAAGTCTTAAGCTGTTATGTAAACCACATTAAAGAAAAATTGGAGAGAAGATGAACACACCTGAAAAATTTTATATAGATGAGTTAAACGATTATTACACGTACACATTTTTAGCTGAAAGTATTGAAAATAAGGAGATAAAAGATGTTCTCCAAAAAATAGCTAAAATGGAGAAAAAGCATTCAGAATTCTGGAAAAACTATCTCACAAAAAGGGGAATACCTGTCCCTGAATTCAAACCAGACAGTCTAAAAATAAAACTATTAAAACTTTTAAGTAAATTCATAAATCCTGTTCTTATTATCTCTTTTCTTGAGCTTGGGGAAACAAGTGCATTTAAAAAATACTACCAGTTCCTTGAAAAAGGTGACCTTTCAGAAGAAGAAAAACAGCAACTAAAAAGTATCATTTTAGATGAGATAGAACATGAAACAACATTTGCAGAAAAAGCGGAAACATTAGGACTAACAAATATCAGAGATTTTGTTTTAGGAATGAACGATGGACTTGTTGAGATTTTAGGAGTTGTAACAGGTCTCTCAGCTGTTTACCTTGATAATCCTTTTATGGTTGGTATATCTGGCCTTATTGTTGGTGTAGCTGGAGCTTTATCTATGGGAATAGGAGCTTTTATATCTGTCCGTTCCCAGAGACAGGTAAATGAAGCCTTAAATGAAAAGCTTGACATTATATTCAGTGTAGCCCCAGAAAGGGCTGTTGAAGAGTTTAAAAAGAAATTAATCCAGTCAGAAATTCCAGAAAAAATAGCGGAAGAAGTCAGTCAGAAAATAGGATTGAAAAAAGAATCTATAAAGAAACTTCTTATAGAAGATGTGAAAGAAAATGAGTTTATATCAGGTCTGTTTACAGGTTTTGCTTATATATTTGGTGTTATGTTCCCTGTTCTCCCTTACTTTATAGCTCCATCTTCTTTAGTTGCATTACCTTTTTCTATCTTATTTGCAGGTTTTGCTTTATCTATAGTTGCAACAGTTATATCAATCCTATCAGGAATATCTGTTAAGAAAAAAATTTTAGAAATGGTTTTATCTGCTTTCTTTGCAGCCTCTGTCTCTTACGGATTTGGATATATTATGCAAAAAATTTTCGGTATTCAGATTTAAATAAAGAAAAAATGTTTTAGAATAGAAAAAAACATTTAAGGAGAACTTTATGGCTTACAGTATGACCGGTTTTGGGTATGCAACAGAAACTTTTGATGATTATGAAATTACAGTAAGGGCAAAATCAGTTAACAACAAAGGGATAGACATAAGTATAAAAGGACCAAGGGAAATTCTTTTTTTTATAGATGTAGATATAAGGAACCTTGTAAAAAAGTTTTTTGAGAGGGGAAGTTTCCAGATATTCATAAACATAAAGTACAGACAGCCAAAACTGTTTATGGACATAGAAAATCTGAAGTTAGCTGTAGAAACAGTAAAAAACATAATGTCCCAGATAGGACTTTCCCCCTCAGATGATAAGATATATGAGCTTGCATCAGGTATAGCTTCTGAAACACAGGAAGAAGTTGTAGATGAAAATCTCAAAAAGGATATACTCACTGTTGTTGAAAAAGCATGTGAATCCCTAAAAGAAGAAAGAAAAAAAGAAGGGGAAAAGTTAGTAGAGGATATACAGAAAAGGATTAGCATCATAGAGAGTGTTCTTGAAAAAATAGAGAAGCAGAAAGAAGAAATAACAGAAAAAGCAAAAGAGAAGATAACAGAAAAAGTGAAAGAACTCTTAGGGGAAAACTACTCAGAAAGAGCCTTTATTGAAGCAACACTTCTGGCTGAGAAAATGGATATAACAGAAGAAGTAGTAAGACTGAAATCCCACATAAAAAGATTTAAAGAACTTATAAAACTTGATGAACCTATTGGAAGGAAACTTGATTTCTTATGTCAGGAAATGCTCAGGGAAATAAATACGATGGGAACAAAAATGCCGTGGTTTTCTGAGTATATAGTTGAGATGAAAACCCAGTTAGAAAAGATAAGACAACAGGTTCAAAATATAGAATAGGAGG
>CAZOTZ010000027.1:0-20304 GCA_964582875.1 uncultured Aquificales bacterium | reverse complement strand
AGTTTTTTCATTTTTCCCTCCTTTGCCTATTTGTTAAAAAACAGCCTTAATTTTATAATATTTTCAGGAGGAAAACATGAAATTTGAGAAGTACATATACAAAAAGAGAATAAAGGAACTTCCTAAAGATTTATTACCCCGGGAAAAAGCATTAAAACACGGGATAAAAAGTTTATCAGATATAGAGTTGTTAGCTCTTTCAATAGGACAGGGAACAAAAGAACTCAATGTTTTAGGTCTTGCAGGTCTCATTTTAAAAAACAAAACAATAAAAGACATTAAAAATCTTTCCCTTGAAGAACTTCTTAAAATAAAAGGAATAGGAAAGGCAAAAGCTCTTCAGATACTTTCCATAGCAGAAATTGTAAGAAGAATTGAAGAAGATGATGAAAAGATTTTTCTCAACAGTCCCTCTGATGTTTACTCTACTGTAAAATTTCTCCACAAAGAAAGACAGGAAAAACTCATCGCCTTGTATACAAATACCCAGAATCAGCTCCTTGGTATAGAAACTATTGCTGTTGGTTCTCTAAATGTCTTAAATGCAAAGCCAAGGGATATATTCTTTCCAGGAATAAAACTCAACGCCTACGGTATAATACTTGCCCACAATCACCCTGAAGGAGAAGCAAACCCTTCAGAAGAAGACATTAAATTTACAAAATCTATTAATGAACTTTCTCTACAGATGGGATTTGAACTTTTAGACCATATTATAGTAGGAAAAAAAGGATACGTAAGTCTTGCAAGTATAGGAGTTATTTAATGGAAGTAAAAATAGAAAAACTTGTTTATGGTGGAAAAGGGATAGGAAGATTAGAAAATAAAACATGTTTTGTCCCTTTCGTTTTACCAGAAGAAATAGTTGAAGTAGATATAAAAAAAGAGAAAAAAAGTTTCCTTGAGTGCCAGTTAAAACAGGTAATCAAAAAAAGTCCAGACAGGATAGAACCTGCATG
Source organism: uncultured Aquificales bacterium (assembly GCA_964582875.1). Classification (GTDB taxonomy): domain Bacteria; phylum Aquificota; class Aquificia; order Aquificales; family Hydrogenothermaceae; genus JAADDV01. The sequence goes on along the minus strand of CAZOTZ010000027.1, from coordinate 19,345 downwards.
TAAATACTTTACTTACTGCGGAGGATGTGATTACCAACACATTCCTTATGAAAAACAGCTCCAGATAAAAAAGGATATTCTATCTGAAACCCTTTCAAGAATAGGTAAACTACAGGAAGTACAGATTGAAAAGGTTATCCCATCAGAAAATCCTTTTTTTTACAGGAATAAAGCCCAGGTAAAAATAAAAGGTGAAAAGGTAGGTTTTTACAAAAAAGAAAGCAAAGAGATAGTCAATATAGACTACTGTTATCTTTTAAAAGAAGATATTAACCAGTCTATAAAAGGTTTAAAAGAAATCCTCCCCCTATTAACATTCCAGCCTTTAGAAGTTCATTTCTATTCGTCAAACCAGGATGACATGCTTGTCAAGTTTATATATCCAGGGAGAATAAAAAGATTTCCCCTTGGTATCAAGCACTTAAAAGGTTTTCTATCTAAAAATATAAAAGGTATCGGAATATACAGAAGAAAAAGAGATGGAACAGATGAAAAAGTTTTTACAGTAGGGAATACATATGGATTTGAAAAGATAGGAGAGATAACCTTTAGGGTTTCTATTGATAGTTTTTTTCAGGTAAACAGATTTCAGGTTAAAAATCTTATAAATGAAGTGGTTGAGGAGTTTAAAGAAGGTTTTTATAAAAACGTATTAGACCTGTACTGTGGTGTAGGTACCCTTACAATTCCTGTAGCCCAGTACGTTGAACGTATAACAGGAGTGGAGCTTAACCCATATGCTGTTTACGATGCAAACCACAACAGAAAAATAAACAGTATAAAAAATGCAAAATTTTTAAAAATGGAAAGTAGAGAAGGTATAAAGCTAATTGATAAAGAAAGCTTTGATGCTGTTATACTTGACCCACCAAGAACAGGTTTAAGTAAAACAATTGTTGAAAAAATAACAGCTTCATCTATAAAAAAAGTTGTTTATGTTTCCTGTAATCCTTCAACACTTGCAAGGGACATAAACCTGTTTAAAGAGGGAGGATTTGAATTAAGAAAGGTAAAAATGATAGATATGTTTCCCCAAACATACCATATAGAAACAATCGCAGTACTTGAAAAATGAGAAAAGAAATCCTAAGAAAGATTTTCCACATTGTTTCAATCTTACTTTTAATTATTCCTGTTGAGATATCTGGAAAGTACAGTATAACCGTTCTTATGTTTGTTATGCTTTTTGTGTTTTTTCCGATTTCTTATTTCAAAATAAAAAATCCAATAACAAACCTGTACTGGAAGATACTTGAGTTTGTTGAAAGGGATTATAACTGGAAAACTCTTCCTGGGAGACAGGCTTTTTCCCTTGCTGTAGGTTTTATATTAGTATCATTACTTTTTGATAAAAAAACCCTTGAAATAGCAATTATTACAACAGCTGTTTATGACGGTTTTGCCACAATTTTTGGAAAACTTTTTGGAAAACACAAGATACTCAACTTAAATAAAAGTTATGAAGGAACAGCAGGAGGTATAATTGCAAACACAATTTCTCTTACATTAATTCTTCCTTTATGGGAGGCTTTCTTTATATCTGTTGTTGCCTCTTTTGTAGAACTACTATCAGACAGTAAAAAATGGTACCTTGATGATAATATAACTGTTCCCCTTACAGTTTCCTGTGTTTATACTTTACTGAACTATCTATTTATATAATCCCTTAATATTTTTGCGTGGTCAAAAACAAGACTTTCAAAAGGTATTTCCTCTAATTTGAAAATCTTCACTTCTTTGGCATCACTCTGGGCTTTAGGTTCTCCATACGCTTTGCAGATAAAAGTTATAGAAACTGTGTGAAACCTCGGGTCTCTATCTGGGTCTGAATAAACACCAAGAAGCCTTTGAATACTAACATCTAAATCTGTTTCTTCTTTCATTTCTCTTACCAGAGCATCTTCAACCTTTTCCCCTACCTCAACAAAACCACCGGGGATAGCAAGACCAAGGGGAGGATTTTTCCTCTCAATAAGAACAATCCCCCTGAAATTCTCTTTCTCATCAAAAAGCTGAATAATCCCATCTACAGCCACAAAAGGTGTTTTTATTCCCATTTTCTATCTCCCAAAAACTGTTGGTATTATGTATCTGTAAGAAAACCTTATTGTAAATATACCGGTAAAAAGGGCTACAGCAACCATCATATACATTATAACAAGCTGATAAGAAACAGCTTTCATCGGTTCAGCACCAGCAAGAAGCATACCTGTTGTTATTCCTGGAATATGTATTATACCTACAGTCTGGAGTGAGTTTATAACAGGTATTAAAGCTGATTTAACAGCTTTTTTATTTATAAAATGAAATGCCTCTTTTAAAGTAGCGCCTAAAGCTACCATCCCTTCAATAATATCCATTGAGTTAGAAACTTCTCCCTTTAACCTGTCAACAGTTAAAGAGTAAACATTTAAAGAGTTCCCGATAACCATACCACCTACAGGAATTATCTCATTTGGCTTAAAAGATATAACACCAATCAAAATAAGAGATGCTATCACAAGAAATGAAGCAGAAAATATAGACAGGAAAGCAACAATATATCCTTTTTCTTTTAATTTTACCCTTTTTTGTCCTGTATAAGAGGCAAAAACAACCATAAAAACAAGGATTAAAGAAAGTTCTAAAGGATTTTTTAGTTTAAAAACGTAAAAAAGTACATATCCAAGAACAAAAAGCTGTAAAAAAGCCCTTAAAGAGTTCCAGAGAAGCTCTTTTTCAACACCAAGTTTTTCTTTATAAGAGTAAAAAAGTGCTATTAAAACAAGTATATAAGACGCTAAAAACTTAAATTCCATTTCTCTTCCTTGATAGGCATATTAGGAGATGTTATTTTAAAAAAATAGAGATAAAAATATAAGGGGAATAAAATGTTTAACCTGTTTAAAGTTTTAATATCTATTCCTGTTTTTTTTCTTATTAGTTGCTCAGCAATGACAACAACCCAAGTCCAGACAACAACCCAGAATGTAAACGAAGTTGTAAAGTATCAGGGACCAAAAGCAAGAATAGCCGTTGCAAAGTTTAACTGTAAAGCTGCCAAATGCTATAGGGATATAGGAGAAGGAATAAAAGATATGCTTGTTGATGCCCTTGTTAAATCTGGGAAGTTTATTGTTCTTGAAAGAGGTGAAAGCTTTGAAGCTGTAAAAGAGGAGATAAACCTTTCCCAGTCTGGTTATATTCAAAAAGGAAAAAAAATTCAAAAAGGGCTTATGGAAGGAGCTGATATCCTTGTTGTTGGTTCTATAGTAGCATTTGAACCCCGTGCAGGAGGTTTTAACACAGGAAGTATTGTTGGAGGTCTTTTATCAAAAGTTCCTGTTTTTGGTGGTGTAAAGATAGGAAAAAAAGATGCATACATCGCAGCTATTATAAGGCTTATAGACACAAGAACAGGAAGGATTATAAGCTCAACAAGAGTTGAAGGAAAAGCCTCAAGCTTCAAAATAGGTGGTCTTGGAGGTATTCTATCTGGTTCAATTGGTCTCGGTGCAGGTCTTGAAACTTACAAAAACACACCTATGGAAAAAGCTGTAATGGTAATGGTAGACAATGCAGTAAAAGAAATTTCAAAAAACATACCTGACAGCTATTACAGATATAAGTGAAGGAGATGAAAAAGGCAGTTCTGTTATTTGCTTTAATGTGGAATAAAGAAGAGTATCTGACTAAAGCTGAAAATATATTAGAAAAAAACTTTGGTAAAAAAATATTGGAAACAGAACCCTTTTCCCTTGATTATTCCACATACTACCAGAAGGAAATGGGAGAAGGGCTTTTAAAAAAATTTGTTGCTTTTGATAAATTTATAGAAAAAGACAGACTTTTACAGATAAAAAAACTCTCAATGGAAATAGAAGACAGTCTGAGGATAAAAGGAAATAGAACTGTAAATATTGACCCACTTTATCTTGATGAGTATCAGGTAGTAGTCGCAAGCTCTAAAGACAAAGGAAGCAGGATTTACTTAGGAGATGGTATATTCGCAGAACTTGAACTTTTATACCACCACGGTAGTTTCCAGCCTCTAATATGGACTTATCTTGATTACAAAAATCATACAGATTTCTTTAACAAGGTTAGAAAATACTATCTTAAGAATGTATAATCTTCTATAACTGGAGGTTAAGTTTGGGAAAATTAGCAGTAATATTTCTTCTGGTATTTTATACAGTTTTTGCAGAAGAAGAACTCTACAACCAGACTTATCAGGAAGACAGCTCACAGGAAACTACACAACCTGACCCACTTAAAGAAAGGTGGATTGATAAATATTTTTTAACAGAAAGAATTTTCCTTTACCCTATTTTAAAAGAACACGCTGAAGACATAGGAGTAACAAAAGAACAGCTCTTAACAGTAGAAGACTTTTACAGAAATAACTTTCCTAAGATGTTATCAGATGCAAAACAGGTAAAAAACGACGAAGATGAACTCCACGACCTTATACTCCACGGAGGAGAAACAAAAAGGATAAAGGAGCTTATAATAGAGATAGCAAAACTAAAAGCAGAACTTACAGCATACAATGTGAAAGAAGTTAGACTTATCCAGAACATACTAACAGATGACCAGTATGAAACACTTCTTGAGTACCTGGATAAAAATGACAACGATTAAAAAAGTACTGACCGCACTACTTATCTTATTTAACCTTAGTTATGGACTTTCTCTAAATGAAGCTCTAAAAATAGCAAAGGAAAACTCTCCTCTTTTCAAAAGCTACAAATCAGGGCTAAAATCTGTCTATTACACATACAAAACATGGTTTTCACCTTTTTTACCATCTTTTAAGTACAACTTTTCCTATTCAAAGTACTTTTATGACTCCTCCTCCGACTACTTTTACAGAAACCACTCGTTTGTTATTGACTGGATTTTGTATGACAGTGGAAGGTCTATAATAGACAAAGATTTACTTAAGTACACTTACCTTTCAGAAAAAGAAAACTTCAAAGAAAACAGTTTAGACATTGATTACTATGTAAAAAATGCATATATGCAGTGTGTTGCTTCCTATCAGATAGTAAAATTTAGAAAAAAAATACTTGAAATAGCAAAGAAAAACCTTGAGATAGCAAAGAAGAAAAAAAAGTCAGGGCTTGTAAAAAAGTCAGATATATTACAGGCACAGGTCAGATATCAGAATGCAAAATACCAGCTAATAAGGGCAAAAAGTGATTACAAAAAAGCCCTTGCCCAATTAAACAGCTGGCTTGGTTATCCCCTTGATAGAAAAACAAAAATAGAAGAAAAAGATTTTTTTGCCTATGCAGACAACGATATTCCCCCTTATAAAAATATTGAAAAAGTAGCCCTTGAAAAAAGACCTGTTCTGAAACAGTTAAAATACCAGATAAAAAACGCAAAGCTCACATCTAAAAAAATACTACTTGAATACACACCTTACATCTATATATCTTTTGCAAAGAACAAATCTTTTGATTCTTTATCTGGAAAAAGTTCTAACTACAGCAGTTATAGTATCTCTCTAAACTGGAATATTTTCAGTGGATTTAGCAGGTACTACAATTACCTTTCCTCTAAAGAAAAAGAAAGAAAAGCAAGATACCTTCTCCAGGAAGAGAAAAGAACAATTAAATTGAAAGTTTACCAGATATATACAGACCTTAAAGCATCTATAGCCCAGCTTGAAGCCTCTAAAACACTACTTGAAGAAGCAAACATTAACTACAAACAGGCATTAGGGGAATATAAGGTAGGAACAGGTGATATACTATCCCTTATAAGAGCTGAAGAAAGTTTAGCATCAGCACACGAAGTCTTTGTAAACTCAATGTTAAACGTTGCCCTAAATAGAATAGAACTTGAAAGACAGTTAGGAGTAGAAACTCTAAAAGAGGTAAGCAGATGAAAAAACTCTTCTTAGGAGTTCTTTCTGTCTTCATTCTAATAGCTGGAGGTTTATTTATATACAAAACATTCTTCAAAAAAGAACAGAAAGTAAAAATAATAAAAACAGCAAAAGTAAAAAGAGGAAAAATTCAGGACATTATAAATGCAACAGCAATTGTAAAAACACAGGTTAACGCTTATGTAAAAGTAGGAGCAAGGGCTACAGGAACAATAGAAGAGATGAATGTAGATATTGGGGATAAAGTGAAAAAAGGCCAGCTTATAGCAGTTATTGACCAGAGGGAAATAAAAAAAGATATAGAAAAAGCAAAAGCAGAATATAAAAAAGCCCTTGCAGCCCTTGAAAACGTAAAAAAAGTTTATCCAGCTAAAATAAAAGAAGCAAAAGAAAAACTAAAAGCTGCTCAGGTTTCCTACAACTTTGCAAAATGGAAGTTTGAAAGGGAAAAGGAACTTCTAAAAGATGATTTTACAACACAGGAAAACTACGAAAAAGCAAAAAGGGAATTAAAAGTTAAGAAAGCCCAGTTAGATGAAGCAAAAGCAACCCTTGATAGGTTAAAGAAGGAGTACCAGACCCAGTTAAAGAAAGCCAAAGAACAGGTTGAGTTTACAGAGAAAAATTTAGAAAAACAGAAAGTAAGACTTTCATATACCCGTATATACTCCCCAATAGATGGTATTGTTTCAAAAATAGCAGCAAGAAAAGGAGAAACTGTAGTAGCAGGACTTCAGGTGGCAAACCTGATAACAATATTAGACCCAAAAAAACTTGAGGTAAGAATATACACAGATGAAACAGACATAGGAAAAGTTAAAGTAGGTCAGAAAGTACTTTATTATGTAGATGCTTATCCAGACAAAGTGTTTGAGGGAACTATATCAAGTATATACCCTGAACCTGTTGTAAAACAAAATATCGTTTACTATATGGCAATTGTTAAAGTAAAGGAAGAATATACTAAATATCTAAGACCAGAAATGACAGTTTACGCAAAAATAATAACAGGAGAAAAAGATAACGCATTACTGATACCAAATGAAGCGTTAAAATACGAAAAAGGTAAAGAGTTTGTGTACAGAATAGTAAATGGAAAACCAGTAAAAACATACATAAAAACAGGCTGGATGGATGAGCATAACACAGAAGTCTTAGAGGGACTTAAAGAAGGAGATACTGTTGCAGTCAAACTTATACTCCCAAGAAAAACAAAGAAGTTTAACCAGTAATGGAAGAGCTTGTTAGATTAGAAAATATAAAAAAAGTTTACTACCAATACGGAATAAAAACAGAAGTTCTAAAAGGAATTTCCCTATCCATAAAAAAAGGTGAGTTCGTTTCTATAATGGGAGTTTCTGGAAGTGGTAAAACAACCTTAATGAATATAATAGGATGTTTAGATACACCAACAGAAGGCAAATACTATTTAGAAGGAAAAGATGTATCAAAACTATCAGATGATGAACTTTCCGAGATAAGAAACAGATATATAGGTTTTGTTTTCCAGAATTTCTACCTTATACCTTACTTAACAGCCTTAGAAAATGTAGTGGTACCCACAATATACTCAACAAAACCAATAAAAAACCCAGAAGAAAAAGCAATAAAACTTTTAGAAAAAGTTGGTCTTAAAGGAAAAGAAAAAAACAAACCTAACCAGCTATCTGGAGGACAGCAACAAAGAGTAGCAATTGCAAGGTCGTTAATAAACAACCCGGAGCTTATACTTGCAGATGAACCTACAGGAGCTTTAGATTCAAAAACAGCAAAAGAAATAATGGAGATATTTAAATCCTTACATAGAGAAGGAAAAACAATAGTTATAGTTACCCATGACCCAAAAATAGCAGAACAGACAGAAAGAATAATAAAAATAGAAGATGGAAGAATAATCTATTAAAATTTGATTATTCCCGCTTTTCTTTTTATACTATTTTGTCTACTTTTAATTCCTTTTCTACTGTTTCTAAATTGATTAAAAAAAGGAGGTATAAATACTTATGGCTAAAGTTAAAATGAAAACAAACAAAACTGCTGCAAAAAGATTTAAAGTTACCGCAAAAGGGAAAATAAAGTACTGGAAAGGTGGAGTTTCCCACTACAACACTAAAAAAACAAGCAGAAGAAAAAGACAAGGGAGAAAAGCCCAGTACGTTCCAGAGAGTATAAAAGATAAAGTTGAAAAACTTATTCCATACCACGTTTAAAAGGAGGAAAATAAATGAGAGTAAAAGGACCATCATCTAAAAAACATAAAAAGAAAATCTTAAAGTTAGCAAAAGGTTACTACGGACAAAAACACAGAGTTTATAGAAGAGCAAAAGAGCAGGTTTTAAGGTCTCTCCAATACGAGTACAGAGACAGAAGACTAAGAAAGAGGGACTTTAGAAAACTCTGGATACAGAGAATTAACGCAGCTGCAAGACTAAATGGCTTATCCTATAGCAGATTTATACACGGTCTTAAACTCGCAGGTGTAGATTTAAACAGAAAAGTACTTGCAGATATAGCTGTTACAGACCCTGAAGGTTTTACAAAGCTTGTTGAAACAGCAAAAAACGCTTTATCTCAACAAAATGCTGCATAAAAAGGTGAAGGTGTGGAGCTGAAAAAACAGGTAGAGGCTTTAGGAGAGGAAGCAAAAAAGCTAATATCTGAAGCTACAGATATAGAAAAGCTCAACCAGCTAAGAGTTGAGTTTTTAGGGAAAAAAGGCAAGCTGAAAAATATTTTAAAAACATTAGGAAAACTATCTCCTGAAGAAAGAAAAGAGATAGGTCAGCTTGCAAACAAGGTAAAAGAAGAGCTTGAAGCCCTTTTAAGAGAGAAACAGGAAGAGATAAAACAGAAACTACTTGAAGAAGAACTGCTAAAAAACAAGATAGATATAACTCTACCTCCCCACTGGACAGAAGCAGGAGCTTCACACCCAGTTGTATCAACATTGATAGAAATCTCAGAAACCTTTATATCTATGGGATTTTCTGTCGCAGAAGGTCCCGAGGTAGAAAAAGAAGAGTACAACTTTGATATGTTAAATATACCAAAAGACCACCCTGCAAGGGACATGCAGGATACATTTTTCCTGAACAATGGAGATGTACTAAGAACCCATACATCTCCGGTTCAGGTTAGAACAATGCTAAAACAAAAGCCACCAATAGCAATAATAGCACCAGGTAGAGTATACAGAAAAGATGCAGACCCTACCCACTCTCCTATGTTCCATCAGATAGAAGGACTTCTGGTTGATAAAGATATTACATTCAGAGACCTGAAAGGAATATTAAGAATTTTCCTTGAATCTGTTTTTGGAAAAGATATACCAATAAGATTTAGACCAAGTTATTTCCCTTTTACAGAACCTTCAGCTGAAGTTGATATAGGTTGTACCGTCTGTGGTGGAGAAGGATGTAGAGTATGCAAAGGTACAGGTTGGCTTGAAATATTAGGATGTGGAATGGTTGACCCGAATGTATTTGAAGCAGTAGGTATAAATCCTGACGAGTATACAGGTTTTGCGTTTGGTTTAGGTGTAGAAAGGATTGCGATGCTTAAGTACAGAATTACAGATATTAGACTTCTGTACACAGGAGATATGAGATTTAACCACCAGTTTAAGGGGATAAGATGAGAGTTCCATATTCATGGATAAAAGAGTTTGTAGAGATAGACAAAACTGCTGAAGAAGTTGTTGAAAGGTTAAATGAAACTGGAATTGAAGCAGTCTGGGAAAAATGGGGAAACTATATTCCAGACATAACAACAGCTAAGATTTTATCTGTAGAAAAGCATCCAGAAAGACAAAAACTGTTCCTGTGTAAAGCCACAGATGGAAGCAAAGAGTACCAGATAATCACAGGGGCACAAAATGTAAAAGAAGGTGCTGTTGTTGTTCTTGCAAAAGAAGGAGCTGTTATAAAAGGTATTCAGATAAAGAAAAGAAAATTTGGCTCTTTAGAATCAGAAGGAATGTTCTTATCCCTTGAAGAACTTGGTGTAGCAGAAAGTTCTGAAGGAATACTTTTGCTTCCTGAAGATACCCCAATAGGAGAAGATGCAAATAAAATCCTTGGATTAGGGGAAGACTACATTATTGAGATAGAAATAACCCCGAACCGGGGAGATGCTTTATCAGTAAGAGGTCTTGCAAGGGAGATAGGGGCAATATTTGGAGTTAAAAGAAAAGAAAAACTACCTGTAGTATCAATAGCTGAAGAAGAAGAGCCTGAAATAGAGATACTCACTGACAAATGCTACAGGTATAGAGGAATAGTAATCAGAGATGTAAAAATAAAACCATCTCCATTTGAGATACAACTAAAACTTATAAAATCAGGACAAAACCCTATAAACAACGTTGTTGATATTACAAACTACATACTCCTTCAGGAGGGACAGCCTTTACACGCATTTGATTTAGACAAAATAAAAGGGAAAATTATCGTAAGAGCAGCAAAAGAAGGAGAAAAAATCAAAACCCTTGATGGAGAAGAAAGAGAGTTAAAGGAAGGAGACCTGCTTATAGCAGATGAAGAGAAACCTATAGCTCTGGCTGGGATAATTGGAGGAGACAACACAAAAGTAGATGAAAACACGAAAAATATACTCCTTGAAGCTGCTGTTTTTGACAATATACAGATAAGAAAAACTGCAAAAAGACTGGCTATTTCAACAGATTCCTCTTATAGATTTGAAAGGGGAGTTGATATAGAAAATCTACCAAATGCACAGGACAAAGCCTTAGAACTTATAACACATCTTGCAGGTGGTAAAGCAGTAGGAGAAAAAGATATATACCCGAACCCATACATTCCAAAAGAGATAAAACTAAGGGAAAAAACTACACAGAAGGTTTTAGGAGTTTTTATACCAAAAGAAGAAGCAAAACAGCTGTTAGAGAGACTTGAAATCCCAACAGAAACTGTTGAAGATGGAACTGTATCAAAGATACCAGCATTTAGAGCCTTTGATTTAGAAAGAGAAATAGATTTAGTTGAAGAAGTAGGAAGACTTAAAGGTCTTAACACTTTTGAAGAAACATATCCGAAAGTATCAACACAGAGTTTTAGAAAAAGCGAAGAGTACCTTTTTGAGGTAAGAACAAGGGACTTCTTCAAAGACAACGGTTTAGATGAAGTTATAACTTACACATTTGTAGGTGAGGATATATATAAAATCCTTGGACTTCCTGTTCCAGCAATAAAAATTAAGAACTACCTGTTGAAAAACCAGAGCATTATGAGGGATAACCTCGTAGTTTCCCTTATTGGTGTTCTTCAGGAAAACCTCAGACACCAGATTAAAGATGTATCAGCTTTTGAAATATCATCTACCTTTTTTGAAAATCACGAAGAAATAAGGTTAGGTATCTTACTAACAGGAAGGTTAAACAAAGGCTTTTCCTATACGAAAGGAGATACACAGTTTACAACTACAGAAAAATGGGATTTCTTAAAGGCAAAAGGGCTGGTCAACAGTTATCTTATCTCTATAGGAATGAGAAATATTGAGTACAGACATTCAGATAAACCATTTTTAAATCCTTACGAAAGTGCAGACATTTTTATAAACGGTATTAATGTTGGATATATAGGCAAAATACACCCAGAAAAAGCAGAAAAACTTGAAATCCCTAAAAATACATGGTTAGGGGAGTTAAAGCTTAGATATGTCCCAAGGAAGCTTAATGAAGACAACCTTAAAGAAGGATATCTGTTCACTCTGTACAAAGAAAGGAAACTTCCTTCCTACAAAGAGCTTCCAAAGTTCCCGGCTGTAAAAAGGGACTTAGCCTTTGAAGTTGACAGTGAACTTGAGGTGGATAAATTGTTAACTACTATAAAAGAAAGTTCCAATCTGATAGATAAAGTGGAGCTTTTTGACGTTTACTTTATTGACGAAAATAGAAAAAGTGTAGCCGTTTCTGTTGATTTTAGAGCACCAGACAGAAATTTATCAGACGAAGAAGTAAACAAAGAGGTTGAAAGTATACTTGAAAAACTTTCTAAAGAGATTGAAGGAATAAAACTAAGAAGTTAGGAAGGTTTTACGCGGTAAAAATGAAAGCTTTTAATATAAATGAAAAACGAATAAAGAAACCTGCGGGGCACGATAGGGATGAGACGGTAGTTTCTGGGCTATAGCTACCTAATAGGGAGCTCTACATTCCGTGTATCCCGTGGGAGCACGGTGCGAGCACCCACGTTTTGTTAGGGTCCAGAACAGGACTCAACATCCCGTCGGCCCTCCGCGGGGCTTTATATAAAGCCGCCGCGTGACCTTCCAGTTAAATGGGAGGTCAGATTGAAACATTTACTAAGGGATATTCTTCTCAAAAGAAGAGAGGAACATAAAAAAGCAGAAGAAGAGTCAAAAGCTGTAGTAGAGAAGGTGCTATCTCTACCCCAATTAAAAACCGCCAGGTATGTCCTCTTATATTACCCCCATAGAAATGAAGTAAACACATTACCTCTCATAGAAAAACTCCTCAAACTTGAAAAAACTGTTTTACTACCAAAAGTTTCAGGAAAAGATATACTCCCTATTCCTGTAAAAGAGTTAACTTCCTTAAAGGAAGGTTATGCAGGAATAAAAGAACCTGAGGGAAATCCTGTTCCGTATGAAGTTATAGACACCATCTTTGTTCCAGGTGTTGTTTTTGATAAGAAAGGTCATAGAATTGGTTATGGAAAAGGGTACTATGATAGATTTTTGAAAAAAGTAAAAGGTTTAAAAGTAGGATTAGCTTATGATTTCCAGATTGTTGATGAGATTCCCCATGAGGAACACGATATACCATTAGACGTTATTATCACACCTACCAGAGTAATAAAAATAAAGGAGGCGAAGGAAAATGATTGAAGTTATAGTTGGAATATCTGCTTTAGCTGTTGGTGGAGCTGCTGGTTTTACAGCCTGTAAAACAACTATAGGAAAAACACTAAAACAAAAAGAAGAAGAAGCACAAAAGATAATAGATGAAAGAGAAAAAATTAAAGCAGAGGCAGAGAAAAAAGCTAAAGAACTACTTGAAGAGTATAAAGAAAAAGCAAAAAGGGAAGCTGAAAAGATAATAAGAGAAGCAGAAGACCTTAAGCAGAAACAGGAAATACTTATTGAAAAAGAGATACTAAAAAGAAAACAGGAACTTGAACAGGAGCTTAAAAAGGAAAGAGAAGAACTTCAGGAACTTGAAAAAACACTTATGGCAAGGGAAGCCCAGTTAGAAAAAAGGCTTGCAAGGGTAGAACACAGAGAAGAAGACCTTGATAGAAAATGGGAAGAGGTAAAAAAACTTGAAGAAGAGATAAGAAATATCCAGAAAGAGATTGAAGAAAGAGAGGAAAAACTCAAAGCAGCTGAAGAACAGTATATGCTTGAACTCCAGAGAATAGCTTCAATGACAAAAGAAGAAGCCAAAGAAGAACTTATGAAAAGGGTTGAAGAAGAAGCAAAACTTGAAGCTGCTAAATTAGCAAAAGAGATAGAAGAAACAGCTAAAAAAGAAGCTGAAAAAGAGGCTAAATGGAACCTTGTTACAGCTATCCAAAGATTAGCACCAGAAGTAACCACTTCTTACACTATATCAGTTGTAGACCTTCCTTCTAACGACCTAAAAGGAAGAATCATAGGTAGAGAAGGTAGAAACATAAGAGCTTTTGAGATGGAAACAGGAGTTGACCTTATAATTGATGATACACCAGATATTGTTACTATCTCATCATTTGACCCACTTAGAAGGGAAATAGCAAAACAGTCCCTTGAAAGACTTATAGCAGACGGAAGAATACATCCAGGAAGAATTGAAGAGGTTGTATCAAAAGTAAAAGAAGAAATGGAAGAGCACGTTAGAAAACTTGGAGAAGAAACATGCCTTGAACTTGGATTTACAGATGTTCATCCTGAACTTTACTACTATATAGGAAAGCTTTACTACAGAACATCTTACACACAGAACGTTCTTCTCCACACAAAAGAAGTTGCATACCTTGCTGGTATGATGGCTGCTGAACTTGGTCTTGATGAAAAAGCGGCAAGAAGAGGAGGTTTAATGCACGATATAGGAAAATCAATATCCCATGAGGTTGGAGGTTCCCACTCTAAGGTAGGAGCTGAACTTGCAAAAAGATACGGAGAACCTGACGTTGTTATAAATGCTATCCTTTACCACCACAACGACGAACCTGCAAGATATCCGGAAGCTGTTTTAGTTGCTGCTGCTGATGCCCTCTCAGCTGCAAGACCAGGAGCAAGGAGGGAAGCACTCCAGTCTTACATCAATAGACTTGAAAAGATAGAGGCTATAGTTAACTCATTTGAGAATGTAGAAAAATCATTTGCAATACAGGCAGGAAGAGAAGTAAGAATAATAGTAAATGCAGAGAAACTCTCTGATGAAGAAGCTTACCTCCTTACAAAAGAGATAGCAAAAAGAATTGAGAAAGAAGTTGAGTTCCCAGGACAGATAAAAGTAACAACAATAAGGGAATCAAGGTTTGTTGAAGTAGCTAAGTAAGGGGAAGACGGCTGGGTTTTCTTCCCCCTTTTTAAAGGAGAAAAAAATGGATTACAACCTTGCCCATGCTTTATTTGGTAGATTTGGAGTTTTAATTCCACTACTTGGCCTTTTTTTTGAGCTTGCTGGGGTTATAACAAGGAAAAAACTTGTTATGAACATAGCAGGGAGTATTGTAATCTTTGGAAGTATTATTGTTCTACTTGCAGGGATTACAGGTCTTATCTGGTTAAAATCCCTCTACCAGTTTCATAGCGGAAATATATCCTTATTTAAACTCCACTATATACTTGGAGGATTTTTAACATTTTTTTTCCTCATTATAGGAAGTGTAAGAGGAATTCTTTTTAGAAAAGAAAGTGAGCTTCTCTCTGTTTTTTACATATTTGCATATGTTATTCTGGTTATGCTTAACCTTTTTGACAATGAGTTTATAGCACATTCTATCTATTCACATCAGGGCTAAAATGGTTAAACTTGAAAAAGAGTACTGGAAGAAATTTGACATCTGGAAAGAGGTTGATGAAAAAGAATGGAAAAACTGGAAATGGCAGATAAGGAACAGGTTAAAATCTGTATCAGATGTTGAAAAAATAATTCCCCTTGATAAGAACCAGAAGTTCTCTTTTGAAAAAACTTCAGATATATTCCATTTTGGAACTACCCCTTATTACTTTTCTCTAATAAAGGAATTTTCAGAAAAAGACCCTGTTTTCAGACAGATATTCCCATCTTTAGAAGAGATAGACGAAAATATCCAGAGAGGAAGTTTTTTAGACCCGTTTAACGAAGATGTGATGAGTCCTGTCAGTGGTTTGACCCACAGGTATCCAGACAGGGTTTTGCTCAGAGCAACAAACTTCTGCTCAGTTTACTGCCGCCACTGTATGAGAAAAAGAATGTTTTTAGAAGATGAAAGGGCAAGAACAAAAGAAGAGTACGACAGAATGTTTTCTTACATAAAAGAAAACAAGCAGATAAGAGAAGTTCTCATATCAGGTGGAGACCCTTTAACACTACCAGACGAAAAGATTGAGTACATACTGAAGAACCTCTACCAGATAGAACATATAGATATAATAAGAATTGGGAGTAGAGAATTAGTAGTTAATCCGTACAGGTTTCACGACGAAAAACTCCTTGAGCTCTTTGAAAAATACGAAAAAGTATGGCTTATTACACACTTTAACCACCCTAATGAGATAACAACTGAAACAAAAAAAGCTGTTAAAAATATCCTATCAACAGGAACACCTGTTTTAAATCAAACAGTACTGCTAAAAGGGATAAACGACAGTAAAGAAACAATAGAGACACTGATGAGAGACCTTTTAAAAGTAAAGATAAAACCGTATTACCTTTTTTACTGTGACCCAACAAAAGGTGTTTTACATTTTAGAACAGATATAAAGAAAGGTATAGAAATACTTGAACATCTAAGAGGTAGAGTTTCTGGCTTAGGTTATCCAATATACGCTGTAGACCTTGAAGGAGGATTAGGCAAAGTTCCAGTAATGCCAGATTATATTGAAGAAGAAACAAATGAGTATATAGTTTTTAGGAATTACGAAGGAAAAAAAGTAAAAATAAAAAAGAAAAGGGAGGGGAAGGGGGAAATTAGCAAAACCGGCGCTTTAAGATAATTGTAAGAAAATTTTACACTTAGTCAATACTTTAAAACAGGGTGAAGAGAATGGCAAAACTAAAAAAGGGAACAAGATGTACAGTATGCAAATCAAAAGGGGAAAATAAAAAAGCTGTTGTTTTTTTACCACACCATAGATTAGCTTTGTGTAAAGACCATTTTATAAGCTGGTTTGAAAAAAGAGTAGAAAAAACAATAAAACAGTTCAGAATGTTTTCAAAAAAAGATAGAATTCTTGTTGCAGTGTCTGGAGGAAAAGATAGCCTCGCCTTATGGAACGCACTAACAAAGTTAGGTTATGAAGCAGATGGCTTTTATATAGACCTTGGTATAGACCAGTATTCTACCGACTCAAAAAAGCTTGCCTTAAGTTTTTCAGAAAGAATAGGAAGAAAACTACATATAATATCCCTTAAAGAAGAAGTAGCATCTATTCCTGAGATAAACAAAGCTACAAACAGGCCAGCCTGTTCTGCATGTGGAACACTAAAAAGGTACTATATGAACAAACACGCAAGGGAACTTGGATATAACATAATTGCTACCGGACATAACCTTGATGATGAAGCTGCTGTACTATTTGGAAATACACTCCACTGGGATATTAACTACCTGAAGAGACAGTATCCTGTTTTGAGAGAAGAAAACGGTTTTATAAGAAAAGTAAAACCCCTCTGTAAGATAACAGAGAAAGAATCTGCCCTTTATGCCTTTTTCAATAACATTGAATATATAGAGTATGAATGCCCATTTTCAGAAGGAGCTTCTTCTATTGAGTATAAAGAAATACTGTCAAAACTTGAGGAAAAACATCCAGGAACAAAACTCCAGTTTTACACAAACTTTCTTGAAAGAATGTATCCAATACTGAAAGAACATGAAAAAAGACAGTCAGAAGAAATCAAAGTTTGCAAAGTATGTGGAGAACCATCATTCAGTGAAATATGTAGCGTATGTAAACTAAGGGAAAAAGTTAACCAGCTTATTAAATCTTAGTTTATTATACTAAAAAAATATTTGAAAATTATGCTAAAAAACTATATTATTATTATATGCTAATATTTAAAAAGGAGGAAAGTATGGGACTTATATACGATGTTACAGATGACAATTTTGAAGAGATAGTAGTGGAAAAATCATATGAAAGACCTGTTGTTATAGATTTCTGGGCTCCATGGTGTGGACCATGTAGAGTTTTAAAACCTCTACTTGAAAAACTGTCAGGTGAGTACGGTTTTGTACTGGCAAAAATAAACACAGACGAGAATCCCCACATAGCCCAGCAGTTTGGTGTAAGCGGTATACCAGATGTAAGGATAATGATTAATGGAAAAGAGGTTGATAGATTTGTTGGAGCTTTACCAGAACCTAAATTAAGGGAAGTACTGTCAAAACATATAAAATCTGAAGCTGATAAACTCCTTGAAGAAGCAAAAATGGAATATATGTCAGGAAATCTTATAAAAGCTGAACAGCTTTACGAAAAACTGCTTCAAGAGTATCCAGACAATAAAAAAATAGCCCTTGAAGCCGCCCAGTTTTTCATAAAAGAAGGTAGACTTGATAAAGCCCAGGAACTCCTTGACTCTATAAAAGAGTACCACAAAGAGTATTTCTCAAGGGCACAGGCTCTTAAAGAGTTAATACTTTTTAAGAAATGGTGTGAAGAACTAAAACCGGAAAATGAGTTAGATTATCTTCTAAAAGAAGGAGCATGCTTAGCATTACAGGAAGATTACCAGAAAGCCCTTGATAAATTTCTTAAGGTTGTTCAACTTGACAAAACTTATAAAGATGAAGCTGGAAGAAAAGCAATGGTTGCTATCTTTAACCTTTTAGGGGAAAGTAATCCTTTAACAAAAGAGTACAGAAAAAAACTTGCTATGTGGCTTTATTAAAAGGAGCTTAAAATGAAAAAAATACTACTCTCTTTCCTTTTTTCCTTTTCTTTCTCTTTAGCAGGGGAAATTTTTGATGCATTTTATAAAAAACTGTCCACAACAGAAGGAATAAAAGGGGATTTTACCCAGGAAACATACATAAACGGTACATCAGAGAAACAAACATTCAAAGGTATACTGTACGCTGAAAAACCAGATAAAATAAAGATAGAATACCTTACACCTATAAAACAGATAGTTTATGTAGAGAAGGATAAAGTCATTGTTTACACCCCCGAGGAAAATCAAGCTGTTATATCAAAACTTCCAGAAGATTTTATAACAGTAAAAATATTTAAAAGCCTCTCCTCAGGAAAAATGTTAAAAGAGATTTTTTCTTCTTTAAAGGAACAGAAAAACAGTAATGGGTATACAATACAGTTAAAACCTGTTGATAAGTCAATATCTGATGTAAGCCTGAACCTGAAGAAAGACTTCAAGGTAAACAAAATAAATATCATAGATAAAGAAGGCAACAGAGTTATTATAATATTTGATAAATTTGATTATCTCAGTAAACCTGTAGAGATAGGGCTAAAGCTTCCTGAGGGTGTAGAAGTTTTGAGGTATTAATATGAAAGTAGGTAAATTTATTTTAGCAGGTATTATTTTATTTACTGTATTTACAGTGTTTTCTTACTTCTTTCTCTCCCCTAAGTACAGCCTTTCTCTAACAATAATAGATATATCAGTGGTAGTTTTTGCATTTCTTATATGGCTCAACGACAAACATTTCCACGAACAGATGAGTCAGAGGGTATTCTCAATAGAAGATAAAGGATTTATAAAAGATGTTATAGAAAGACAGATGAATATGCACGGTATAAACAAAGTTGTAGAACACAAAAATAAATTTGAGTTTTTCAAAGGAAAACATAAAGTTGGAGAAGTAGTTTTCAGAACAGATGAAAAAGGAAATCCAATAAAGGTAGATGGAAAGTACATTATAGAAGTTAACGCTCCTGAGTACATACTCCACAACATAGACCATGAAACATGGAGTTTAATAGGAAAAAGATGAAAGTAGTTAAAACAGGTATTAAAGACAAAGAAGAGATAAAAAAAATACTGGAAGAAGAAGGTTACTCAAACATATTTGAGTGGTGTGATGGTGCAGGCTCTTTTTACGACTGGCATATCCACCCATATCAGGAAGTTAGATGGGTGTACGAAGGTGAAGTTGTTATGGGAACAGAAGAAGGAGAAGTTGTGCTTAAGGAAGGAGACAGGTTAGACCTTCCAGCAGGGACAAGACACTGGGCAAAAACTACAAAAGGAGTCTGCTATATATGTGGAAGCAAACATTAAGGAGGTTTAGATGACACCAGAAGAGAGAAAAAAGTTAGATGAGCTTGTAATGA
>CAZOTZ010000026.1:0-20413 GCA_964582875.1 uncultured Aquificales bacterium | reverse complement strand
TTTTTTATAAAAAAAGGAGGCGAAGAGATGAGGATAAAAATAAACGACTTTGACGCTTTAATAGTTGTAGATGTTCAAAATGACTTTATGCCTGGTGGAGCATTACCTGTCCCTGATGGAGATAAAGTTGTAGAACCGTTAAACAGATATATAGATTTATTTGAGAGAAACGGAAATCCTGTTTTTTTCACAAGAGACTGGCATCCAGAAAATCATATATCTTTTAAAGGATATGGTGGTATATGGCCTCCCCATTGTGTTCAGGATACTGAAGGAGCAAAATTCCACCCTGATTTAAAAATTCCGTTAGATAATAAATTCATAATATCAAAAGGAACAAGTAGAGATTTTGACGCTTATTCAGGATTTCAGGGAACAATCCTTAACGACCTGTTGAAAGAAAGGGGAATTAAGAGGGTTTTTGTAGGTGGAGTAGCAACAGATTACTGTGTAAAAAACACAGTCTTAGGAGCTTTAAACCTTGGATATCAGACATTTGTTCTTGAAGATGCTATTAAAGGAGTTGATGTTAATAAAGGTGATTCAGATAAAGCTTTAGAAAATATGTTATCAAAGGGTGCTGTTATTATTGATTTTTCTTCTTTGAAACAATAAAGGGGAGAAAACTCTCCCCTTATAAAACCTAACTCTGTGCTATTTTCCTTAAAACCATTGGTAGTATCCCACCATTTTTGAAATACTCAACATCTACAACAGTATCAAGTCTTGACTTAACTTTAAACTCTACTGTCTCTCCATTTTCCTTTGTTGCTTTTACCGTTAGTTCTTTTCCAGGATACATATCTTCAATTCCAATAATTTCATATACCTCAGAGCCATCAAGTCCAAGCTCTTCCCAGCCTTCTCCTTCCTTGAACACAAGAGGTAAAACTCCCATTCCTACAAGGTTTGACCTGTGAATTCTTTCAAAGGATTTAACTATAACAGCTTTTACCCCTAAAAGCTGGGTTCCTTTTGCTGCCCAGTCCCTTGAAGAACCGGTTCCGTACTCTTTACCTGCTAAGACTATTAAAGGGGTTCCTTCTTTTTCATACTTAACAGCTGCATCATATACAAACATTTCTTCTTTTTCTGGGAATTTTAATGTGTATCCTCCTTCTTTTGGAGCCACAAGTTTGTTTTTAATTCTTACATTTGCAAAGGTTCCCCTTACCATAACTTCGTGGTTTCCTCTCCTTGAACCGTAAGAGTTAAATTCTTCTGGTTTTACTCCGTGTTCTATAAGGTATTTTCCTGCTGGATATTCTGGAGGTATTTTACCTGCAGGTGATATATGGTCAGTTGTTACAGAATCACCTAATAGCTCTAAAACTCTCGCTCCTTTTATATCTGATGGAGGATTTACCTCAAGGGTAAAGTTATCAAAGTAAGGAGGTTTTCTTATATACGTGGAGTTAGGGTCCCAGTCAAATGTTTCTCCAGAAGGAGCTTCAAGGGACTGCCAGAATTCATCCCCATCAAGTATTCCTTCGTATTTTTCTTTAAACACTTCTGGACTTAAGACTTCATTTATTATCTTTCTTATTTCTTCCTGAGAAGGCCATATGTCCTTCAGATAAACTGGATTTCCATTTGGGTCCTTTCCTATTGGTTCATTTGTTAAGTCTATGTCTGTTCTTCCTGCTATTGCATAGGCAACAACAAGCATAGGAGAAGCTAACCAGTTAGCTTTTACATCAGGGTGAATTCTTGCTTCAAAGTTTCTGTTTCCTGAGAGTACAGCTGAAACGATTAAATCGTTATCTTTTATCGCTTTTTCTATGTTTGGATGAAGGGGACCACTGTTTCCTATACATGTAGTACATCCAAAGCCTACTATATGAAACTTAAGGGCTTCAAGGTAAGGCAGTAGTCCTGCTTTCCTTAAATAACCTTCAACAACCCTTGAACCTGGGGCTAAAGAGGTTTTTACGTATGGTTTTACAGAGAGTCCTTTTTCCACAGCCTTTTTAGCCAGTAGTCCTGCACCTATTAAAACTGAAGGGTTAGATGTGTTTGTACATGATGTTATAGATGCTATAACAACAGAACCATCACCAATAATAACCTCTTCTCCGTCTATTTCCACTTTTGCAACTTTTTTACCTTTATGTATTCTGCATTCTCCAATTTCCATATCTTTTCCTGCTTCATCTTCAAAGGCTGTTATCTCTTTAATATCTATATCCCTGTTGTAATTGCAGTTAAGAAGGTCAATAAATGTTTTCTTCATATCTTTTAAGGTTACCCTGTCCTGTGGTCTTGAAGGACCAGCTAAAGAAGGTTCTACCTGAGACATATCTATTTCTATAACATCTGTGTACTCTGGTTTTTCTTTACCTGTATAAAAGAGCATATTTTCTTTTGTGTAAGCTTCAGCAAGCTCTGCGGATTTTTCTCTGTTTGTGAGTTTTAAAAATCTAATTGTTTCTTCATCAACAGGGAAAAATCCCATTGTTGCTCCATATTCTGGAGCCATGTTAGCGATAGTTGCTCTGTCTGGAAGAGAGAGTTTTTTGACGCCTTCACCAAAAAATTCAACAAACTTTTCAACAACACCATACTCTCTGAGCTTTTGGGTTATTGTTAAAACTAAATCTGTTGTTGTTGCTCCTTCAGGCAGTTCTCCTGTTAACTTTACACCTATTACTTCAGGTATTTTCATATAGTAAGGTTGACCAAGCATTACAGCTTCTGCTTCTATTCCGCCTACTCCCCATCCCATAACACCAAGACCATTAATCATTGTTGTGTGGGAATCTGTTCCGACTAAGGAGTCAGGGAAAGCAACTGTTTCTCCATCTTCTTCTTTTGTCATAACAACCTGAGCTATATACTCAAGGTTAACCTGGTGAATGATACCTGCCCCTGGAGGAAAAACTCTCAGGTTATCAAAGGCTTTTTGAGCCCATTTTAAAAGCTGATATCTTTCTTTATTTCTTTTATACTCAAGCTCAAGATTTTTCTTAAATGCATCTTCGGTTCCAAAGAAATCAATCTGTACAGAGTGGTCTATTATTAAATCAACAGGAACGAGGGGATTTACTTTTTTAGGGTCTATGTTCAATTTTTTTGCAGCATCTCTCATCGCAGCTAAATCAACAACACCAGGTACCCCTGTAAAATCCTGCATTATAACCCTTGCAGGATGATGGGGAATTTCAACAGGTTTTTCGTATTTTTTTTGCCAGTTAACTATGTTTTTTAGATGTTCTTCTGTTACTACTTTCCCATCAAGGTTTCTTAAAAGGTTTTCAACAAGTATTCTTATTGAAAAAGGCAGTCTGTTTATATCTCCTACACCTTTTTCCTGTAGTTCTTTCAGGGAGTAGTAAGTGTAAGTAGTCTCTCCCACTGTTAGATGTTTCTTAAAACTTTCTTTTTGCATTTTAAACCTCCTTTGGTTTTTTTATATTTAGAGGTTATTTTCCTCTTAAATAAAATGAGCTTTTTCATGATTTTTTGTATAATTTTCCAAATTTTTCTTTTATTGGAGGCTTTGTTGAGGAAGCTGAAAGATATAAGACCAATAGAAGTTAAAGACTACAAACTATACGTAATAAACCAGTTAAAGCTTCCCCTGGAAACACAGTGGGTTGAGCTTACAAGTTATACAGATGTAGCTAAAGCAATAAAGGATATGATTATAAGGGGAGCTCCTCT
Organism: uncultured Aquificales bacterium; assembly: GCA_964582875.1. Classification (GTDB taxonomy): domain Bacteria; phylum Aquificota; class Aquificia; order Aquificales; family Hydrogenothermaceae; genus JAADDV01. The sequence continues at coordinate 16,750 of CAZOTZ010000026.1, read as the reverse complement.
TATTGGGATAGTTGGAGCTTATGGATTTGCAATTGGTGTCAGACAGCTTGTTGAAGAAGATAAACCTCTTTCCCAGGCAGAAGAGATACTTGAAACATTAAAAAACACAAGACCAACAGCCGTTAATCTTTTTTGGGCTTTAAATAGAATGTGGAAGAAGTTTGAGAAATGGAGAAACGAAGGAAAAAGCAAAGAAGAGATTGTAAAACTTCTTTTTAGAGAAGCAAATAAAATAGACTTAGAAGACTACCACGCCAATAAATCTATAGGTGGGTATGGGCAGGTTTTACTCCCAAAAAAAGCAAATATCCTTACCCACTGTAATACAGGTGCTTTAGCAACATCAGGCTGGGGAACAGCCCTTGGTGTTATAAGAAGTGCATATGAAGAAGGAAAGGAAATTACTGTTTATGTTGATGAAACGAGACCTTACCTTCAAGGGGCAAGACTTACAGCATGGGAGTTGCTAAACGAAGGGATAAAACACTATCTTATTACAGATAACTCAGCAGGTTTTTTAATGGCAAAAGGTATGATAGATGCTGTTATTGTAGGAGCAGACAGAATAACTGCAAATGGAGATGTTGCTAACAAAATAGGTACTTATTCCCTTTCTGTTCTTGCAAAAGAACATGGTATTCCTTTTTATGTGGCTGCTCCTACTTCTACTTTTGATTTAGAAACAGAAAAAGGTGAAGATATAGTTATAGAAATAAGGGACGAAAATGAGGTTAAAACCTGTGGAGGTTGTAAAATAGCTCCAGAAGAAACACCAGCTTTAAATTACAGCTTTGATATAACTCCTGCTGAAAATATAACAGCAATAATTACAGAAAAAGGTATAATATCTGAAATAAAAAAAGAAAAAATAGAAAAATTTTTGAGATACCGGGGAGGTTAATCAAATAAAAAGGAGAGGATAAAATGAAAGTTGTAGCAATTGGCGGAGGAACAGGTCTATCTTCTCTTCTCAGGGGAATAAAACACTTAGTCCCTGAGACTATTTCAGATTTAACTGCCATTGTTACAGTGGCAGATAATGGGGGGAGTTCTGGAAGGCTTAGAGAGGAGATGCAAATACCAGCCCCAGGGGATATCAGGAACTGTATTGTTGCCCTTGCTGAAGACGAAGATATACTTGCACAGGTTTTCCAGTACAGATTTAATAATGGTGAAGGTCTAAAAGGGCACAGCTTTGGAAATCTATTTTTAACTGTTTTAACAAAGATTAAAGGAGACTTTTTAGACGCAATAGAGATTACCTCAAACATTTTAAACATCAAAGGAAGAATTATCCCTTCAACTGATGAGATGGTTGATATTGTAGCTGAGTTTACAGACGGAAAAGTTATAAAAGGAGAAACCCAGATAACAGAATACGGTAAAAAGCTAAAAGGAAAGATAAAAAAGATATGGATGGAACCAGGGGATGTAAAAGCACCTGAAGAGGCTATAAAGAAAATAAAGGAAGCTGATTTTATCATACTTGGTCCAGGGAGCTTATATACAAGTATCATTCCTAACCTTCTTGTTGATGATATTAAAGAGGCTGTTTTAGCTTCCAGTGCTTATAAGATATACATCTGTAATGTTATGACCCAGTACGGTGAAACAGATGGTTATACAGCTTCAGACCACATACAGGCTATACACTACACAGTTGGAAGAAGTTTTATAAATGCAGCTATAATAAATACGACGATTCCACCAGATGAGGTATTAAGAAGGTATATGAAAGAGAACGCTGAACCTGTTGTAGCAGACGCAGGAAACGTATCAAGGATGGGAATAACTGTTTATGCAGAAGACCTCCTTGATAAAGGAAGTTATGCAAGACACAATCCTGAAAAGCTAACTTCAACTATACTGAAAGTGTTTAAGGAAAAATCCTTAAAAAGAACTGCTTAATGAAAAGATTTTTAACAGAATTTGATACAAAGATTATAAAAGAAGAAGTCGTAGATACAGTTATTGTAGGTGCTGGGATAGCTGGGCTATCCTCAGCCCTCCAGCTTTTAAATCTTGGTATAAAACCCCTTGTTATTTCAAAAAAACAGCCTGAAATCTCAAACTCTTTTCTTGCCCAAGGGGGAATAGCAGCTGCCATAGGCATAGATGATGACCCAAATCTACACTATATAGATACATTGAATGCTGGTAAAGGTCTGTGTATAGAAAGAAATGTTAGGGTTTTAGTTGAAGAAGGGCTTGAAAGAGTTGTAGACCTTTTAAACTACGGTGTTCCTTTTGATAGAGATGAAAAAGGACTACCTTTACTTACAAAAGAGGCTGCCCATTCAAAAAGAAGGGTTCTCCATGCTAAAGACAAAACAGGAAGTACAATAGGTAAAACACTTTATCAACTTGTAAAATCAAAAGGCTTAGATATAAATACAGATTACTATCTTGAAGAGATACTTACAGAAGAAAACCAGTATAAAGGAATTGTTGTTTCAAACGGAAATGAAAAAATATTTATAAGAAGTAAATCTTTAATTTTAGCAACAGGTGGATATTCTGCCCTTTACAAAAGGAATACTTCAGCCTATAAAGTTTCTGGGGATACAATCTCTGTAGCCTACAGGGCAGGGGCACTTCTAAAAGACCTTGAGTTTGTACAGTTCCACCCAACAGCTTTACTTTTAGAAAATACACCAGCTTACCTTATATCAGAGGCAGTAAGAGGAGAAGGAGCTGTTCTTGTTGATGAAACAGGGAAAAGATTTATTGATGAGATGAAACCAAGGGATGAAGTTGCAAGGGCAATATTCCAGAAGTACAGAGAAGGGAAAAAGGTATTCCTTGATATATCTCCTTTAAAGAAAAATGGGATAGATTTTTCAAAAAGGTTCCCTTCTATATTCAACATGCTAAGGTCAGTTGGACTTGAGAATGAAACACTTATTCCTGTAAGTCCAGCTGCCCATTACTCAATAGGAGGGATAGAAGCCCAATCAAATGGAAAAACAAACATAAAAGGTATGTTTGCTGTAGGGGAATGCTCCTGTACAGGGGTTCATGGTGCAAACAGGCTTGCAAGTAATTCTCTGTTGGAATGTGTAGTATTTGGATATAAGACAGCTTACAGCGTTTACCTGTACAATATGTACAGTAGTGTAGATACAGATTTTCATATAAAGTCTATTTTAGAAGGTAAAAAAGAGCTAAAAAACAAAGATAAGTATCTGGATACAATAAAAAGTGTTATGTGGGAAAAAGTAGGACTGTTAAGGGATGAAAAATCTCTCAGGGAAGCTCTGGAAGAAATCACAGATATTGAAGAAAGACTTTACCAGTACAGAAACAGCAGATACCTTCTTGACCTTGTTTACCTTTCAAAAGGGATAATCCTTTCAGCCCTAAACAGAAAAGAAAGTAGAGGAACCCACTATAGACTTGATTTTCCCAAAGAAAAAGACGAATATAAAAAACATACTAAGCTATACAAACACTTTAAAATAAAAATGGAGGTAAATTAGCCATTCAGGAGTTAAGGATTAATGAACAGATAAGGGCTAAAGAGTGCCGTCTTATTGATGAAACAGGTAAGAATTTAGGTATTGTCCCAATTGAGGAAGCACTCAGGCTTGCAGAGGAAAAAGACCTTGACCTTGTGGAAGTTTCACCAAACGCCAGACCACCTGTTTGCAAAATCATGGATTACGGCAAGTACAAGTTTGAACAGCAGAAGAAGGAAAAAGAGGCAAGGAAAAAGCAAAGACAAAAAATGCAACATATTAAGGAGATAAAATTCAGAATAAAAATAGAAGAGCACGACTACCAGACTAAAGTAAAACACATAAGGGAGTTTATAGAACACGGGGATAAGGTTAAGGTCTGGATTTGGTTCAGGGGAAGGGAAAATGTACACCCGGAAATAGGGGAAAAACTTGCAAACAGAATAATAGAGGATGTTTCAGATATAGCAAAAGTTGAAAAGCCCCCTAAAAAAGAGGGAAGAAATATGCTTTTCACCCTTGTACCAAAAAACCAGAAGTAAAAAAGGCAGGTTGACAGCCTGTCTTTTTTAGCCTAAATTGGTTAGTATATACTAACCAAAAGGAGTGAAAAATGAGAATCGCATATCCATCTAAAGATGGAGTTCACATATGGGGACATCCAGGAAGGGCAGAGTATATAGTGATAGTTACTGTTGAGGGGGATAAAATAGTTCAGAGGGAGGTACTGCCAAACACTGTAAAACACCACGAAAAAGGGGAAGGTAGACTTCCAAAAGATATTACAGAAAATAGAAACAGACCGGAAAAAATCATCATTGGACAGGAACCTATTCAGAAAGAAAAAGGAGAACCAAGGAGAAAAGAAAACCTGTGGGCTATTTTGAAAGGTGTAGATATGTTTATAACAAGAAGTTGTGGAGAAGGATTTAAAAGAAATCTCCAGTCATTAGGAATAAATCTTGTTCTAACAAAAGAAAAAGACATAGAGAAGTTTGTACAGGACTATCTTACGGAGGTCAAGAGATGAAAAAAGTTCTGGTCTTAGGAGGTGGAATAGGAGGTATAGAAACAGCAATAGCCCTTAGAAAAGAAGGATTTTACGTAGAACTTGTAAGTGAAAGGGATTTTGTTTACATATATCCAATATCTATATGGATACCTACAGGTGAAATAAACCTCCCGGATGCTACATTGCCTATAATAGAAGTAGCAAAGAAATACGGATTTCATTTTATACAGGATAAAGTTGTTTCTATATCAGGAAAAGAAAACAAAGTTGTTTTAGAAAATTCAGGGGAAAAAACAGATTTTGATTATCTTGTAATAGCTTTAGGACAGACAAAGCTTAAACATAAAGGAATAGAGTACACCCTTTCAATATGTGGCTCTCCAGAAGAAGCCCTTGAGATAAGAAAAAGATTACAGGAACTTGTTGATAAAGGATACGGAAAAATAGCCTTTGGTTTTGGAGGAAATCCAAAAGCCCCTGAATCAGTAAGAGGAGGTCCTGTTTTTGAGGTTTTATTTAATGTACATAACTATCTTAAAAGGTTAGGAATAAGGGACAACTTTGACCTTACATTCTTTGCACCTATGCCTAAACCAGGACAGAGACTTGGGGAAAAGGCTCTTAAAATGATGGATATGATGTTCCAGAACATGAGAATAGAAAAGATTACCGGTAAAAAGATAAAAGAGTTTGTGGAAGATGGAGTGATACTTGAAGATGATACAAAGATAAAATCAGACCTGACAATATTCACACCAGCAGGAGATGGACATCCTGTAATAAAAGCATCAGATTTACCACAAACAGAAGCAGGTTTCTTAAAAATTGAAGAAAGCTGTCAGGTTTTAGACCACGAAAATATATACGCTGTTGGAGATGTTGCTTCTATAGAAGGTCCCCAGTGGAGGGCAAAACAGGGACATCTTGCTGAAGTTATGGGAAGAATTACAGCAAATAACATAGCTGTAAAAGAAGGTCTAAAAGAAGGCAGAATAGAGAGCTACAAACCCCATATAAACATAATGTGTTTAATGGATATGGGAAATGGAGGAGGCTTAGCTTACAGAAGTGATACAAAAGCAGTTCTTATACCTTTACCTGTTGTAGGGCACTGGATGAAAAAGGCATGGGGACTTTATTACAAACTTTCTAAGACAGGTAAAATCCCAAGACTTCCTGGTATGTGATACTCAACAAATAAGCTTTTTAATCAAGTATAATATTTCCTTAAAAATCAAAGTGGATAAGTCTATGAAAAAAATATCATTAGGAAAGCTTAACATTGTATATACAGAAAAATCAGATGGGAATATGAGATTACCAGAAAACAGAAAAAAGGTTTTAAGCCATTTTGGTTTCAGTTCTGTTTTCATCCCTGACCAGAAGCACACTTCAAATGTATTTGATATTGAAGACTATAAAGGTCAGGAAGCAGATGGTCTTTTTACAGATAAAAAAAATACTCCAATAGGTGTTTTAACAGCAGACTGTATGCCTGTAGTTATTTCAGATGGAGAAGTTTTACTTGTGCTACACGCTGGCTGGAAAGGACTTTTTAATGGGATTATAGAAAATGGAATAGAAAATCTAAAAAATAGAGAAAGAGGTTTTGCAGTTATAGGGGCAAGTGCAAGGGACTGTTGTTATTATGTTGGGGAAGATTTTCTGGAAAAAGCTAAAGAGAAAGGTATAAACATCACGAAAAGACACTTTAAAAAAGATGAAAAAGGAATAAAATTTTCCCTTCAGGAAGTTGCAAAAGATAAACTGAAAGAAAAAGGTATAAACCATATTGTTGACTTATCCTTATGTACCATATGTAAAGAAAACTTTTTCTCTTACAGGAAAGGAGATTTTGAGGATAGAATGTTAACTTTTGCATGGCTTTCGGAGGATTAAATGGGATTAAAAGACTTATTAGGAAAAATAAAAGGACAGAAAAAACTGAGTATAGAAAAAGGAGAATGGATTAAGTGTGATAAATGTAAAACATTACTCTACAGTGAAGACCTGAAGAAGAACCTGAAGATATGCCCCCATTGTGGGTATAACTTTAGAATGACAGCAAAAGAAAGGGTAGATTCCCTTTTAGATGAAGTTTACTCCTATGACCTTTTCCCAAAAATATCTCCTGTAGACATTATAGGCTTCAAAGATACAAAGAAGTATAAAGACAGGATAAAACAGGCACAGGAAAAAACAGGTTTAAAAGATGCAATGATAATAGCAAACGGGAAGATGTACGACAGAGAGGTTATACTCGCTGTTATGGATTTTAGATTTATGGGTGGAAGTATGGGAAGTGTTGTAGGGGCAAAGTTTGTAAGGGGAGCAGAATTTGCCATAGAGAAGAAAATACCTTTCATTGCTGTTACAGCTTCAGGTGGAGCAAGGATGCAGGAAAGTATAGTTTCTCTAATGCAAATGGCAAAAACATCAATAGCTGTTGATAGGATGAATAAAGCAGGAATTTTATACATATCTGTATTAACAGACCCTACAATGGGGGGAGTTTCTGCAAGTTTTGCCTTTTTAGGAGATATAATAATAGCTGAGCCAGAATCACTTATAGGTTTTGCCGGTCCCAGGGTAATAGAACAGACAATAAGACAGCAACTACCAGAAGGGTTCCAGAGAGCTGAGTTTTTACTTGAGAAGGGACAGATAGATATGGTTGTTGATAGAAAACACCTGAAAAGAACAATATACACACTTATAAAACAGACACAGGGCTAACAGATGAAAAGAGTTCCTGCTGTTTGTATTGTTGGAGCCCACAACAGTGGAAAAACAACCTTTATAGAAAAAGTTATAAAAATCCTTACAGAAAAAGGGTATAAAATAACAGCTGTAAAACACGACCCAAAAGGAAAGGCAAAAACTGATACAGAAGGAAAAGACAGCTGGAAGATGTTTAACGCAGGAGCAAGACAGGTAATTCTTGCATCTCCTAAAAAACTTACAACGTATACACGGATAGAGGAAAACTACACACCTGAAGATATATTAAAACATATAACTGTAGAAACAGACCTTGTTATATTTGAAGGATTTAAATGGTTTAAAGGATTTGATAAATTTGAGGTAATCAGAAAAGAAGAAAACAGGGAGCTTTTAACAGAAAAAAATGAACTAAAAGGAGTAATTACTGATTTCCTTGATTTTTCCCTGAAGTTTGATATAAATAAGCCTGAAGAATTTGTAGAATATTTAGAAAAAGAATACCTGAAAAAGGAGTAAAAAGGTGGTTCTTTATATAACAGTAGCAGGAAGAGTTCAAGGGGTAGGTTTTAGATATTTTACAAGGGATGTAGCAAAAAAATTAGGTTTAAAAGGGTACGTAAGAAACCTTCCTGATGGAACAGTTGAGATAGTAGCAGAAGGAGATGAAGAGAAACTAAGGAAACTACTTGAAGAAGTAGAAAAGGGACCTCCCCTTGCAGAAGTTACACATATAAGATACCAGTTTGAGGATAAGGAAGGAGGTTTCAAAGATTTTGAGATTGAATATTAGACTGCTTCTTATTGTATTCCTTGCTTTTTCTTTAAAAGTATTAGCCCTTACTTACACAGTAAAAAAAGGAGACTCTTTAGATAAAATAGCAAGGAAGTATGGTGTATCTGTTAAATCTATCATAAAGGCAAACCATCTAAAAAAACCCTACATAATCAGACCAGGGCAAAAACTAAAAATACCTACAAAAAAATCACGGATAAGAGCCTATAAGATATACAAAGTTCGCCCTGGAGACAGCCTTATAAAAATAGCTAAAAAGTTCGGTGTTTCCACAAAAGATATAATAAGAGCAAACAGGCTAAAAAAGCCTTATAGACTTAGAGCTGGACAGAAGCTTAAAATACCTGTTAAATACACAAAACATAGAAAAAAAAGAAAAATAGTGAAAAGAAAAGTAAAACAGTCCTACACTGTTTCCTACTGTACAAGAAAATACAGAGTACGCCCTGGAGATAGCCTTGCAAAAATAGCCAAAAAATTTGGTTTATCTGTGAAAACACTAAAAAGAATAAACAACCTGAAATCAAGTACAATCAGGGTAGGTCAAACATTATGTGTAAAGAAAGTGTCTAAAAAAGTGTCAAGGAGACTGAAAAATAAGATAGTCAGAACAAGAATTATATACTATAAAGTCCGTCCAGGGGATAGTCTTATAAAAATAGCTAAAAAATTCCACGTTTACACAAAGGATATAATAAGGGCAAACAGGCTAAAAAAACCTTACAGGCTTAGAGTTGGACAGAAGCTTAAAATACCTAAAAAAGAAATTGTTTACATAAAAAGGGAAGAAGAGGAGTTTTTCACAGAAATTCCAAAAAACAGTATAAAGTTTGGTTTTATCTGGCCTGTTGAAGGAGAGGTTGTTAAAAACTTTGTGAATAACGAAACAATGAGACATTTAGGTATAGATATAGCCACAGACTGTGGAGCAAATATAAAAGCTGCTGAAAGTGGAAAGGTCATATACTCAGGAGACAGTATAAAACCGTACGGGAAGCTTATAATCATAAGACATAAAGGTAAGTTCAGCACAGTTTATGGACATGTTGGGAACATCCTTGTCAGAGAAAATCAGTACGTTAGAAAAGGTCAGATTATAGGTACCGTTGGAAAGTTAGATGATAATATGTGTGGACTTTACTTTGAGATAAGGAAAAATACTGTTCCTGTTGACCCTCTTGTATTTTTAGAGAAATAAATTTGCTAAAATATTGATTTATTAAGGTTTCAGGAGAAAAAATGGAAGAAAAAAAATATCAGGAGTTTCCAAGGATAAAAAGACTTCCCCAGTACGTTTTTGCTATTGTCAACGACCTGAAGGCAAAGCTTAGAAGAGAAGGGGAAGATATTATAGATTTTGGAATGGGAAATCCAGACCTTAAACCAGACCAGAAAATAATAGATAAACTATGTGAATCAGCAAGAAAGAAAACGACCCATAGATACTCTATGTCCCAGGGAATTCCAAGACTAAGAAAGGCTATAACTGAGTTTTACAAAAGAAGATATGGAGTAGAGTTAGACCCTGAAGAAGAAGCAATACTAACAATAGGTTCAAAAGAAGGGCTTTCTCACCTTATGCTTGCCATGCTTTCCCCTGGGGATATAGCTCTTGTTCCAAGTCCAAGATATCCTATCCATTACTATGCTCCTGTAATAGCTGGAGCCAGTGTCCTTACTGTTCCCCTTCCTTTAGAAGGAACAGATTCAGAAAAACAGGAAAAGTTTTTAAAAAATATATACGAGTCCTATGAAGATAGTTATCCAGAACCGAAAGTTCTTATTCTGAACTTCCCTAATAACCCAACAACAATGACTGTAGATTTAGATTTCTTTAAAGAAATAGTTGCCTTTGCAAAGAAAAAAGGTATGTGGATTATACATGATTTTGCATATGCAGATTTATGTTATGACGGGTATAAAGCTCCTTCTATACTTCAGGTTGAAGGAGCAAAGGATATAGCCGTTGAGACATATTCTTTAACTAAAGGTTTTTCTATGGCAGGGTGGCGTGTAGGATTTGTGTTAGGAAATCCTACACTTGTGTATAACCTGAAAAGGCTAAAAAGCTACCTTGATTACGGTATGTTTACACCTATACAGGTTGCAAGTATAATTGCCCTTGAAGGAGATTATGAGCCAGTAGAGAAAGCAAGGGATACTTACAGTGAAAGATTAGATGTCCTTGTTGAAGGTTTAAACAAAGCCGGATGGGAAGTTGAAAAACCAAAAGCTACTATGTTCTTATGGGCAAAAATACCTGAAGATTTTCAACATTTAGGTTCAGTAGAGTTCAGTAAACTTCTTTTAACAGAAGCTAAAGTTGCTGTTGCCCCTGGAATAGGATTTGGTGAACATGGGGAAGGTTATGTAAGGTTTGCTGTTGTGGAAAACAAAAAACGGATAAGACAGGCAGTAAGAAATATCAAAAGATTTTTCAAACAGTACAGGCAAACGGCTTCGCATAAATGATAAAAGAGTTATCTACCCTTGAAGTTGAACATATTAAAAAAGCTTACAAAGAGAAAGTTGTACTCCAGGATATTTCCCTTTCTGTTAAAGAAGGGGAAATTGTAGGATTACTGGGACCAAACGGTGCAGGGAAAACAACAACTTTCAGATGTTTATTAGGTTTTATAAAACCTGATGGTGGAGTTATAAAACTAAACGGTGAGGATATAACAGCTTTGCCTGTTTACGAACGGGCGAAGAAAGGTATTTCCTTTCTACCTCAGGAACCTTCTATATTTAAAGATTTAACAGTTTGGGAAAATATAACTATGTTCCTTGAATTTAGAACTTCTGACCCAATAGAAATAAAGGAAAAGGCTGAAAGTCTTTTAAAAGATTTTAATATATACCACTTAAAAGACCAGAAAGCTTCTACCCTTTCAGGTGGGGAAAGAAGAAGACTTGAGATAGCCCGTTCACTTATAATAAATCCCTCTTTTTTGCTCCTTGATGAACCTTTTGCAGGTGTTGACCCTGTTTCTGTGAAAGAGATAAATCATCTTATAAAAGAGTTAGTAAAAAGGGATATAGGAGTAATACTTACAGACCACAATGTTAGGGAAACCTTACGTATAACAGATAGAGCTTATATAATAGCACATGGAAAAGTTATAGCAGAGGGAACACCTGAAGATATAGTAAAAGATGAAACTGTTAGAAAAATATTCCTTGGGGAGGATTTTACACTTTAATGGATAAAAAGGTAAAGATAAAGGTTGAAAATCTTACAAAAAGGTTTGGTGATAGGGAGATACTGAAAAATATATCTTTTGAGGTTTATGAAAAAGAGGTTTTTGTTTTAATGGGGGGAAGTGGTAGCGGTAAATCAACAACAATAAAACATATTATAGGTTTGCTTAAACCTACTTCAGGTTCTATATACATTGATGGTGTAGATATAACAGAACTTACTAAAAAAGAGTTGATAGAGTTCAGAAAAAAAATGGGATATTTGTTCCAGGAAGGGGCATTATTTGATAGTTTGAAGGTCTGGGAAAATGTAGGTTTTTATTATCTTGAGAACACTGATATGCCAGCTAAAGAAATAAGAAAGCTTGCCACTGAAAAACTGTCTCTTGTAGGATTGAAAGGTATAGAAGAGCTTTACCCTTCCCAGCTTTCTGGGGGAATGAGAAAAAGGGTTTCCCTTGCAAGGGCTATATCAACAAACCCAGAAATTGTTATGTATGATGAACCTACATCAGGGCTTGACCCTGTGACAAGTGCAATGATTGATAAGTTAATAGTTAATCTCAGGGATACAATAGGTGTAACTTCTATAGTTGTAACCCACGACCTTGATAGTGCTTTTGGGATAGGAGACAGGATAGCAATGATACACAAAGGTGTAATATACGCTATAGGAACACCTGAAGAGATAAAAAATAGTAAAGACCCAGTGGTTCAGCAGTTTATAAACAGAAGAGCAGAAGGACCTATAACAGAAGAGCTGTTTAAGGAAATGCAGAGAGGTTAAAAAGATTTAAATTTTTTCACTTCTGACATACTTTTTATTTTTTCTGCTGTTTCATCCTGTTTAGATTTTAACCTTTCTTCAATTTTTCCTAAGTAGTTGTAGACAACCTGTGCTTCTTCCTTTGAAAGGTTTTCAATATTTATTGATAAAAACTTATCCATATATTTTTTGAAATTTTCAAAATCATCTATTTCTAAAAAAAGAAAAATCTTTTCTATAATCTGTTCTAAATCTTTGATTCTATTTCCTCCCATCCTGACTTTAATGTTTCAAGTATTTCTATTATATCTTCAAGGAGTTTTATATCGTTTTTTGTGTGGGCTATAAGTATCTGACTGTAGGAAAACTCGTATAAATCTCTCAGGTTCTGAGCTATCTCTTTTCCTTTTTCCATATCAAGGGAAGAGTTCAGAGCAAGTATTATATCTGTTGCTTTCTGGATATTGTTTACTTTGCTCTTTATATCGTTGTTTTTTATATCTTCAATAGCCTGTTTAAGACAGATAATAGCTTTGTCATAAAGCATAACTATCTGTTTTACAGGAGAAGCTGTTGTTACTTCTGTTTTTATATACGTATCATAGGGGTTTCCCATTTTTTTCCTCTCTACTGTTGTTGATTTTGTAATCCAAATGTAGCTGCAATTCTCTGTTTTATATCTTCCATCTGTGCCATGTACATCTGCATAGCTATAAACTGTTTCCTGAGTATTTCAATTTCCTCATTTATTCTTTTTGTATCTATTTCTATCTTTTTTTCTAAGTTCTGAACCTGTTTGTCAAATGTTTTTTCTTTGTACTTTAAAGGTCCCTGTGGGTCTAAAGCAAAGTAGATGTAATCTTTGAGGGTTGTATTTAGCTGGTTTATTTTAGATTTTAATGTATCTGGGTCGTTTCTTAAGTAATCGTCAAGCTTTTTACTATCTATAGAAAGATGTCCTGTATCCTTATCTACATTAATAAGCCCTGCTTCCATAAGAGGGAATAATCCTTTGAAAATATTTGAGCGAACAGACTGGGGAGTAAAATCTCCATTTAAAGGACCATCTTTGCCAGATTTTTCTTTAACAAAGTCTACAATTTGATTATAAGCGTCAATAAGTTTCTGGAGATTATCTTTTACAGGCTTGTAATCATTTGAAATTGATATATTCACTGGTGTTGTTGTCTGTTTTTTTACTTCTATGCTTATCCCATCAAGGACATTATTAAAGGAATTTGTTTCACTTTTAACAGTTGTTCCGTATATTGATATTTCAGCGTCCTGTGCAGATTGAACGTTGTTAAATCCACCAAGCTCATCTGTTAGACTACCTGTTCCAGAGTTTGAATCAGAGATAGATATACCACTTGTTGAACCTGTATCTAAACCTTTTATCAGAAGTCTGTAGTTATTCCCGTCGTAAAATACAGAAGCGTTTATGTTCATGTTATTTGCTGAGGCTTCACTGTTGATTTTGTCTACTATATTTTGAAGGGAATCTGTATTATCATAAGAAATATCAATACTGTTTCCTTTGTATGATATAGAAAGTGTTCCAGATTTTAAACCAGACATTGCAGTATCTTTATCTGGTTTTCCATTTCCTGTTAACCATACATCATTCTGGGCAAGTTGGATAACCTGTAAATCAAGGTTAGAGGGAGAAACTTTCTCAGGGTTTGTTATAGAAACAGAAACAGCTGTTTCATCAGAAACTGTAGCTGACTTTTCAGAAAAGAGAGAAGGAGCAAGTAACTGGTCTAATGTATCTTTGAAATTATCAAGTAGGTTTACATACTCTTTATACGCTGATTTTTTTTGCTTTATTGCATTTTCCCTATCCTGCAGTATAAAGATTTCCTGGCTTTTATAAAGTTTAAACTTTTCTAAGATTTGCTGGTAATCAAAATTCCCAACAAGATTACTTAAATAAATCTCATTTGCCATTTCCTACACCTCTTTACTGAAAAGTAAGCCTACAAGTTTGTCTACTCTTTTTGCAAGTTCAAGTAGATATTCTGGGGGGATTTGTCTGACAACTTCATTAGTTCTTTTGTCTATAATTTTTACTACAGGTTCTTTCAGGTCTTTATCTATCTCTATTTTCAGGTACTTGTTCATATAATCAAACTTTTCTTTTATGTCTTTAAACAGGTTTTCAATCTGCTCTTTATCAAGTTTTTTCAGTTCTTCCTTTAGCTGGTGTTCTGTATTTGTTTGTAGATTATCTGCGGATAGGGATTGTTGAGATGTACTGTATTCTGTCTGGGCTTTTGAACCACCCTGTACTAAGGATGTATCCATTAAGTTATTAATAGCTTTGATATCCATCTTATCCACCTTTAACTTTTATTAATGGAGGGGAAATCCCCTCCTGAAAGTTTTATCTGAGAAGCTGTAAAACCATTTGAGGAACCTGGTTTGCTTGAGCAAGCATAGCAGTACCAGACTGCATAAGTATTTGATTTCTTGTGAAGTTTGACATCTCTTTAGCCATATCAACGTTTCTAATCCTTGATTCAGCTTCCTGTGTATTAATTCTCTGTGTTTCGTTGTTTGATATGATTTTTTCAAGCTCTATTTGGTAAGAACCAAATTTAGCAGCCATATCATCAACAGCTTTAATAAGAGCATCTACTGTTGAAACTGTAGCATTAGCAGCTGTTTGAGAAGTAACATCTATAGAGTAAGCTGTATTACCAATTGTAACAATTGAAGCTTGGTTTGTTGAAGTTCCTGCTGAAGCTCCTGCTGCTGCCACTTCTATAGTTAATTCCTGGTCTGTTCTACCACCGTAATGGATAGTAAATGTTGTAGTTGTTCCAGATGAGAAAATGTTTAAACCGTTAAACTCTGTATCTTTAAATATTTTAGAGATAGAATCTACAAGTTTGTTAATATCCTGTTGTATTTGACCTCTCGCATAACTGTCTGTTGTGTTTGAAGCCTGAATAGCTTTAGATTTAATGTCGTTTAAAATGTTGTATACTTCCGCTAAAGAACCTTGTGCTATCTGTGCTATAGAAACACCATCTTGAGCGTTTCTTGTCCCCTGTTCAAGGGATGTAGCATACGTCTTTAACTGGTCAGCTATGTAGAGTCCTGCAGCATCGTCTGCTGCTCTGTTAATTCTGTGTCCTGTTGCAAGTCTTTCTAAAGACTTGTTCAGGTTGTACTCTGTCTTTTGTAGATTTGCATGTGTGAAATCCGCCTGATAGTTGTAGTTAATTCTTAAAGCTCCCATGCTTTAATACCTCCGGTGAAATTTATTTTTGTTAGATTTGATTATCGGTGTTTGTTTTTTGTTTTTTAGTTATTTTGTAAAATTTTTTTCCAGTTTTTGTGCTTCTTCTTCATATCCATTTAATTTCAATAACTTATGGAGTAAAAGAAGACCTTTTATATTTCTGGTCTTTTTTGTGTAAGTGATTATTTCTTCAAGGGCTTTACTGTATTCCTCTTTTTTACTGTAAAGGTTTGCCAAGCTGTAGTAAACTTCCGAGTATGTAGGATGTTTTTCTTTTATTGTTTTCAGGACTTTTATAGATTTATCTATATCTGTCTTTTCAAGAAACTGAGCATATCTTATACCTACTAAGGGGTCACTGTACATCTTGTACAGTTTATCAATAACTTTTAATGCTTCTTTTTCTTTGCTGTTTTTTAAATAAACATTTGATAGAAGGATACCAAGGTAAATTCCCTTCTCTTTTCTCCATTCTTTTTTCAGTTTTTCAGTATCAGTAATCAGTTCAGGTAACTTTTCATCAACTAAATACAGAATGTTATGGGAATAATCAGATATTATCTGAATATCGTCAGATTTTGAAAGGTACGATTTATCTACCAGTTTTACAAATGTTATAAAAGCTTCTAAACTTTCTTCTTTTTTCCCTTGTTTTTCTTTTAGAATAGCATTTATATAGTGATAATCAGGATAGTTCTTATCTAATCTGAAGGCTTCCTCAAGTTTTGTTTCAGCTTTTTCAAACTCCTTTAAGTTTATATAGCTGTTTATAAGATATACGTATATATGTTTATAAAAAATAGGTAAATGTTTAAGGAGTTCTTTTTCTTTGCCAAACTTTAAAAATTTCTCAGAGTACACAACTACTTTATCTAAATTCTCTTTGCTAAAACCAGAAGAAGCAGAGTATGTTTGGGCTAAATAAAACAGTTTTATTAAATATTCTTCAGGTTCTTTTTCTTTATTAATACTTCTTAGTTCTTCTTCAAGAAGTGAAAGGTTTCTTTTTATTTTTTCCTTCATTATTTCAGGATTACTGTATCCATAATGGTTTACATAAACTGGATAAGGTGGAGTAACAACATCTCCTTTTTTATTTACTAATCTTTCATGTATTTTCCCAACCCATACAAGTTCTGGAAGTTTTCTATGAATATGAACAGTTGAAGAAAGACTGATTATTTTCCCTTCTGGTGATATGTTTTTGTATATAACACGTATACTGTTTATAGCTTTATCTTTATCTACGAGATTTATAATTCTTTTGAATTTTTGATACTCTTTTTCTTCAAGTTCCATATCTGCATCAAAAAACCATATCCATTCTCCAGAAGCCTTTTCTACAGCGTAGTTCCTTGCATCTGCAAATCCATTCCACTCCTTAGAGTACACTTTACATCCATAACTTTTCGCTATTTCTATAGTTTTGTCTGTTGAACCAGTATCCACAAGAACAATTTCATCAAACTTCCCTTTTATACTTTCTAAGAGGATTGGGAGATTGTCTTCTTCATTTTTAGCTATGATACATGCAGAGACTTTCATT
>CAZOTZ010000025.1:0-20895 GCA_964582875.1 uncultured Aquificales bacterium | reverse complement strand
ACTATGAGAGAATGAACGATTTTTATAAAATGTTCCCGGAAGTTTAAACTTCCGGGTTATTTAATTATTTTATATACTCTATTTCTTCCTCAAGGTAAGAAGGAAGCGTATCAAACGGGTTATAATCTCTATCGTCTGTTATATAGATAAGTCCTGCTTTTTCGCTTTCCATAATATTTACCATATCATCGTAAGAAGCTCCGTATACAATACATCCACTTTTAAAAGGTTTTTTGTTTGAGCAGTGTTCAAAATCTCCAACATTTCCAACATAAGTAATAACAAAGTCAGCGATTTTGTACATTCTTTTATAAGTATCTGTTCCAGGAGATAGAATTACCAATAAACCTTTTCTTTTTATAAATCTGTACAGCTTTTTATAATATCTGAATTTTCTTTTTGATGTTGATACTTGGTCTAAAAATATTCCTTTTATATCTGGATATAGCTTTAACCATTTTCTTATATCTCTTTTTACTCTCCACAAAGGTCTATGACCATAGCTTGTATAAACATATCCGACAGGTTTTACACCTTTGTTCACAAGTCTATTAATTATATTGTAATAATGCCAGTCTCTCCTATATCCAGGACCACTTGCAGGATTTACTATAGCTATAGCGTTTTTATTCTGTATATTCTGGCTAAGAATTCTTTCCCATAGGTTCCCATCATAGAAGTAAGCAGGAAAAATAATTCCTCTGATATCTCCTGTATTCTCTTGATTAGCTAATAATTTTACTTCCCTTTCAAAATAAGTTGGAAGTGTGTCATATGGATTAGAACCACCATCGTCAGTGATGTATACATATTTACTCTTTACATTCTTTACAATATCTTCCATTTCTGTTTCACTTGCAGAGTAGAATATACAACCGCTCTTCTCTGGAATATCAGGATTACACTGTTGGTAACCACCATAAGGGCTTTCATACACTACTATAAGGTCTGACACAGAATAATAGTCTATAGAAGGTTTTGTTCCTGGATTTAATACAACGTAGTAGTTTCCCTTTGATTTTATATAAGTGTAAAGCTGTGCATAGTAGTCTACATCTGAAGCATCTGCTGAAGCTTCATCTAAGAAGAAACCTTTTATTCCAGGGTAAAAATCAATCCATCTATCAATTTCATCCTTTACATCAGATAAGGGTCTGTTCCCCCATGAAGTATGAACATAACCAACTCCTTTAATTCTATTTGCATTTAATCTGTCAATAATCTCTGTGTAATGGGGGTCTACAAAATCTCCTGGTCCACTATTTGGATTAACGATAACAACAAAGTCAACATCATCACTTTTAGCATCAATAAGTCTATCCCAGATTGAACTGTCATAAAAGTATGCCGGTATAATTACACCTTTGTCTGCAGAAAAGGAAGCTGAAAAAGAAAATAGCGAAACTAAAATCATAAGTAAAAAACTTAATTTTTTCATGACCACTCTCCCTAAAAAGATTTATTTTTCTTTCTTTTCTATTTCTTTAAGGGTTTCTTCAAAATCTTTCAAGTCCTGAAACTGGTTATAAACAGATTTAAACCTTATGTAGGATATAACATCTATTTTTTTCAGTCGTTTCTGTACAAGGTCTCCTATTTCTGTTGATTCAACAACAAGTTTTCCTTCATCTATAAGAAATCTCTCTATCTCATCAGCAATATCATTCATCTGCTTTTCAGAAACAGGTCTGTTTTTTGAAGCTAATTTTATTCCTCTTACAATCTTTTCCTTATAAAACGGTTCAGTAGAGCCGTTTTTCTTTTTAACAATTATCTTTTCTTCTTCAAGCCTTTCATATGTTGTAAACCTGTGACCACACTCAAGACATTCTCTTCTTCTTCTTATAACTGTTCCATCTTTTGACTGTCTTGAGTCAATAACCTTATCTTGAAGGGAGCCACATTGTGGGCATTTCACTTTATATCTCCTCTTTGTAAGATAAACCGTAATAAACAAAATGTCCCTGAATTTTGTTTTCTTTATTCAGGTAAAACTTAGACACAACATCTATTTTTGCTTCTGGATTTGTGTATATATAGTACTCAAGGATAGCATCATGACCCTTTATCCATAAACCAAGTGGTTTTATCTTAAGTTCAGGAAAAACTTTGAGTATAACAGAGTAGTATTTTTTTATATTTTCTTTTCCTTCAAGTGTGAACGTTTCTGGATAAACTTCTTTTATTTTTGGGTCATAAAGCTCTGCTGTATCTGCATAAGATTCCATTATCTTATCAACATTATGTTCATTCCATCCATCTATCCAGTTATCTATTGTTTCCTGAATAGGTGGTTTCCCTGTTTTTTTCTCTTCCAACTGCAAACCTCCTGTTTAATTTTTAGTTATATTTTCAGAATCAAGTATATAAGTTATGTTTCCTTCTTCATCTACCTTTCCAAAAGGTTTTTCATAAGAAGAATAAAAGTAAGGTGTATAGGCTTTAAATTCTGCTGCACAAGTATCAACTACTTTGTAGGAAACTTTCATTCTTCTTTCTCTTATTTTATCTTCAGTAGTTTTTAACAGTCTTGCAAGTTCTTTGTCTGAAAAGCCCCACTGTTTTGCCTTTTCAAGTTCTTCATCTGTTATTGTTGCAAGGGTTTTAACAGACAGTTCTTTTTCAAAATCTATAATCTCTTTAATCTGGCTTAAAAACCATTTATCTATGTAGGATAATCTATGTACATCTTCTACTGAAAATCCTCTTCTAAAAGCTTCTGCTATATACCACAATCTATCAGCGTTTGGTGTGGATATTTTTTGTTTTACTGTTTCATCGTCTTCTTTCTCAAGACCAATATAAAAACCGTATCTACCAAGTTCAAGACTTCTTATAGCCTTATGTATACTTTCTTTAAATGTTCTACCTATTGCCATAACTTCCCCAACAGATTTCATCATTGTTGTAAGTGTTGGGTCCGCTTCCGGGAATTTAGCAAAATCAAACCTTGGTATCTTTGTTACAACGTAATCTATAGTTGGTTCAAAAGAGGCCGGTGTTTCTTTTGTTATATCATTAGGAAGTTCATCAAGGGTATAACCAACAGCGAGTTTTGCTGCTATTTTGGCTATTGGAAAGCCTGTTGCTTTTGATGCAAGGGCTGAAGAACGGGAAACCCTTGGGTTCATCTCAATAACATAAAACTGTCCTGTTTCTGGATTTTGGGAAAACTGAACGTTTGACCCACCTGTTTCAACTCCTATCTCTCTTATAACAGCTATTGTGTAATCCCTGAGTATCTGATACTCCTTATCTGTAAGGGTCATTGCTGGTGCTATTGTTATACTGTCCCCAGTATGTACCCCCATAGGGTCTAAGTTTTCTATTGAACATATAATAACGCAGTTGTCATTTTTATCCCTCATAACTTCCATTTCAAACTCTTTCCATCCAATAACAGACTCTTCAAGTAAAACTTCATGAACAGGTGATGCTTCAAGCCCTGCTTTCACTTTTGGGTAAAACTCATCTTTGTTATAAGCAATTGAACCACCTGTTCCACCTAATGTAAAGGAAGGTCTTATAATAACAGGAAATCCTATCCAGTCTATTATTTCTTCTGCCTCTGCTAAAGATTTGACTACAGCGCTTTTAGGCATTTGCAGTCCTATCTTTTCCATAGCTTCTTTAAACAGTTCCCTATCTTCTGCTTTCTTTATTGCTTCATAATTTGCTCCAATCATTTTTACGCCGTATTTATCAAGGATACCTTTCTCATAAAGGTCAACGGCAAGGTTTAAAGCTGTCTGTCCTCCTAATGTTGGAAGTAGAGCATCTGGCCTTTCTTTTTCTATTATCTTTTCTATAACTGGTGTAATTAGAGGTTCTATATATGTTTTATCTGCAATTTCTGGGTCTGTCATTATAGTTGCAGGGTTTGAGTTAACAAGGATTACTTCATATCCTTCTTCCTTCAGTGCCTTTACTCCCTGTGTACCTGAGTAATCAAACTCTGCTGCCTGACCTATAACAATTGGACCAGAACCTATAAGGAGAATTCTACTGATATCTGTTCTCTTTGGCATAAACATACCTCTTTATTAAGGATTTAACTATATATTTTAACCTATTTGGCATCTGTAAAGATTTTAGTCTTGCATTATAAAGTTTGCTTTATATATTTAGCTTCAAAAAAAGGAGGATAAAAAATGGAAGCTTTAGCCTGGATGTCTGAAAAAAAACCAAATGGTAAGGTTTTATGTAAAGCGTGCAGTCAAAGATGTGTTTTAGATAAAGGGGAACTTGGAAAATGTGGTATAAGAAAAGTTGGTGAAGATGGAAATCTTTATCTTACAGTCTATGGTCTTGCAGCTTCTTATAATGTTGACCCTGTTGAGAAAAAGCCACTTTTCCATTTTTTACCAAACACTCCTATTTTTTCTGTGGGAACAGTAGGGTGTAATTTTTGCTGTAAGTTCTGTCAAAACTGGGAAATTTCACAGCACCCCCAAACCCATAACGGAGAAGTTTTTGGGGTAAACCTGATGCCTGAAACAATAGTAAACATATGTAAAACAAACAATATCCCATCTATAGCTTATACTTACAATGAACCTGTTGTTTTCTTTGAGTATGCTTATGACACAATGAAACTTGCTAAGGAAAATGGGATAAGAAATGTATTTGTATCAAGTGGTTATGAAACTAAAGAAGCTCTTGAAACACTTGCCCCTTATCTTGATGCAATGAATATAGACCTTAAAGCTTTCAGAGATGATTTTTACAAAGATATATCCTGTGCAAGACTAAAGCCTGTTTTAAGAACAATAGAGCACGCAAAAGAGCTTGGAATATGGGTAGAGTTAACAACTCTTATTATTCCCGGGTACAACGATGATGAGAAAGAGCTAAAAGAAGCTGCTAACTGGATAGCTTCTTTAGATAAAAATATCCCATGGCATATATCAAGGTTCTTCCCTGCTTACAAAATGATGGATGTTCCTCCAACTCCAATAGAAACCCTTAAAAAAGCGTATGAGATTGGAAAAGAAGCTGGATTGAACTATGTTTATGTTGGAAACTTTGATGATGAAGATAGGGAATCAACTTACTGTCCTTCCTGTGGATACAGGGTTATTGACAGAAGAGGGCATATAGGTCAGTTTGTAATAAACCATTTAAAAGATGGAAAATGTCCAAAATGTGGAACTGAGATAGCTGGTGTGTGGAAGTAGAAACTACGCGTATATATCTATTATTCTTCCTTCCTCCTTCTTTTTTTCTTTTTTTGTTTCTTTCTTTTTCTTTTGCTTAACTGGTTTGTTATAAAGGTGCTTTTCCTGTTTTTCATCGGTCACAGGCTTTATACCTGTGACCTCTTCCAGATTTATATTAACCATTTTTAACTCCTTTTTCTATTAAAACTAAAAGGAGCTTTTTTTAAAATCAACCTTTTGCTTTTTCTGGCATCTGTAGTGTAAGAACTGTTAAAAGCCACAGTACTGTAATAACTCCAAGGAAGTAAAAAACATAGTCAATTCCATACTTCATCAGATAACCGGCAACAGCACCACCAACAAAAGCACCAAAAAACTGTGAGGTATTAAATACACCTGAAGCTGTTCCTTTTGTCCTTGGGTTTGCGTACTTACTCATAAGTGAAGGCATTATAGGTTCAAGCATCATAAACCCTGTAAAGTAAACAATTATTGCTATTACAGCAGGAACAAAGCTGTTTTCAAACTTAACAAAAAGTCCAAATGATACAAGGAGTATTATAATTGCCGCTATTTTTACTTCTTTAATAAGACCTTTTTTCTCAGCAATTATAGTACTTGGAACCATAAACGTTAAACCTACAAGGAACATAACAAGGTAAACTTTCCACAAATCCTGAGGGTTCATAAACTTTTTAAGTATCAAAGGAGCTGCGGTAAATACTGCTGTAAGTCCCATATGAAGGGTAAACATTCCAAAGTCCATTTTTAAGAGATTTTTATTTCTTAAAACATCTCCTAAGTAAGAGCCTGTGAATTCTGCATCTTCATGGTGAACAATAACTTTAGGTTTTGGTATTCCCCAGATTATATAAGGAAGTGATATTAAAGCTAAAATAGCTGTGAACAGAAAAACACCTCCTAATCCAAAATGGGACGCTATCCATGGTCCTAAAACCATACCAAAAGCAAAAGCCATTCCTATTGAAGCTCCGATTGTTGCCATTGCTCTTGTTCTGATTTCTGGTCTTGTAAGGTCTGCAATTAAAGCTATAACAACAGACGAAACAGCCCCCATACCCTGGAGAAGCCTACCAACGATTAATAAGTGGATGTTATGTTCGTTTGAAGCGTATGCTGCTAAAAGACTACCGAGTATAAAAACTACTGTAGAAAAAATCAAAATAGGAATTCTACCTATCTTATCACTCAGAAGACCGTAAGGTATCTGTAAGAATGCCTGTGTAAGTCCATATGCACCAATGGCAAGACCAACAAGAAAAGAAGTAGCCCCTGGAAACTCTGATGCATAGATACTTAAAACAGGAAGAACAAGAAAAAGACCAAGCATTCTCAAAGAAAAAACACCAGCAAGCCCGAGTGTTGCTTTTTTCTCTTCAGGGGAGAAATCTTTATCTATCAACAGTCTACCTCCAGTTTTTTTCTATTATACTAAGTTAAAAGATAATAACTTAGTGAAATAAATCATAATGCTGAGGAGGGCAGATTTTCTATCAGGTACTATTACAAAATAGTGAACAAGGAAAATTTTTTCATGTGAAATTACTCATTTTCTTCTTCTATTTCTTTACATTTTATACATAGTCTTGCTATTGGTCTCGCTTTTAATCTCTTGTAAGGGATTTCTGCTCCACACATTTCACATATACCGTATGTTCCGTGCTCTATTTTCCTGAGGGTTATTTCAATTCTTTTTAAAACTTTCCTATCTCTGTCAAGGTTTCTGAGTTTTACAAGTCTTCCTGCTTCTGTATCTGCTCTATCTATTTCATCTCCCCCTTCGTAAGATAGAGCTTCCCCCATTGATTCCTGGGATTCTTTAAGAAGTTGTTCTTTCCACTCAAGGAGTATTTTTTTTAACTCTTCAATCTGTTCTTGTGATAAATGTTGCATTCTTCTCTCCTTTAAAGTAGCCCTTAATAAAATAAATTTAAATAGTTTATTAATAAAATGCTATTAATATATTCCGTAAAACTTCATTTCCTCTATAAGTCTATCTGCTTCTATCTGTCCTGGAGCAAAGGATTTACCAATAAACGTGTAAGATATAACAGAGCCGAAGAAAAATCCAGCTACCCTTGTTATTTTTCCAAGTTCTCCCATTCCAATAGCTACAAGGTTCTTATCCCTGTTTTTATGTGTTACAGAAAGAATTCTACCTACATCATCTATGTTTTTAACAGAAAAAGCATACTTGATAATATCTGGATTTAACTTAGAAGCTTCATCAATGATACTCTGTATCTCTTCTTCATCAGGGGTTTTTTCAAAGTCATGGTAAGAGACAAGAGACATTTTTCCTTTTTCATAGGCTAATTTTATAACTTCTCTGTTTATCTGTGATTTTAGTTCAATATCAAGGATATCAGCAAATTGTGAAATCTCACTGAATATACTCAATCTATCCTGGTCTGGAATATCTGTTCCACCTTCTTCTTTACATCTTACAGTGGCAAGTAAGAAAAAGTTGTAGTCTTTAACAAGCTTTGCCTTTTCCTTTATGTAGCTGATATCAAGGTTTGAAAACTGGTCTATCCTTAGTTCTATTATGTCTATACTTTTTTCTTTTGCTTTTTTTAGTACATCCTCAAGGTTTTTATCATCTACAGGTAAAGCTATAAGTGGTCTGTTTTTCCTAAACATCTTCTCTCCTTAAACAAGTGTTTTCTGAACTATGTCAAACAGTTCTCTGTGTATCTCTTTTCCTCCAGCTACCACATTTCCATCAAGCTCTTTTTTTCCTTCAAAATTTGTGAAAACTCCTCCTGCTTCTTCAACAAGAAGTGAGCCTGCTGCTATATCCCAGACAGATAACTTCATTTCAAAAAATCCATCAAATACACCTTCTGCTGTAAGTGCTAAATCAACAGCTGCAGCACCAGGTCTTCTTACAGCAGAAAATCTAATCATAGCCTCTCTAAATGCTTTTAAGTATCTATCAATCTCCTCTACATATCTGAATGGAAAACCAGTCGCAATTATTGCCATCTCCTTAGGTCTATCTGACACTTGAATTCTTTCTCCGTTTAAAAATGCTCCTTTCCCTTTTCCTGCCCAGTAAAGTTTATCAAGCATAGGTATGTATATTGAGCCTGCGATTATTTCATTTCCCTTTTTTAAAGCAACTGACACAGCGTATATATCAAACCCGTTTATATAGTTCTTTGTCCCATCTAAAGGGTCAACTATCCATATATACTCACTTTCCTTATTTCCTATAACCCCTTCTTCTTCACCTAAAAAAGCGTGTTCAGGATAGACAGAAAGGATGAAGTTCCTTATCCTTTCCTCTGATTTTTTGTCTACGTATGTAACAAAATCTTTCCGTGCTTTATACTCAACATCTTCTTTCTTTATTTTTTTAAAGTTTTCCTTCAGTATTGAACCACCTAAAACAGCTGCTTCTTTTGCTGTCTGAATAAAGTTATCTATATCCATAACTTCTCCTTATTTCTTTGTTATTGCTTCAAGACACGGGAGCTGTTTTCCTTCAAGTAATTCTAAGAAAGCTCCTCCTCCTGTTGATATATAACTTATTTTGTCAATAACACCTGCTTTATGTATCGCATAATCGGTATCTCCTCCACCAGCAATAGATAAAGCAGGAGAGTCAGCTATTGCATGGGCAAGCTCGTAAGTCCCCATTTTGAATTTATCTATCTCAAAAACTCCCATTGGTCCATTCCACACAATCGTCTGGACATCTTTGAGAATTTCTTTAATAAGAATTACTGATGCATGTCCAATATCAAGTCCCATCCATCCTTTTGGTATTTCCTGCCAGGCAACCTCAAGGACAGGGGTTTGTTCTGATATTGCCTGACCACATACAAAATCAACAGGAAGGTAAAACTTTACATCTTTTTCTTTTGCTTTCTGTATTACATGGAGAGCCTCTTCAAACATATCTTCCTCTACAAGGGAAGAACCTACGTCATACCCCTGGGCTTTTATAAAGGTAAAAGCCATAGCTCCACCGATAAATATCTTGTCTACTTTATCAAGTAGATGTTTAATAACCCCAAGTTTTGAGGATACTTTTGCTCCTCCTACAAAAGCTACAACAGGTCTTTGAGGATTTACAAGGGCTTTTTCAAAGTACTTTAGCTCCCTTTCTAATAAAAATCCCATTACAACAGGCTGGACGTAATCCTTTATCCCGTACATAGAGGCGTGTTTCCTGTGACATGTTCCAAATGCATCAAGTACGTATATTTCTGCAAGTTTAGCAAGGGCTTTAGCAAATTCCGGGTCGTTTTTCTCCTCACCTGGGTGAAATCTAAGGTTTTCAAGTAAGATAATATCTCCTTCTTTCATTGAGAACACTGCTTCTTCAACTTCAGAACCTATACAGTCAGGTAAAAACTTAACTTCTTTATCAAGAAGTCTTTCAAGTCTTTTCGCAACAGGATAAAGGGAGTATTTTGGATTTCTCTCCCCTTTCGGTCTGCCAAGGTGTGATGCAAGGATTATCTTAGCGTTTCTATCAAGAAGGTAGTTTATAGTAGGTATTGTTTCCCTTATTCTAACATCATCAACTATATTTCCGTGTTCATCTAAAGGAACGTTGTAATCTACTCTAACAAATACTCTTTTTCCTGAAACATCAACGTCTTCAAGGGTCATATATTTTTTAAACATGGCCTCTCCTTCCCTCTTTTAAGTAAAACAAAAAAATTATAATACAAGAAACATTTTTTAATCTTTTTCAACAGTCCAGTTTTTTTCTACTAAAACCTTTCCATCTACGATTATTCTCCCTTTATAAACGTCTCCTTCTTTAACAAGACCAACACCTTTAGGTGTTCCAGTCATCACAATATCATAGTCTTCAAGGGAAAAATACTTACTTATTTCTTTTATTATTTCTTCTGGTTTATAAATCATAAGAGATGTGTCCCCTTCCTGTCTTAAAGTTCCATTTATGTACAGCTCCATCTTTACATTGTTGAAGGTTTTTACTGGAACAAACTCACTGAACACAGCAGATTTATCAAAAGCCTTCGCCTTTTCCCATGGAAGACCTTTCTTTTTCGCTTTTTCCTGTTCTTCTACAAGTGTTAAATCTAAACCAAACCCAATTCCTGCTATTTCTCCATTCTTAATAATGAAACATATTTCCCCTTCATACCTTGCTTTTTTTTCTGGTTTTATAAGCTTTTCTGATATTGATGAATTTGGTTTTATAAAAAGGACTATCTCTTCTGGTATCTCGTTTTCTAACTCTTTTATGTGTTCAACGTAGTTTCTCCCTACACAAACAATCTTTGAAGGTATTACATCTTTACCACCAAAAATTACTCTGTTCATAAACCTCTCCTTATGTTATAGAATTAAAAAAAATATCTTCTGGAAGTTTTATGGAAAATTTTATCACTCCTGAAAATGCTGTTGCCTTAGGACTTGTGTTTTCAAGGGTTATAGGTATTTTTATGAGTATCCCTTTCTTAAATACAGATTTTGTTCCTTTGAATGTCAGGGTTTTGTTTGTTATTGGTCTTTCTTTTTTCTTTGTGAAGATAACAGGTCTTTCTTATCCTTTATCTGACTTTTCACTTCTGATTTTTTTTATTCTTGTGGTTAAAGAGGTTGTTATAGGCTTCCTTTTAGGGTTAACTGTTAGTATTTTTGTTGCTGCTTTCTCATACGCAGCTGAAATAATCAGTTATTTTATGGGATTTACAATAGTGAATGTGTTTGACCCTGCATTTGGTCAGATTTCTGTTCTTGACAGGTATTTTATAGCTTTATTCTACCTTCTTTTTTTCATTACCGGTGCTTACCAGATTTTTATCGGTTCTATCTTAAAAAGCTTTGAGGTTATTCCACTGTATCAGCCTATAAACTTTGACGGATTTGTTTTTGTTCTCCAGAAGCTACCTGTTATCTTTTATTATGGATTTAAAATGTCTTTCCCCTTTGCCCTTATTCTTCTTATCATTAATGTCTCTTTAGCCCTTGTAAACAGACTTATACCCCAGATAAATGTTTTTATAGTAGGTCTGCCTTTACAGATATTTGTAGGTCTTGCTGTACTTTCTATTGGAGCCGGAGCTCTTGTTTATTTTGCAGTTCACATTATTGAAAATATGGTAGATACTTATTTAAAAACTATGGGTATAATGGGTAAGTGATAAATCAATTACTTGAGAGGAAACAATGGGTAAAGAAGTTATTCCAATAGTGTATAAAAATATGTGTCCAAATTGTGGCGGAGATATAACCTCAGAAAGGCTTTTTAAAGGGCTTGTTTGTGAAAACTGTTTACCTGAGGAAGTTCCAAGGGAAGATTTATGTGCTTTTTTAGGATACGGTAAGTTTACTGATATTTGTAATCTGTGGGAAAAGGTAAAAGATTTTAAAAAATTTTTCTATCAGATAATAAAGAATGATTTATGGTCTATTCAGGAAACATGGGCAATAAGATTTTTTCTAAATATATCCTATGCACTTCTTGCTCCTACAGGAATAGGAAAAACAACATTTGGTCTTGTTTTATCAAAGTATCTAAACGATAAGGAAAATAAAAAATCTTACCTTATATTCCCTACACAGATGCTTGTAAATCAAGCCCATGAAAGGCTTATTTCCTTTGGGGTAAAAGAAGAAGACATTCTTGCCTACACAGCAAAGTTTGCTAAAACAAAGAAAAAACAAGAAGAGTACAAAGAGAGGATAAAAAACGGGGATTTTAAAATCCTTTTAACAACAACAATGTTCCTTTATAAAAATGTAGATATTATTCCTAAAGGAAATTACGGACTTGTCTTTGTTGATGATGTAGACAGCATACTGAAATCTGCTAAAAATATAGACAAAATACTTATGCTACTTGGTTTTTCACAGGAAGAAATAGATTACACACTGAAATTTATAACATTTAAACAGAACCTTTTTAAAAAAGGACAGCCCTCAGAAAAAGATTTAGAGCTTTTACAGAACTGGCAGGCAAAAATTCTTAAAATAGCAGAAAAAAGAAAAGGGGTTTTAATCGTTTCCTCTGCAACATCAAACCCCCGCTCAAGAAGAGTAAACCTTTTTAGAGAACTACTTGGATTTGAAGTAGGAAGACCTTCTTTGACACTTAGAAATATAGAAGATATTTATGAAAAACCCTCTGATGTATGGGAAAGAAGTGTAGAAGTTTTAGAAAAATTAGGCAAAGGTGGTCTTGCATTTCTTTCTTCTTCTGAAACAAAAGAAACCCTTGAAAAGTACGTTGAGTTTTTAAATAAAAAAGGTATATCAGCAGTCTCTTATGAAGAGTTAATGGACAGATTAGACGATTACAGGGAAGGAAAAATTCAGGTTGCCGTTGGATTTGCAAGCTACAGAAACCCCCTTGCAAGGGGAGTTGACCTTCCAGATGTTATAAGGTATGCAGTTTTCGTTGGAGTTCCAAAACTCCAATTTAATATAAGGTTTGAGGAAGAGTTTATTCACCTGTACTATTTCCTTCTTTCCCTCACACCTTTCCTTGTAAAGAAAAAACTTCTGGAACCTGCTGAAGTGAAAGAATTTTATGATTACATAAATTTCTTAAAGATTTACGCTTTTATACAGCCAGAAAAACTACAACCTGAAAAACTTGAAAAGCTAAGACAGATACAGGAAAAAGTTAAATCTGTTATAGAAAGACCTGAAGTTTTTGAGGCAGTCCAAAACTCCCCTGAAATAACACTTAAAAAGGAAGGAGATAGTTTTATCCTTACAACCGCAGATGTTACCGGATACATACAGGCTTCCGGGAGAACATCAAGGCTTTACGCAGGAGGGTTAACAAAAGGGCTTGCTTACCTCCTTGTAGATGATGATAAAGCATTCTATTCACTCCAGAAAAAAATAAGATGGTTCAGTGAAGATATACAGTTTAAACCTGCTGAAGAAGTAAATATTGAAGAAATACTCAAAAAGATTGATGAAGATAGAGAAAAAGTTAAAAAAGTTTTAAAAGGTGAGTTCATACCAGAGGAAAGGAAATCATTTTTAACAACAGTTGTTATTGTTGAATCTCCAAATAAAGCAAGAACAATAGCTAATTTCTTTGGTAAACCCCTTAGAAGAAGACTAAAAAAACTTGACGCTTATGAAATTGCAATAGGAGAAAGGTT
Organism: uncultured Aquificales bacterium; assembly: GCA_964582875.1. Classification (GTDB taxonomy): domain Bacteria; phylum Aquificota; class Aquificia; order Aquificales; family Hydrogenothermaceae; genus JAADDV01. The sequence goes on along the minus strand of CAZOTZ010000025.1, from coordinate 7,604 downwards.
TTTAACTATTGTTGCAAGTAAAGGACATGTATTTGACCTGAATAAAGAGGAAGAACTATTTGGAGTAAAGAAAAACAGTGATTTTATCCCTCTTTTTGAGCCTATAGATGAAACAAAGAAAGATATTATTGAAAGCATAAGGGAACTTGATTTAGAAGTAAACGAAATATTCATCGCTACAGACCCAGACACAGAAGGAGAAAAAATAAGTTATGACCTGTTTTTAAATTCTCTTCCTTATAACTACAGTATAAAGAGAGCTGAGTTCCATGAAGTAACAAGAAGAGCTTTCCTTGAAGCTATAAATAACTTTAGAGATTTTGATATAAATCTTGTAAAAGCCCAGTTAATAAGAAGGATAGCCGATAGGTGGATAGGTTTTACAATATCCCAGTATATTCAAAAGAAACTCCACAAAAAATGGCTTTCTGCAGGTAGAGTTCAAACTCCAGTTTTAGAATGGATAATAAACAGAACAGATGAAGCTAAACAAAAAATAGCTATAGTTAGAATAACCATAAACGGTTATCCTTTTGAATTCGTTTTTGAGGATAAAAAGGAAGCTAAATGGTTTTACGATAATCTTGAGTTTGTTTTAATAAAAGCAGTTAAAAAAGAGGAAGAACAGCTTTTTGTAAAACCATTTACAACAGACCTTATGCTTGCTGAAGCTTCTAAGGAACTTAAATACTCCCCACAAGAAATAATGCAGTTGGCACAGGATTTATTTGAAGCTGGTCTTATTACATACCACAGAACAGACAGCTTTAGGGTTTCTGAAGCTGGTGTTTTTGTAGCAAAAGAGTACATAGAAGAAAACTTCGGTGAAGAGTACTTTAAACCAAGAACATTCTCTTCTGCAGGTGGAGCCCACGAGTGTATAAGACCTACAAGACCTATGGATGCTGAAGAACTCCGTTCAATGCTTTATACAATGAACATACAGGGAATAACAAACAGACATATAAAACTTTATAACATTATCTTTAAAAGATTTATAGCATCCCAGATGAAAGAAACTGTTGTTGAAAAGACAACATTCAGTATAAAAGCCTTTGATAAAGAAATAGAGGAAGATGTATTAACAGATATATTAGAGCATGGATACGACCTTATACTTCCTGTCCATACTTATCAGGTACCAGAAGGAAAAGTTAATATTGACGGAAACAAAAAGTACCAGCTAAAACCTAAAGTCCCTTATTACACATTTTCCACAGTTATTCAGGATATGAAAGAAAAAGGAATAGGTAGACCTTCAACATATGCAATAACTATACAAAAACTCCTTGATAGGCACTATGTAATAGAAAGGAGAGGTTATTTATTCCCAACTAAACTTGGTAGGACGGTCATGTCGTTAATCAAGAAAAGAGAGGATATTTATCCTTTCGTAAGTGAAAGTTTTACAAAAGAGCTTGAGGAAATTATGGACAAGGTGGAGAAAGGAGAAGCTGACTATCAAAAAGAGATAGAAAAACTTTATAAAGAACTAAAAGAAAGAAAACTTTTCTTCAAAGTTGAACCTGATTTTATTTCAGAAGAATAAAAGGAGAAATAAAATGGGTGAAGAAATTGAAGTTTGCGTTTGTTTAAGAATTTCTCTTCAGGAGATATTAGAAGCAATAGAAAATGGAGCAAAAACATTAGAAGAAATACAGAAAATAACAAAGGCTGGAACTGTATGTAAACTGTGTGTTTCCCCTGAAGATGATGTTTATGGGGAAAGAGATATACATTTAACCGAGCTTTTAAAGTAGTAATAATAACTGATAAGTTTTGCATTTTGAATAGAAAATATATTTCTGCGTGAATTAGCTTTTTATAATGGTTTCCGAGAATATAATAAAAGTTTTGTCTGAACGTAGTGGGATAATGATTTATTTACTGGTGTTTTTTGGCTTCTTCTTTAGCTATTTTGTCGCAAAGTTCATTTTCTTTATGTCCAGCGTGGGCTTTAACCCATATAGGAATAACCTTGTGTTTTTTTATTAACTTAAGTATCTCTTTCCACATATCACTGTGAGCTACAGGTTTTTTAGATGATGTTTTCCAGTTATTTTTTTCCCAGTTATAAATCCAGCTTTCAATAGCCTGGATAACGTATTTAGAATCACTGTAAAGCTCTACTTCACAGGGCTCTTTTAACGCTTTTAATCCTTCAAGAACTGCTTTTATTTCCATTTCATTGTTTGTAGTATTTTTCTTACCACCTTTTAGGATTTTTTCGTGTTTGTTATACCTGAGTAAAGCACACCATCCACCTGCTCCGGGATTTCCAAGGGAAGAACCATCAGTAAAGAGGTAAACTTTTTTCATCCTACTACACTTTTTAGAGAAGGTCTTGATTGTAAAAGTTTTTTAGTATAAGGATGTTTTGGGTTATCAAATATTTGAAAAACATCTCCCTGTTCTACAATTTCACCTTTATACATAACTAAAACTCTATCTGCAACCTCTGCTACTACTCCAAGGTCGTGGGTTATAAGTAAAATTGATATTTTCATTTCCTCTTTCATCTTTTTAAACAGTTTTAAAATCTGTGCTGAAACTGTAACATCAAGGGCTGTAGTAGGCTCATCAGCAAGGATTATTTTAGAATTATTTGCTACTGCAGTTGCTATAACTACTCTCTGCTTTAATCCTCCTGAAAGCTCGTGGGGATACTGTTTAAACCTTCTTTCTGGTTCTGGAACATGGGCTTTTTTTAAGGCTTCCAATGCAATTTCTTTTGCTTCTTCTTCAGAAACACTTTGATGGGCTTTTATTGTTTCTACTATCTGTTCTCCTATAGTGAGGAGAGGATTTAAAACAGCTGAGGGCTCTTGAAAGACCATAGATATAGCATTTCCCCTTATTTTTCTTAATTCGTTTTCCTTTAAAGAAAGCAGATTTTCATACTTAAATTTTTCTGTATTAAGGGAAATTTTCCCTGAAACGTGAGCATATTTTGGTAGGAGTTTCATAATAGAAAAACAGGTTACACTTTTTCCTGAACCTGATTCCCCAACTAAGGCAACTATCTCTCCTTTAAATATATCAAACGAAATTCCTTTGACAGCCTGAACAGTCTGATTTTCTATCTCAAAAGAAACTTTTAGATTTTTAACAGAAAGAACAGGGGAAGTTTGCTCGGTTTTCATTCCCCTGCTCCTTTACAACTTATTTTTTTGATTTATTATCAGATGTAAGAGCATCTAATATCTTCTCTAACTGGTCAGCTGACATGTATCCTGAAATAACAATTCCTCCTGGGAATATTAACGTAGGTGTTCCAGAAACTCCTACAGACCTTGCAAACATAAAGTTTTGTCTAAGTATTTCATTTACATCTTTGTCTTTGCATTTTTCTTTAAGTTCAAGGTCAGAAAGTTTAGAAATATTTCTGTTTCTTACAGCTTCAAAGGATTTCTCAAGTATTTCTGCTTTTTTCTTATTGTCATTTGCACATACTATGTTTGCAGATATTCCTGCAGCGTGTTTGTGGAAATCAAGTGGGAAGAGAATAACTTCAACTTTAAGGTCTTTTCTTTTTTCAAGAAGTTTTTTAAGTTCTGCATCAAGTTTTGCACAGAAAGGACATTCTGGGTCGTCAACTACATATATTGTGGTTTTTCCTTTTGGATTTCCAAGTACCACCATTCCTTCCTTAGTTTCTGGTAGAGCTTTAAGGTCAGCTACTTTAACTTCCTGGAATCTTGGACCTAAGACTTTTTTAAGTTTTTCTACCTTTTCTTCACCTATGTATTTAGCAATCTCTTTTTTTCTTTCTTCTATAGCCTGTTGTGTAAGGGCTTCTCCTCTTTCTTTAGTGAGATTTTTCTTTGAAGAAATATCAATGATACTTCCCATTACAAGGTATTTAAGCCCACAATCAACATAGACAGGAAATCTTCTTCCGTTTACATCAACATCTACTTCATAAAGTGATTTAACTGGAGATTTACCAGTTCCTATTATTTTTACACCACCTTTTAAGTACTCTTTTAAAAGGTCTTTTGCTTTTTCAACAGTAAAGTCTTTTAAAGGAACACATGTATTTTTTTCAGCTTCTTTTGCAAAAGATGCTGTTGAAGCTAAAGTTGCTGCTGTAACCAAACCTACTAATAACTTTTTCATAAGAACCTCCTTTGTTTTTATTTGTTTATTTAACTTCCTTCAATGTGAAAAACTTATGAAACAATTATTTTTATAAGCTCTTCAAGTTTTTTCTCATCTTCAAGAATATCCCTATCGGTTATAACAATTCCACCAGGGAGTATTAGAGCTGGTGTTGCTTTGATTTTATTTCTTTTAAAGAAAATCCAGTTTCTGTTAGCTATAGCATCTCCAAACTTGCAATCTTCACCAAGTTCTTTAATTTTTTCTTTATTTCCTTCTCTTGTTGCTTTGAAAGCTTCTTCAAGGATTTTTGCTTTCTTTTTAGGGTCTTTTTCACATATGACTTTCTCTATAACTTTTTTTCCATCTGGATGCATGTACCACGGTATAAGGATAACTTCAAATTTTATATCTTTGTATTTTTTTAGTAATTTTTCCATTTTAGGGGCAAAATTTGCACAGTGTATACATTCAGGTTCTTCTAATGAATATAGATGGATTTTACCTTTTGGATTTCCAAGGATAACATTTTGGTCTTTAGGAATTTCTTCTGGGTCAACAAGGATAACTTCTTTTAAACCACCTTCTCCAAGGAATTTTACAAGTTTTTCACCTTTTTCTTTTCCTAAAGCTTTTATTATCGCTTTTTTCTTAACCTCTGTAAGCTTTGGTTGGTATTCTTCTATTGTTTTTGAGACAATGTTTTTTTTAGATTTAATCTCAAAAATCCTTCCAAATATGAAATGTTCAAGATTACAATCAACATAAACAGGTGTTATTTTGTCTTTATAAACAAGTATTACTTCATAAAAACCTGGGATTGGAGATTTTCTAACGTCAAAAACTTTCTGCTTTGTAAGGAATGGTTTTAGGGCATCTTCAGCTTCTTTAATTGTAAGTGTTTGAGGATATAAACAGTTTTCCCAGCCTGTTTCAGCTTTTGAGAGGTATACGAAAGTGGTAAAGAGAAATAGCATGCCTGTTAAAAATCTACTGAATTTAAACATAAGATAACCTCCCTTTGTATGTATAATATTTTTAATAGTTTAACACTGATAAGGAGGAAATTTTCGTGAAAATAGCTATAGGTTCTGACCACGCAGGATATCATTACAAAGAAATAGTAAAAAAACATCTGGAAGAAAAGGGTTTTGAAGTTATAGATAAAGGGACATACTCTGAAGAAAGGGTTGATTATCCAGTGTACGGGGAAGCTGTAGCTAATGCTGTAGCTTCTGGGGAAGCAGATAAAGGGATTGTAATATGTGGAACAGGAATTGGCATATCAATCTCGGCAAACAAAGTAAAAGGAATTAGAGCTGCTTTGTGTACTAATGAGTATATGGCAAGGATGGCAAGAAAACATAACGACGCAAATATCCTCGCTTTTGGAGCAAGGGTTTTAGGAATAGATGTTGTTCTTGGAATAGTTGATGAATTTTTCTCTACAGATTTTGAAGGAGGAAGACACGAAAGAAGAGTAAATCTCATTAAAGAGATAGAAGATAGGAATTTCTGTTAATAAATAACAAGGAGGTTTGTTAATTGCTGGAGCATTTAAAAAAGCAAGACCCAGAAATATTTGAAGCTGTTTCAAAGGAGTTTAAAAGACAGCAGGAACATTTAGAAATGATTGCTTCTGAAAACTACACATCTTATGCAGTTATGGAAGCCCAGGGTTCTGTCCTCACGAATAAGTATGCAGAAGGTCTTCCCCACAAAAGGTATTATGGTGGATGTGAATATGTTGATATAGCTGAAGACCTTGCTATAAAAAGGGTAAAAGAAATATTCAATGCTGAACATGCAAACGTTCAACCCCATTCTGGTTCACAGGCTAATCAGGCTGTATATTTTTCCCAGTTGAAAGCTGGGGATACCATAATGGGAATGAGCCTTGCCCACGGTGGACATTTAACCCATGGGGCAAAAGTAAATATTTCAGGAATAGTTTTTAACGCTGTTCAATACGGAGTAAATCCAGAAACAGAGCTGATTGATTACGATGAAGTTTACAGACTTGCGAAAGAGTATAAACCAAAAATGATTGTAGCAGGAGCGTCTGCTTACTCAAGGATTATAGACTGGGAAAAGTTCAGGGAAATAGCTGATGAGGTAGGAGCCCTCTTAATGGTAGATATGGCTCATTACGCAGGTCTTATAGCAGGTGGAGCTTATCCTTCACCAGTTCCTTATGCCCATTTTGTTACTTCAACAACACATAAAACGTTAAGAGGTCCCAGAGGCGGTTTTATCTTATGTAAAGAAGAGTTTGCTAAAGACATAGATAAATGGGTTTTTCCAAGGCTACAAGGTGGACCTCTTATGCATGTTATAGCAGCTAAAGCTGTAGCATTCAAAGAAGCTATGAGCCCTGAGTTTAGACAGTACGCAGTTCAAACAGTAAAAAATGCCCAGGTACTCGCTGAAGAACTTAAGGCAGAAGGATTAAGAATAGTATCAGGTGGAACAGATTCCCATATTGTTCTTGTTGACCTTAGACCTTTAAATGTAAAAGGAAATCAGGCAGAGGAAGCCTTAGGAAAAGCAAATATTACGGTAAACAAAAACGCTATACCTTTTGACCCTGAAAAGCCAATGGTTACCTCAGGAATAAGGTTAGGAACAGCTGCACTCACAACAAGAGGAATGAAAGAAAACGATATGAGAAGAATAGCTAAAAATATAGTTAAAGTTCTGAAAAATCTTGATAATGAAAAAGTTATACAAGAAGTCAGGGAAGATGTACTATCTTTATGCTCTACTTATCCTCTTTATCCAGAATGGACTAAAGATTACCTTGAATAAAAAGGGGCTTCTTAGCCCCTTTGCTTATAGGTTATTTTTATTTAGATTATATTTCTTTTGACCTACAGTACTTTCTTGTATAGGCACTAACTTTACTTTAAGGGGATTTGGTCTTAAACACTTTGTAGCACCAGATATAGCATCTATCCCAGCACCAATAACTCCTCCAGCTATAAGATTTCCAGCCATTCCTAAAGCACCTTCACTACATACTGCAGATACCACTGTAGCATTTATTGTTTGATAACCTTCTTTCTCAATTTTTACCTTTGCAGTAGCTTTTCTTGAAAGTACCATACTACAAGGAGTATAACAAATTCTATCTCCGCCTTCTCCGTTTACGGAAACAGTAACTTTAGCACCTGCAGGTTCTGTTTCTATGACAAGAGCTTCCTTTGTTCCTCTTGTCATAGTTGCACAGCTTGTTAACATACCTGAGATAACAAGAAAAGATGCTACTTTCTTAAGCATTTCACTCTCCCCTTTAACAATTTTTATATTTTTTATGGCCAGCATTTTAACATAATTTCTGAATTTTACACAACTTTTTGTGGTTTTAAAAGGGCAGTTGACTGAAAACAAAAATTTGCTTTATGATAAAACTCATAAGGATGGGAGGGTGATGAAATTGAATAAAAATAAAAAAGAAAAATATACAATAGCTTTAGCTGGTCTTTTTCATGATATTGGTAAGT
>CAZOTZ010000024.1:7031-21227 GCA_964582875.1 uncultured Aquificales bacterium | reverse complement strand
CATTGTAGCCTCCAAGCATTGTTCCTAAAATCTCAACAGCATGGACAGGGGTTATCGCTAAAGACTTTTTCTTACCTTCTATAATGTCAGCTAAAAACTTTGCTTTAACAAACGCAGCATCATCAACTCCCGGAGGAACTCTGTTCAGGAATAAATCCATCAGGAACTCTTCTTCTACAATAGGGACCTGTTGGAGTAGCTCAACAAGTTCTTCTACTTGTTTTGCATTTAAAGGAAGTGGTGGAATACCAAGTTTAGCCCTTTCTTCAGCGTGTTTTCTATACTCTTCTAAAAAACTCATACTTCACCTCTCCTGACCAGTTATTTGAAGAAACTATTATAAATGAAGGGCTTTTAGAAAATCAAACACTGTTTTATAAAAAAACAGTTAACTACTTTTGAAAATCGCATAAACTTATAAATGTGGTTATGTGCCACATAAATTAATAATTTTTTGTTAAAATAACACTAAACTGAAAAATAAATAACTATTAGTGGGGAGGAAAAGAGATGAAATCTTTTCTCTTATCAATAACAGTAGTACTGACTTTTTTTTATTTTTCTTACTCAGCAGAATATATAGAAGGTGAAGTTTTAATCAAGCTAAAAAAATCAGTTATATCACCCCAGAGTAATAAAAATCCAGAAATACACATAGCAGGAACTGACATTAAAGTTCAAAGTGTTTTTAAACAGGGAAACGAACAGATTTTTCTTGTTAAATCAAAAACAAAAACAACTGAAGAACTCATTCAACAGTTAAAAAATAACCCTTTAATTGAAAAAGTAGAACCTAACTACATTATAAAACCTACCAGAATTCCTAATGACAAAGAATTTTCAAAGGATACCTCTCTTTATTGGGGATTTGAAAAAATAAAAGCGCCAGAAGCATGGGATATTACTACAGGTTCAAATGATATAGTTGTAGCTGTTCTGGATACAGGTGTTGATTACAAACATCCTGATTTAAAAGATAACATCTGGAAAAACTCTGCAGAGTGCAATGGTATACCAGGAAAAGATGATGACAACGATGGTTATATAGATGACTGTATAGGATATGATATGTTTGATAATGATAATGACCCATCTCCAGGAAATGTAGATAACATACATGGAACCCATGTATCCGGAATAATTGGAGCTGTAGGAAATAACAATGAAGGTATTGCAGGGGTTAACTGGAGGGTAAAACTCCTACCATGTAAAATCTTTGATGATGGAGGAGATAACACAACTCTAGAGATAATCATAAAATGTCTCAACTATATTACCAGACTAAAAGAAAGAGGAGTAAATATTGTTGCATCTAATAACTCGTGGGCAGGGAGTAAGAATGTATATTTAGGTGATATTCTTAAAGAAGCAATACAGGAGAGTATAAACGCAGGGATTTTGTTTATCACAGCAGCAGGAAACCAATCAGGAGACTTCGACCCAAATAATGACAATATTCCTGTATACCCGTGTAATTACAAACTTGATAACGATGGTTTGATATGCGTTGCCGCAACAGATAAAAACGATAGAATTCCATGGTTTTCTTACTATGGAAGCAAATCTGTTGATTTAGCTGCCCCTGGATGGGAGATATACAGTACAGTTCCAACAGGAATTTTACCTATAGGCAGGTATGATAAAGAAACTGGAACTTCTATGGCAGCTCCATTTGTAACAGGTGCTGCAGCACTTCTTAAAAGTAAATATCCTTACCTTAACTGGAGAGATATAAAGGCAACTATACTTGTAAATGTAGATGAACTTCCAGATTTAAAAGGAAAACTTTTCACTGATGGAAGATTAAATCTTTATAAAATGTTAGAAAACCCTGTTAAATCAATAGATGGTGAATTTGGAATAAAAATAAAACCTGATGAATATACAATTATTGATTCTGGTTTTGTAAATAAAAATGATTACACACTTGATACTGATAGCTATACTTTCTTTAAAAAACCTTTTTATATAAGATTTACAACAGGAATTCAGTACGCAGGTATAAAGCTTTCTTTAGCAAAATCCCCAGAAGGGATAAAAGTTGCCTTTTGCGAACCTATTACAAAAGTGTGTAGTCTCATAGATGAAAGTCTTATTGAAAAATACGGAAACAATATAAACATAGGTTTAGAAGATAACAGTAGATATGATTATGATAATGACATTGGTGTTGTAAAAAGTCAGCTTGCTTTTGTAGTTCCTAAAGAAAACAGTAATACACTAAAGGATAGCGAAGGAGGAGTTCCTAAAGAAAAGAACCCTAAAACAATAGATAATGGAGGAAGTGGAGCAGGATGTTCTTTATCTAAGAAGACAGACTTTTCATTACTTTTCACTTTTGTTTCTTTACTTGTTGTTTTTGGTTTAAGAAAATTTAATAAATTAATGCAGTTAAGAAGTAATCAAGTATAAGAACAAGAACCGAAGAAACAACAACAGCAGTTGTGGTGGATTTCCCCACCCCTTCTGCTCCACCTTTTGTTATATAGCCAAAATAACAGGAAACAGTGGTTATTACAATTGCAAAACCTACTGATTTGTACAGTCCTCCTAAAATATCGTAAAGGTCTGTTAAATCTTTCATTTTTTCAATAAAGAGGTAAGGGTTAATTGAGTAAAGTTTTGTCCCAACAAAATAACCACCTATTATTCCTGACGTATAAGAAAGAATTACAAGGGAAGGAATCATGATGATAGCTGCTATAAGCCTTGGGGATATCAGGTACCTTACAGGATTTACAGCCATTACCTCAAGGGCATCTATCTGCTCTGTTATTCTCATAGTTCCTATATTTGCAGCCATAGCTGAACCTGAACGGGCTGTAACTAACAGTGCTACAAGAACAGGAGAAAGCTCTCTTGCCAAAGAAAGGGAAACAAGGGCTCCTATTAAAAATTCTGCGTTAAATTTATGAAAAGTTGGATACGTTTCTACAACAAGAACCCCTCCTGTAAAAAAACCTGTTATGGCAATTAAAGGGGCTGCTGTTACACCGATTTCCTCCATATACTTGAGAATATGTCTTATTTTTGGAGGAGAAACTACTGATAGATAAACTGCCTGTAAAAAAAGCAATGTTGCATTTCCTATATGTTCTACGAAGCTTTTTATCTTTTCCATTTAGATATCCACTATGTCTTCATCTTCAATTAAATCTAATGTTTCCATTTCTTCTGTCTCAAAAGGAGGTTCATCTATTATATCACCACTGTCCTCTTCTTCCCCATAACCTCCTTTTGCAAGATTTTCAAATCTTGTTATCTCTTTTATAAATGCAAGATTTACAACACCTGTTGGTCCATTTCTCTGTTTTGCTATTATTATTTCTGCTAATCCTTCTTCCTCAGGGGTAGGATTTTTTTTGTAGTACTCTGGTCTATGTATAAACATAACAAGGTCTGCATCCTGTTCTATAGAACCACTTTCCCTTAAATCTGCAAGCTGAGGTCTTTTATCGGAACGTAATTCAGCCTGTCTTGACAGCTGTGCAAGGGCTATCACTGGTATTGATAGCTCCTTTGCTATTGCCTTTAATCCCCTTGATATTTCCGCAACTTCCTGCTGTCTGTTTTCTGTTCTTCTATGGGAACGCATAAGTTGAAGGTAATCAACAATAATAAGCTGTATATCTTTTTCTTTCTTTAACCTCCTTGCTTTTGCTCTCATATCAAGAATAGAAAGGGAAGCAGTATCATCTATAAAAACAGGTGCTGAAGACAGTTCAACTGAAACTTCAGCGAGTTTTTCCATCTCTTCGTGGCTTAAAAAACCAGAACGAACCTTTTTAAGTGGAACCCTTGCCTCAAGGGACATAAGTCTCATAGCTATCTGCTCTTTAGACATTTCAAGGGAAAAGAAAACTGAAGGATACCTTTCAACAACAGAAACATTGTGGAGTATAGAAAGGGCAAAAGATGTTTTTCCCATTGCTGGCCTTGCTGCTATAATAACAAGGTCTCCTGGGTGGAAACCTGTCGTAAGTCTATCAAGGTCATAAAAACCAGATGGTATTCCTGTAACAACTGTTTCTTTTTTTGAAAGCTCATTAATTATATTTAAGGTGTCTTTTATTACATCTTTAAGTTCATAGTAATGGGTTATAGCCCTTTCTTCATTTATTTTAAATATCTGGCTTTCAGCTTCTTCTATCAGCTCATTTACATCTTTGTATTTTTTTGCTTTCTGTAGTATTCCCTGGGCAACCTGTATAAGATTTCTTACAATAGATTTTTCTTTTACCTGTTTTGCTACTACTTCTACAGTGTTTGAAGGTGCAGCTTCACTTAAAACAAGTAGAAGATATCCTTCTCCTCCAATTTCATCTAACTTCCCTTTTGAATCAAGGTGGTTTTTTACAACTATATATCCAGGGGGTTCTCCAGCTTCAGAAAGCTCTATAATTGCCTCATATATTATCCTGTGTTTTGTGTTAAAAAAATCAGCTGGCTTTAGAATATTTATAACAGTATCTGATATAGATGGGTCAGAAAGTATAGCCCCAAGTACTGCCCTCTCTGACTGGTCATCATGGGGAATAGTATTATCTATCTCACTCATCTGTACTCCAGAATTTGAATTGGGTTTATTATACATTTTCTACTATTTAACTACACCAACTAATTTTCTTAACTTTTCTATCTGGTCTCTTATTTCTGCTGCTTTTTCAAATTCCCATTTTTCTGCAGCTTCCCACATCTCTTTTTCCAACTTATCTATTTTCTTAATCAGGTCTTCTTCTGTTTCCACATCTTCAGGTATATAATCTGTGTATTCATAAATACCTATTTCCTCAAGGGATATAAGGTCTTTAACTTCTTTTCTAACAGTCTCAGGTACTATTCCATGTTTTTTATTGTACTCCTCCTGTATTTTTCTTCTTCTGTTTGTTTCATCTATAGCTTTTTGCATTGCAGGTGTTATAGTATCAGCATACAGGATAGCTTTACCATTAACATTTCTTGCAGCTCTACCTATTATCTGTATAAGGGCAGTCGTTGAACGCAAAAATCCCTGTTTATCTGCATCTAAAACAGCAACGAGAGATACTTCAGGCATATCAATACCTTCCCTCAAAAGGTTCACACCTACGATAACATCGTATTTTCCTTCCCTTAACTCTTTTATTATTTTTGCCCTTTCTATAGTATCAATCTCTGAATGGAGGTAAATAGCTTTTATATCCCTTTCCTCAAGGTAATCAGCAAGGTTTTCTGCCATCTTCTTTGTGAGTGTTATTACTATAGCCCTTTCTCCTTTCTCTTTTATTCTCCAGATTTCATTTATAAGGTCATCTAACTGTCCTTCTGTTGGTCTTACTTCAATAACAGGGTCTAATATACCTGTTGGTCTTATTATCTGCTCCACAATAACGCCTTTGCTTCTTTCTATTTCCCATTGCGAAGGTGTTGCTGATACATAAATGGCTCTCTGTATCTTCTGTAAAAACTCCTCAAACTTTAGTGGTCTGTTGTCATAAGCAGAGCTAAGCCTCCAACCATACTTAACGAGGTTTTCCTTTCTTCTTCTATCACCGTTGTACATAGCCCTTACTTGAGGGATTGTTACATGGGATTCGTCAACTATAAGAAGAAAATCATCCGGGAAGTAATCAAGAAGTGTATAAGGTGGTTCACCTGGCTTTCTTCCATCAAAATACCTTGAGTAGTTTTCTATCCCTTTGCATGTTCCAAGTTCAAGCATCATTTCTATATCGTAGTTTGTTCTCTGCCAGAGCCTGTTTGCCTCTATTTCTTTTCCCTGTCTTCTAAAAGCTTCAACTTCTTTCTCAAGGTCTTTCTGTATCTGCTTTATAGCATCAACCATATCAGGTCTTGGTATAACGTAATGACTTGCAGGGAAAATAACTGCTGTATTTAGTTTTTGCTTGATATTCCGGTTAAAAAGGTCTATTTCAGTTATACTGTCTATTTCATCTCCAAAAAACTCTACTCTTACAATGGTATCTTCTGTATGGGAAGGTATTATTTCTACAGTATCTCCTTTTACTCTGAAAGTTCCCCTTTTAAAAGAAAAATCATCTCTAAGATACTGAAGTTCAACAAGTTTCCTTAAAAACTGCTGTCTGTCTATCTGCTGTCCAACATATATATGAAATCTGAGTTTCTCGTAAAACTCAGGTGTTCCAAGACCGTAAATACACGACACAGAAGAAACGACAATAGTATCAGGTCTTTCTATAAGACTTTTTGTAGCAGAGTGTCTAAGTCTGTCTATTGCATCGTTTATAGAACTGTCCTTTTCTATATAAAGGTCTTTTTCTGGAACGTAAGCTTCAGGTTGATAATAATCGTAATAGGAAACAAAATACTCTACAGCATTATCAGGGAAAAACTCTTTTAGCTCCCTGTAAAGCTGTGCAGCAAGGGTTTTATTATGGGTTAAAACAAGGGCAGGTTTGCCGTACTTTTCTATAACATTAGCTATTGTAAAACTTTTTCCTGTTCCAGTCGCTCCAAGTAAAACCTGCTCTTTAACTCCCTGTTTCAGATTTTCGTAAAGCTGTTTTATAGCTTTAGGCTGGTCTCCAGCTGGCTCAAAAGGTTTTTTTAGAAAAAAAGGTGTCCTTGCCATTTTTATCCCTTGAGTTTTGTTAGAGGGGATAAATTATTCCTGAAGGAAAAAATTATCAACTTTTTAGCTGTTGTAAACCTTTCTCCAGTAATCCTTTAGAAAATCAAGTTTTTTCTCTACCCATTCAATATTATCAAGGTACCACCTGACTGTTTTTTCTATTCCTTCTTCAAACTTAACTTTTGCTTCCCAGCCTAACTCTTTTTTGATTTTATCTGTGTTTAATGAATATCTAAAATCGTGTCCTGGTCTATCTTTAACAAAAGTTATCAGGTCTTCAGATTTTCCTAAAATACCTAAAATAGCCTTTACTACTTCTATATTTCTCCTTTCTTCTCCACTTCCAACATTGTAAATATCCCCTACTTTTCCCTTTTCAATAATCTCAAAAACAGCTTCTGCACAATCTGAAACAAAAAGCCACTCCCTGACATTTTTTCCTGTTCCATAAACTGGAATAGGTTCATTGTTCAAAGCTTTAAGTATAACAACAGGAATAAGTTTTTCCGGGTACTGCCACCATCCATAGTTATTGGAAGGTCTGACAGTTACTACAGGAAGTCCGTAAGTTTTAAAATAGGCTCTCCCAAGCATATCAGCTGAAGCTTTGCTTACAGAGTATGGAGAGTTAGGTACAAGTGGTGTATCCTCAAAAAACTGTCCTTCTTCTCCAAGCTCTCCATAAACCTCATCTGTTGCTATGTTAACAAACAAATCAATATCGTTTTCCTTTGCCACATCAAGTAAAACCTGTGTACCTTTTACATTAGTTTCTATAAAAGGAGACGCATCTAATATACTTCTATCTACATGACTTTCTGCTGCCCAATGAACAACAATATCAGGCTTTTCTGTTTTGAATATATGTTCTATAAACTCTCTATCTGTTATATCAGCTTTGTAAAAAGTTATCTTATCTTCAACACTTTTAAGCCTTTCTAAATCCCCTGCATATGTAAGCTTATCAACTACAACCACTTCATACTCTTTTCCAACAGCCTGCCTGACAAACTCACTTCCTATAAATCCTGCTCCACCTGTGATTAAAAGTTTCATGTATCCCCCCTGTACTCAAAATTTATATCTGCATCTTTCAGTAAAGGCAATCTGCTATCCTTTTCAGAAAGGATAATCTTTCCTACATCAGGCCATTTTATACCTATCTGTGGGTCATTCCACAGAATACCTGTGTCATAATCAGGAGCATACTCACTTCCAGACACCTTGTATATAACCTCTGCTTCATCTGATAAAGTTAAAAAACCATGGGCAAAACCTTCTGGTATCCATAGCATAAGTTTATTTTCTTCAGAAAGTTCCTGGGCAACCCATTTCCCGAATGTAGGACTTCCTTTCCTTATATCAACAGCCACATCAAATATTCTTCCTTTTACACATCTTACCAGTTTTCCCTGGGCATAAGGTTTTTTCTGGTAATGAAGACCTCTTAAAACACCTTTTACAGATTTTGAGTGATTATCCTGAACAAAGTTAACATTTATACCAGCCTTTTCAAAATCTGATTTTTTGAATGTTTCCATAAAAAAGCCTCTATCATCACCGAAAACTTTAGGTTTTATTAAAACCACATCTGGTATATCTGTTTTAAAAAACTCAAAAGGCATATTAATCCCTCTCTTCCACTAATTCTATTAAATACTTTCCATACTCTGTTTTCTTCAGAGGCTCTGCAAGTTCTAAAAGCTGGTCTTTTGTTATCCAACCGTTGTTGTAAGCTATCTCCTCTATACAGCCAATCATCAAGCCTGTTCTTTTTTCTATTGTTGCAACAAACTCTCCAGCCTCAAGAAAGCTGTCATGGGTACCTGCGTCAAACCATGCAAATCCCCTTCCAAGGAGTTTTACTTTTAACTTACCTTTTTTTAGATACTCCTCATTAACAGATGTTATCTCTAACTCTCCTCTATCTGAGGGGGTTATATTTTTAGCTATTTCAACTGCTTCATTATCGTAAAAGTACATTCCAACAACTGCATAGTTTGACTTAGGTTTTTTTGGTTTTTCTTCTATAGAAATAACCTTTCCACTTTCATCAAACTCAACAACACCAAACCTTTCAGGGTCTTTCACAGAATAACCAAAAACATAAGCTCCTTTGTTCTTTTCTATATCAGATTTCGCTTCTTTCATTATCTGTACAAGGTCATGACCAAAAAATATGTTATCCCCTAACAAAAAACAGACGTTATCATCTCCTATAAAGTCCTCAGCAAGAATGAGACCTTCTGCAAGACCATTCGGTTTTTCCTGGATTTTGTACTGGAAGTTCATCCCAAGGTGAGAACCATCTCCAAAAAGGTCCTGAAAGTGGTGTAAATCGTACTTGTTTGTTATGAAAAGAACATCTCTAAGACCTAAGAGCATAACAAGGGAAAGTGGGTAGTAAATCATGGGTTTGTTGTATATAGGAAGAAAATGTTTATTTATAGCTTTTGTTACAGGATAAAGTCTTGTCCCACTTCCTCCAGCTAAAATAACTGCTTTCATGCAACTCTCCCTGAATCTATATTTTTTATGTCCCTGTCAAGGTCTAAAATCCATCCCCATTTGTTAAAGTACCTTATCGCTGAGCGTATATGGGTAAGGAGTAATTTTTTATTTTTGTAAGAATGTTTACCATACTTATGATAAATTATTGCTTCTGGATAGTAAATAGTTCTATATCTACTGTTTATTCTCCTGCACATATCATAATCTTCCATATACATGAAGTACTCATCATCAAAAAGACCTACCTCTTTAAAAACTTTTGTTCTAACAAACATAAAACATCCAGAAAGGGCTGGTACTTCAGCTAAGTTATCATAACCAACATCCCAGAACTCATACCATTTTAATCTCTCATCTAAAACCTTTTTAAAAGGAGAAGGTAAAAATCTTCTACCAAAAAGGTCAATTGGTGATGGAAGTCTTTTACATAATGCCTGTACAGTTCCATCTGGGTTTAAAACCTTTGGCATTACCTGACCTACATCTGGGTTCTTTTCCATAAAATCAAACAGCTTTTCAAGGGTTCCTTTTTCAAACCAGACATCTGGATTAAGTACAAGGTGATATTTGGATTTATCTATTACTTTTTTTATGGCTATATTATGGGCTTTTCCAAACCCAAGGTTTTCCCCATTGTTAAAGATATATTCAATCCTTCCGTCGTTTAACCTCTCTACAATTTTTCCAAGGGTATCTTCAGGGGAATTATCAACAACGTATAGAAAAACATTAAGACTGGTATTTAAAAAGCTTTTTATCGCTTTTATAACATCCCTTGGATTGTTTTTGTAAAGTACTAAAGATGCTGTGATATCAAACATAGCTAATGACCTCCTTTTATTTTTATGTAAACTTCTCTCAGGAACGCTGCTAAAGGGACTGGAAATATGGAGCTTAAATAAAGAACTGGTTTAGGAGTGTTTACAGCGTAAGGAATAAAATCCCTGTACTTGTCTAAGATATCCCTGTTTAGATATCCAAAAGAACGTATATAAAGAAGTTTCAAAGGACTGAAGACACCTGTATACAAGTCATGACTTTTTATACACTTTAGTTTTGCTTCTTCTGTGTAGGTATCTGGAAGGGAAAAAACAGCTTCAAACCAATCTTTTGTGAATATTTTTATTATGTTTTTAAACCAGTTCGCTCCTCCTAAACTACCTATATTTAACGTGTAAACAGTAGGAGTACTATCCCAGTAAACGTTTATTTTCTCTTTTAGACCTAAGTAATGGTAAAAGAGGACGAACTGGGGAAATATTGTGCCTTTATAACGGCTTTTATCAAAATTCTGAATAGTTTTTTCACTGTAGATAATTGTACTCATAAATGTTGTATGCCATCCAAGTTCCCTTAAAAGCTCATTCCTATCTGTATATACCTTTGTTTTTAGATGTTTTACCCTGAGATTTCTACAACCTTTTTCAGGAAACCTTTTGTCTTTTAACCTACAGGCATTTACAATAACTCCGTCAAAATCATCTTTATCAAGGATAGATAAAACTCTTTTTATAGCCCCTTTTGTCAGGGAATCATCATCACCTAAAAGCCATCTGTACCGGGTATCTGACATGTTCAAAACAGAAAAGAAATTCTCCTCTATACCAAGGGGCTTACTGTTTTTCCTGTAAAAAATAAGTGGATATTCTTTTTTTAATTTCTCTACCATGTTTCTTGTTTTGTCGTTTGTTGAATCATCAGATATGTAAACAGGCACATTAAACTCTTTAGCTTCATCTAAAAAAATCTTTAGAGCTTTCTCTAAAAGCTCAGGTCTGTTATACGTTGGAATACATATTGACAGCTTTTTGTTCATCATTTTTTTCTCTCCCCTTGAAAGAAAAGTTTTTCTTTATAAGAGCAAGTATCTCAAGATGGGAAATATCCTTTAAAAGACCTGTTTTTGATTGAAGGGTTATAACCTTGCCACTGCTTATTGGTCTGTACTTTTCAGGTTTTGTATACCCATAAAGAACTAAAAGATTTGCACCAAAATAGCCGCCTAAATGGGCTGGTCCTGTATCTCCAGAAATAACTAAATCTGTACTTTTAAATGTTTTTGCAATCTCCACCAAAGATTTAGTCTCAACAGGAAATCTCCCTTCTAAAAAATCCAGCTTTTTTCTATCCTTGCTTTGAACAAAAAACAGAACTTCATTCACACCAAGATTTTTAAGATTTTCTGCAACTAAAGCGTATTTTTCTACTGGATAGTCTTTATTCTCATTTCCTGAGAAAGGGAATATAAGAACTCTGTTAATAAAAGGCTTACCTTTATAAGACCAGTCAGGATTTTTAAAATGAATATATGGAAAAAACTTCCTGATAAGTTTTTCACTCATAAAGAAAAAATGCTCGTCTAAAAATGTCCCTTTTAACTGGAAGTAGTGGTAAAAAAGCTCCCTGTAAGATGGATGTATAACAACACTTTCTTTACTTTTGATTTTTACTATAAAAAGTTTAAGTAAATAGAGCCATAAAGCCCTTTTTTCTAATGTGAAAGGGTGCAAGTAGTTTGGTGTAAGGAAGATATAATCGTAATCGTAATGTTCTCTCAAGAGGTCCTTACTTGAGGAGTACTTTTTAACATCTACAGTCGGTAAAATGTATTTTGCAATTTCGTAAAGCCAGTTTGAAACAAAAACTGTTGTCCTGTATCCGCCTTTTGAAAACTCCCTAATAATGTAGCTGTCAGAAATAAAATCTCCTAACCCTTTGTAAAATCCAAACATTATTCTTTTCATAACAGAGCCACCTGTAAAGGTCTTGCCTGGAATTTTTGCAAAAAAATTGCCATTTCCGTAAGTTTTTCAGATGTATCAATTTTTTATAAATCTTGCGTTTGTAAAAAATCTTTATGTAAAAGCGATTTACATGGCAAAGATTACAGATTTTTTTATAAAAGCTTTTAAAGTAGATGAGTAAAAGAGATTTCATCAATTTGTAATGAAAATTCACAAACTATTTAATCTTTTAACACTTTAATCAGTTTAATATTAATAATTCTTAACTTTCAGCTTGATTTAAAAAATCAAACAGTGTTATATTTATAGGACTGAAGAATATATAAAAAATTGAATATGCTCTAAAAAATAAAAGGAGGAATCCGCTATGGCATTTGATTTAACAATTAAGTATGCCGGTGAAGGTGGAGAAGGTGTTATCTCTGCCGGTGACTTTACAATGAGAGCTGCCTCAAATCTTGGTTATGAGGTTGTTACTTTCAAATCTTTCCCTGCTGAAATCAAAGGTGGATACGCTTTATCCCAGGTAAGAATGTCAGATGAGAAAATCCTCTCTCAGGGAGATGGTTTTGATATACTCGTGGCATTTAACGGTGAAGCATACGAAGTGAACAAACCTCTCTTAGGTGAAGGAAAGGTTTTAATATGGGATGGTCCAGAAGGTGGAGATTTTGAACCAGACCTTGAAGAACTTGAGAAGATGGGAGTTTTCGTTTATGCAGTTCCTATGTCTAAACTCGCTAAGGAAGAAGTTGGAGCTTATATAACAAAAAACGTTATCGCAATGGCTTCTGTTTTTGAGCTTTTTGGTTTCCCAATGGAAGTTTTAAAAGAAGAAATTGTTAAGAAATTCTCAAGGAAAGGTGAAGACGTAGTTAATCTAAACTTTAAAGCTATTGAGGTAGCACAAAACTACGTAAAAGAACATCTCAAAAAAGTAGACCCATACAAAGTTCCTGGACCATTACCTAAAAAAGATGTAATTATCCTTGAAGGAAATGAAGCAATTGCCCTTGGAGCTGCTGTAGCAGGTGTTAAAGTTTACGCAGCATATCCAATTACCCCTGCAACAACTGTAGGAAACTATCTATCTCCACTTATACTTAAAACAGGTGGTTTTGTTTACCAGTCTGAAGATGAAATATCATCAATGGCTGTTGTTATAGGTGCTTCTTTTGCTGGTGTAAAAGCTATGACAGCAACATCAGGACCTGGAATATCTCTTATGCAGGAGCTTATAGGTCTTGCTTCTATGACAGAGCTACCTGCTGTTATCGTTGACGTACAGAGAGCTGGACCTTCCACAGGTATGCCAACAAAACACGAACAGGCAGACCTTTTTGCAGCTGCTCTTGGTGGACACGGAGATGACCAGAGAATAGTTATTGCTCCTAAAAACGTTGAAGAAAACTTCTATCTTACTATAGAAGCTTTCAACCTTGCTGAGAAATATCAACTACCTGTCTTATTCCTTACTGATGGTTCTTTATCTTTAAGAGCAGAGGCTATACCAACCCCAGATATTAAGAAAATCAAAGAAAATCTTGTGGAAAGACCAGTTGTTAAAAAAGGAGATGTTAAACCTGAAGAAGTAGAAAATCTGTTTAGATATGCTATAACTGAAACAGGTATATCTCCAATGTTTGTTCCAGGAGAATCTCCAAAACCTTACACTGCTACAGGCCTTGAACACGCAGAAAACTCACGTCCAAGAACTACACCTAACGAAAGAACTGTTATGATGGACAAAAGGTTTAGAAAGATATCAAAGGTAGAGGAGGAAAATCCTCACCTTGTTGAGTGGGATTTAGGAGACCTTCAAAAAGGAGATAAAGCTGATATAGCTGTTGTAGCATGGGGACTAACAGCTTCTATAGCACAGGAAGCTGTTAAAAGACTTAGAGACAAAGGTTATAAAATAGCAGCATTATATCCAAAACTACTTTACCCTGTTCCTAAAAATGCCCTTGAAGAACTTGCATCAATGGCTGATAAAATACTTGTTCCTGAAGCTTCTTATCTTGGACATTTTGCAAGATTTATGAAAATGTTTACAAATATTCCTCAAGAGAAGATTGTTCAGTTTAATGTTTACAGAGGTGAACCATTCATTCCTAAAGAAATTGAAGAAAAAATCCTTGAACTTCTTGGAGAGAAAGTTAACGCTTAATGATATAAATCAGGGCTTTTCAGCCCTGTTTTTATAAAAATAAACCAAACTTTGAAAAGGAGGTATATCATGGAATATATCAGACTACAGGAAAAACTCCCACCAAAGGAGTACAGAAGTGATATTGAACCTACATGGTGTCCCGGTTGTGGAGACTTTGGAGTAGTTACAGCTCTCAC
>CAZOTZ010000024.1:0-6931 GCA_964582875.1 uncultured Aquificales bacterium | reverse complement strand
AGAATGTATGCTCTTACTAAAAACCAGACATCACCAACTTCAAGACATGGATACAAAGGTTCTCTTAACCCATATGGAAACATAGAAGACCCAATGAACGTTATTAAGTTTGCTATAGCTTCCGGAGCAACTTTTGTAGCCCAGTCTTACGCAGGAAATCCAAAACACCTTGCAGAAACTATCCAGAAAGGAATTGAACATAAAGGATTTGCGTTTATAAATGTGCTTTCTCCATGTCCTACATTTAACAAGATAGATACATTCAAATACTACAAAGGAAGATTAATTGATATAAACAAAGAGCTTGGACATGACCCATCAGATATGAAAGCTGCCTTAGAGCTTGCTGCCCACGTACTTGATGCTGATAATCCAGAGCTTCAGGATGCTGAACCATTTAAAGGAAAAGTTCCTATAGGTGTTTTCTATAAAGAAGAAAAAGAAACATTTGAAGAAAGAGTTGCAAAACTCCAGGAAAAGTTCAGACCTGAGTCAGGTGAAGTTAACTGGGACGAAATACTTGCCAAATATAGACCTTAATAAAAAAGCCCCTCTTAAGAGGGGCTTTTTTTTATCTAAAAAGGTTTAAATCTACTATCTGAAAACCAGAAGGCCCTCCTGCTATATAAAGGAAATCGTTATCCACTTCAACATCATAGGCAAAATCAGGAGTATCAAATTTTTGTTTTAATTTCGGTTTATAAGGGTCTGAGATATCAACAATATAAACACCATCTTCATAATCTGCTATATATAGTTTGTTATTTACAACTTCAACATCAAAAGCGTAACTGTCTGTTTTTAAAACTGAAATAATCTGTGGATTTTCAGGGTTTGAAACATCAATAATTTTTACTCCTCCTTCTACATCTGCTACATAAACGTAATTATCTTTGACTTCAATATCCCAAGCATCATCTGTGTCTAATCTTGAAACAACAACAGGATTTGTGATATGGGAAATATCAACAACTGAAATACCTTCATCGTAGCAAGCTGAATAGAGATAATTTCCTTTAACAGCAACATCCCAAACAAAATTACATGGCTTAAAGTTTACAACTTCAATAGGATTATTTATATCTGTTATGTCGTAAACTGATATACCTGCTTCCCCTTCAGAAACAAATAAAAGATTATTTATCTTCGTTGCGTCAGCAAACATACCACCTGGGATGTTTAAATCTTTAGAAAAAACAATTTCAGGATTATTTTTATCTGAAATATCTACAAAATACATACTTTCACTTGCAAGTAAAACAGCAGTATTATCAAAAAGTTCAACATTCCATATCCATTTTTGTGTATTTAGTCCAGAAATAAAATTTCCGTTTAAAGGGTCTGTTATATCAAATATTCCAAAACCACCGTGTTGTGTTCCAAAGAATACCTTTTTATTCTTTTCTTTCAAATCAAAAATAAAACCTACGTTATAGTTCCCAACTATCCATGCAGGAGTTAAATCAAGTACTGGATAAAAATCTGGGTCTGTATGAACTTTTTCAGCAAAATAGAAATACTTATTAGAAACATTTTCTTTTAGAATATCTAAATCGCTAACAGGGTCAAATGTCAGGATGTCTTCATAACTGATATCGTTATCCATATTTTTACTGCTTTTTAAAAGGAACTTTGCAACTTCAATCTGTTTGTTTTTTATATTTTCGTAAGAAAAATTGTACTTAATATCCTTTGAAAGATACTCATAGGCAAGCTCAGAAATAAGAGTTATTTTTAGCTTTTTATTTAACTGCTTTAACTGTTTACCTGTAAGTATAGCCCTTATCTTTCCTTTATTTTTTATACCTACGTAGTTTTTTATCCCATCATCATCATTATCCCAGTCTATCCCCCCTGAAACTTCTATCAGATAAATCTTATCGTCTTTTATCTTATTTTCTGGTATATAAAACTTACCTATTTCATCAAGGGTATCTCCATCAGTGGTTTCACTTACGTCTATAAGTGAGAGTTTTCCATCATTATCAAACTGGTAAACCTTCACAAGGGCTCCTGAAAGGTTCCCAAGCTTGGCTGTAGCTTCTATATAACTATTATTGTCTCCTCCTAAATCACAGCTAAAAAAGGTAATAAAAGACAGTATTAAAAAAATAAACCTTAACATGACAATCCCCTTCCTTAATGGAAAATCTAAGGAACAAGTGATAAAAGTGTTTCCCTATCTACAACAGCTGTTCCTATCTCTCCAACCACGTATCCAGCTGCATAATTAGCAAGGGAAGCACTTTCTTCCCAATCTCCCCCTGAAACTTTCGCAAGAGCTAAAACAGATATAACTGTATCCCCTGCACCAGTAACATCAAATACCTTTCTCGCTTTTGCTGGAATTTTCGTTATGCTGTTTTTATTAAAAAGCATCATTCCTTCGCTACTTAATGTTATAAGTAAATGCTTCATATTCAGCTTTCCCATAAGAACTTTACCGACTTCTTCAACTGGATAATCACTGTCAAGCTGGGCAAGCTGATAAGCCTCTTTTCTGTTTGGTGTCATTATTGTTATATTTTTGTAAAGGTTAACATTTTTAGGTTTTGGGTCAACAAAAATAGGTTTTTCCTTTTCCCTTAGAAAATCCATAATCCTATTGGTTATTACACCTTTTCCATAATCAGAAACAATAACAGCATCTATAGTGTCTATTATTCTGTCTATTTCATCTATTAGCTGGTTTTCTATGTCTATAGAGACAGGGGATTTTTTTTCCCTATCTATTCTCATAAGTTGTTGACTGACTGCTATAACTCTTGTTTTTTCAGTTGTAGGTCTGTTTCTGTCTTTCACAAGAATAGGATTTATCTTTTTATCCTCAAGGAGATACTTTAAAATTCTTCCGTTCTCATCATCTCCTATAACACCAGCTATATAAACATTTCCGTTAAGGGAAGATATATTCCAGGCTACATTACAGGCACCACCAAGATTAACAGTTTCTTTCTTTACATCAACAACAGGAACAGGTGCTTCAGGAGATATTCTTTCCACATCCCCCCATAAATACTTATCTAAAATCAAATCTCCAACTACAAGGATTTTTGCTTCCGGAAAAGCAGATATTATTTCCTCAGCTCTTTTTTTTGTTATCATATCTGAGTCCCCATTTGTTATATTTTTTAGTTAATCAATCTTTTATACTCTTTAAATTTAATAACTGCTTTTTTACTTTTTATATTCTGGAAAATGTAATGAAAATCTATAGCTTTTCTGTAAGAACGGATTAAAGTTTTTATCAGCTCACAAACAGTATCATCACCAGCTATACATTCGTTCATCATATCAATAAGTAAGTCTTCAAGGGATATTACATTTATTATAAAACCATCAACTTCTATCTGGTTGAAAGTACCTGTTGGAATAAGCTCAAATTTTTTACTTATTTCTACAACTATATCATCCCTTGTCCAGAAGTCTCCCATCTGCTGATAACCAAGGTTTTTTAGAACCTTTGTGAGGAGTTTTAAATCAGGGAATAGAAAAGATATTATGTTTGCTGGATACATACCCTGTGTGTAAACAGTAAGTGCAAACTTTCCTACAATAACAGGTTGTATACGGGATTTTGATTTATCTATCTCTCTGTAGATTTCTTTTATAGCCTGAATTTGCTTATCTAACTGGGACATTATTTTTCTCCCTCTGCTTTCTGAAAAAATAAAAAGCAGGGCAAAAGCCCTGCCTGTTTGTTATTTTCTTATAGCACCATAAGGAAGCTTAACTGGTTTTACATACTTCTGAACAAGTTCTTTTGTGTTGAAAACATTCAGTTTTTCAAATAAAAACTCAAATTTTTTGTAAAGAGCTTCAAGAATTTTATCTTTATACTCTTTATCTAAAGTCCACCATTCGTATTTAAATGGACCAAAACCTTTTTTCCTTGTTTTATAGATAAACTGTTCTTCTGTCCATCCTTCTTTCCATTCATTTTTTAGATTTTCCTTAATCCAGCTGTATATTTTATTTTTAAAGTCTTCTGGGATAAGGTCGTACATTATATTCTGAAATCCTGTAGCAAGGTGTATCTCACAACAGTTATTTTCAGGGAACTTGTCAAAAAGCTCATCTGGAAGGGTTGACGCACCGTGCTGAACTGTTCCGCCTAATCCGTACTTTTCCCTCGCAACTTTTCCTATATCCCTTAGAACATTAAAATCAAGTTTAACTTTTGCAACTGTTCCATCAGGTAAAGGAATACCTCCGTGCTCAGTTCCTGTCTGAACAGATATCTTAGATATTCCTGGCATACCTTCTGGAAGTTCTTCTAAATAACCTTCCATAAAGGCTTCAAACTCTTCAACAGTTGAGTTTTTACCACCTATATGTCCAATTTCAGCACCAACAGAAACAGTAATTCCCTCAGGCTCAATCTCCCTTATAAACTGGGTCATTTTTGCTGTACATATGTAGTTGTGGTACTGCTGTTCTTTTAACGTTGGTTTTGAGTAATCAACGAGGGTAGAAGGGTCTATATCTATATTGTAAAAGCCTGCTTCTATAGCTTCAGCAGTTAAATCTTTTATAGACTGGAGTTCTTTTTCAGGGTCTTCCTGGTATTTTTTAGCGTTAAACTGGAAGTGGTCTCCCTGTATGAAAACAGGTCCTTTATATCCTTCTTTTATAGCTGCTGCAAGAACACACGCTGCATATTCTGAAGGTCTCTGGAATGTGTATCCAATTTCAGACTTTGCTATTTCAAATATAAAAGCTCCAACATCATGGTTATTTGCTACTTTAAACATCTGCCTTGCAACATCATAAGTCATTCCTCTGATGTTAACAGCAGGGGTTGTTATCTTATCAACTTCTCCCCTTCCCATAGCCATATAAAAATCATGAATAGATGAAGCAACGGCTCCAAACTCATTTGCTATTTCCCTTATAAGTCTTTTAGCTTCTTCTTTTGCATTCTCATCTTCAGAAAAAACAGCAGTGTAAATAAGGTCATCTATCACTGACTCCCTTAATTTTTTTTCATCCTGTATAGAAACGTTCCCATTTTCTACAGAAACTACACCTTCAATAAAACCTTTAAGTTCTTCTACATTTTTTGCTATGGATGGCATAACAATCCCTCCAGAATATTTTTTTCTAAGAAATTATAACATTATAGATAATATACTAATTAAAATTTTCAAAGGTAAGTTAAAATGAAAAACATTTTTCTGCACGGATGGGGATTTTCTAAAGAGATATGGGAGGAGTTTTTTGATTTAAAAAACAGTACGTTTTTAGACCTTCCGTTTCATGGGGAGAGTAAATTTAACGGAAAGAATGAGATTTTAAAAAAATTCTCTGAAGAAATTTATAGAAAAATAGAAAATGAAAAAGAACCTGTGAACCTTATTGGATGGTCGTTAGGGGCTACTGTTAGCATTTTAGTAGCCTTAAAAAAACCTGAAAATCTACAGAAAATGGTCTTAGTAGGATTTTCACCAAAGTTTAAAGATGAAAACTCAGGTCATTCCCCTATAGCTGTAAAGGCATTCATGATTTCTTTGAAAAAAGATTTTGAGAAAACAGTTATAAACTTTAGGAAAACTGCAGCTGGTAAAGTGTTTGAAAACATTCCGCTTCCTGAAAAAATTGGAAGTACTGCTCTACTAAAGGAGTTTATAGATTTAGACCTAACAGAAGTACTAAAGGACATTGATATTGAAACAATATTTATACACGGAAAAAATGACAAAATTACAAACTATAAAGGCTCTGTTTTTTCAGCAGAAAAAGTCAAAAATAGTAAACTTGTTTTAACAGATGGAAATCATGCTCCTTTCTTAGAAGATAAAAAGCTTATTTTAGAGTATCTGGTATAATAGTCATTTCATTTTCCAGATGAGGAGAAATTTGAAAAAACTTGTAAAGTTTTCTTTTTCAAGATTTGCAGAAAGCTATGAAAGAGAAGCCTTTTTGCAAAAAGAAGCTGCGCAGATACTTGCAGATTTTTCAAAAGATTTAAAAGGGAAAGGAATAGATTTAGGTTGTGGAACAGGTTTCTTGTATGACTTTTTAGAAAACAAAAATTTAATTGGAGTAGATATATCAAAAGAAATGCTCAGTTTTTACACCAAAAGGAACAAAAACTCTGTTTTAGCTGATATAGAACACCTTCCTTTTAAAAAAGAAAGTTTTGATTTTGCCGTTTCAAACTTTTCTTTACACTGGACAGATTTAAAAAAGAGTTTTCAAGAGGTTTACAGAGTACTAAAAAAAAACGGAAAGTTTATTTTTAATATACCTTTTGAAGGAAGTTTAGAGTCTATTAGACAGATAACAGGTGATATTTACTTTGATTTTTTATGTGTCCCGGATATTTTAAAAATTCTTAAAGGTAGTGGATTTTCTATTGAGGATTTTTTTAAAGCTGAACTTGAATTAGAGTTTGAAAATGGATATCAGCTTCTATCCCATTTACATAAAACAGGAGTTTCAATAGGTAGTAAGAAAACATCTCTTGCAGAAAAAAGAAAAATAGTTAAACAGTTTAAAGAGTACAATAAAACAGTACCTCTTAATTTCAACTTATTATTTGTAAAAGCCTATAAAAAGAAAGGAGGTTGAAAATGAAAATTAAAATAAATTACAGAGGAAAAGAACAGACTATTGAGTTTGAAAAGGAGAAAATCACAGCCCTTGACATACTAAAAGCTTTAAATTTATCCCCAGAACATGCTTTTGTTGCAGTAAACGGAGAAATTGCCGCAGAAGACCAGATTATAAAACCAGATGATAAAATAAAGGTAATTAACGCAATATCCGGAGGATAAAGTGAAAATCACTTTCACCTCTGTAAAAGAAAAAGACATTCAATTTTTCAAAGAAAATTTAAAAATCCTTAAATTATCAACTCTTGATAATGTGATAATTACACCACATATCGCCTACTACACTGAAAAAGCTATAAACAATATAAGAAAAT
>CAZOTZ010000023.1:17920-21452 GCA_964582875.1 uncultured Aquificales bacterium | reverse complement strand
GGAGGACTGATGTTTCCTGATTTGATTAAGATTGGAGATTTTACAATACACACATATGGAGTTCTTGTTGCTATAGGTATGATTGTTTCTTTTTTTGTTGCTCTTTACTTTGCAAAAAAAGAAGGAATAAAAAAAGAACATGTTGAAAACCTGTTTTTTTACACAATCTTAGGTGGAATAGTAGGTGCAAGGTTAGCTTATGTAATAGAACATAGAGAGCAGTTTAAATCTCTTTATGATTATATAGCTTTCTGGAAAGGAGGAATAGACTGGTTTGGAGCTTTTATTGGAGGAGCAGTAGTTCTTCTTTATTTACTGAAGAAATATAACTATCCTGTTCTTAAAATAGGAGATATTGCAGGTATATCAGTTGTTATAGGACATGCTTTTGGAAGAATAGGCTGTACTTGTGCTGGATGTTGCTATGGTAAGCCTGTTCCTGAAAACTCTCCTTTTAGAGATTTTGCAATAACATTTCCACACAACCCAGATACAGCAGCCCCATCAGGAATTCCACTGTATCCAACACAACCAGCAGAAGCTATAGGAAACTTTACTATATTCCTTATTCTTTTCCTTGTTTACAGAAAAAAGAAGTTTGATGGAGAGATTCTTTCTTTATACCTGATTTTTTACGGTCTTGAGAGATTTGGTCTTGAATTCTGGAGGGGAGTTACACCACCTCTTCCTGTTATAGGTCTAACCTGGAACCAGATTGTAAGTATAGGTATGGTAATAATAGGAATTCTTGTATTTATTTATGGGTATAGCAGGAAAAAAGCATGAAACTGTACTCATTGTTTCAAAAAAAAGTTTTTCATATAGAGCCAGGACTTGAGAGAATAAAAAAAGCCTGTGAAGAGTTAGGAAATCCACAGGAGAACTTTCCTTCTATACTTGTATCAGGGACAAATGGGAAAGGTTCAACATGTGTGTTTCTTGAAAGTCTTTTTAGGGAACATGGATTGAAAACCGGTCTTTTCACATCTCCCCACCTTGTAAAAGAAAACGAAAGATGGCAGGTAAACAGAAAAGAGATAACAGATGAAAAACTTCAGCAGTAT
Source organism: uncultured Aquificales bacterium (assembly GCA_964582875.1). Lineage (GTDB taxonomy): Bacteria > Aquificota > Aquificia > Aquificales > Hydrogenothermaceae > JAADDV01. The sequence goes on along the minus strand of CAZOTZ010000023.1, from coordinate 20,388 downwards.
ATAGAAACCCTCGTACCTGTTATAAAAAAGTACAACCTTACTTATTTTGAAGCATCAACACTTCTTGCTTTTAAATACTTCTCAGATGAAAAAATTGATATAGCAGTTCTTGAAGTTGGTTTAGGTGGAAGATGGGATTCAACAAATATTGTGGAACCTGAAGTATCAGTTATAACCAATGTTTCCTTAGACCATACCCACCTACTTGGAGATACCTTAGAAAAAATAGCAGAAGAAAAAGCAGGAATATGCAGAAAAAACAGACCTACTGTTATAGGGTCTGAGCAGATGGAACTGATATCTAAAGTAATCTTAAAAGGAGTTAAAGAAATATACCATTATCCAATTGGTTTTTCCTATAAGAAAACAGGAATAAACAGTTTTGATTATTTTTTTAAAGGAAAGAAGTTTAAAAACCTTGAGATATCTATGCCTGGAGATAGGCAAATCCAGAATGCCTCAACAGCATTAACAGCTTTTTTAGTTTACTGTGAAAAAAAAGGACTTACTTATTCACAGGAAAAGATAAAACAGGCTTTAAGAAAAACTTTCTGGTCTGGAAGAATGGAAATTGTCTCTAAAAATCCCTTTACAGTTGTTGATGGAGCCCATAACGAAGATGCAGTTTTAAAAACATTTAAAGAAATAAAGGAGTTATTCCCAGATAAAAAAATAATAACTTTATACTCAGGAATGAAGGATAAAAACTGGAAGAAGATACTAAATACAGTTTCTTCTTTTTCAGAAAAAGTGATACTTACCCAGATAAATGTATCACGGGGACTAAAAAAAGAAGATTTTAAAGATATACCTTTTCCCTTTTTTGAAAATGTAAAAGATGCTTTAGAGTACGCCTCAAGTATATACAGCGATGATAAACTTATACTTGTGATTGGTTCCCTTTACCTTGTTGGAGAAGTTTTATCTGCGAATCATGTAAAATAATCTAAAAAAAGGAGGTATAGAATGGATTTATATAAATATGCTGAAGAGCTTGCAAAAAGAGCTAAAAAGTCCCAGATAAAACTCAGAAAAATAACAACAGATACGAAAAACAAAGCACTTTTAAGAGCAGCTGAGCTTCTTATAGAAAGGAAAAAAGAGATTCAGGAAGCAAACGAGAAAGATTTAGAGTTTGCAGAGAAAAAAGGTTATTCAAAAGCTCTTTTAGATAGACTGGCTTTGAATGAGAAAAGAATAAACGGAATGGTTCAGGTTTTAAAAGATGTAGCATCTCTACCTGACCCTGTAGGTGAAATCATTTCAATGTGGACAAGACCAAATGGTTTAAAAATAGGTCAGATGAGGGTTCCACTTGGAACGATAATGATTATATACGAAGCAAGACCAAACGTAACAATAGAAGCAGCCTCCTTATGTATGAAGTCTTCAAATGCGGTTATCTTGAAAGGTGGTAGCGAAACCATAAACTCAAACAGGGTTCTTGTTGATATCATTAAACAGGCTTCAAGGGAAACAGGTTTTCCGGAAGATGCTATTCAATTTGTAGATACAACAGATAGGGAAGTTGTCAATCATTTACTTGAGATGGACAACTATATAGATGTTGTTATTCCAAGGGGAGGAGAAGGTTTAATAAGAGCTGTTGCAGAAAAAGCTAAAATGCCTGTTATCAAACACTACAAAGGAGTATGTAATCTTTATGTGGATAGTGAGGCTGATTTAGAAAAAGCATTAAACATTGCATTTAATGCAAAGGTAGAAAGACCTTCTGTTTGTAATGCGATAGAAAATCTTATTGTTCACAAGGAGATAGCAGAAAAGTTTTTACCTGAGATAGCATACTACTATGGAAAAGCTGGTGTAGAGATGAGATGTGATGAAACAGCTCTTAATATACTTAAAGATGACCCTAAGGCAAAAGATACAGAAATTGTTCCTGCAAAAGAGGAAGACTATTATGAAGAGTTTTTAGACCTTATTATTGCTGTTAAAGTGGTAGATAGCTTAGATGAAGCTATAGATTTTATCCACAAATATGGTTCTTCCCATTCGGAGTCTATAATCACAGAGAACTATGAAAAAGGAATGAGATTTATAAATGAGGTTGACAGTGCAGCTGTTTATATAAACGCTTCAACAAGATTTACAGACGGAAATGAGTTTGGCTTAGGAGCAGAAATGGGAATCTCTACAGATAAAATCCATGCAAGAGGTCCAATGGGACTTAAAGAACTTACAATACCTAAGTTTGTTATATTTGGAAATGGACAGATAAGAAACAATGTAGGTATTCCAGAGGAGAACGAAAAAGTGCAAATAAACAAGGAAGCATGCGAACTTAAGTGAAAATAAAAAAGGGCGGGTTTTCACCCGCCAGAGACGTTGAGGTTTAGTGCAATGAAACAAAGGAGGGAGGGGATTGAGGTGCGCTACTCAGGGCACACATCTAAATTCTCCAGCTCACTGCAACTTCCGTCATACACCATATCGTTTCCTAAATATAT
>CAZOTZ010000023.1:0-17820 GCA_964582875.1 uncultured Aquificales bacterium | reverse complement strand
AATTCTCCAGCTCACTGCAACTTCCGTCATACACCATATCGTTTCCTAAATATATCCGAATTTTGTTATTCCCGTCATTATCATAGGCTTCAACTGTTACCTGTCCACCATTGATAACTAACTTTCCTGTATACGGACATCCAGAGGCTTCATACTCTTTAAAAATGTTTTGTGTTTGAAAAATCACGCTAACAGTATCATTCAAACAGTAGTTATCACTGTAAACAAAGCCACCGTTTATTGAGTACTCTATATCAGCGTCTACTGGGTCGCTTTCATTTCCGTAAAAATCAAGCTGAAAAAATGAGGCTCTTTCCTCTTTTCCATTTTTTCTAAAAAGAACCTCCCCCCCATTAAATATAAGGTCGGCTTTTATTCTGTCGTTATTATCGTAAATATCTCCCCCTGGAAGCTTGCCGACCATAGAGATTGAAAAATCCCCCCCTACATTTATTGTTTCACTATCACAGCTATTTTCATATGAAAATCCATTCTCAAAAGTTAAAGAAGCATTTTCAATAATACCGTTGTTGTTGTTATCAGAAAAAGAAGCATAAACTCTTCCATTTAGTGTTTCACATTCTGTTGGTTGACAGTTATTAAACTGGATAGAGGCTGAATTCTCCCCTGTTTGTTCTAAAACAACAGTTCCTCCGTTATTACAGCTTCTGGTTTCAGATTGGGGAGTTATTCCCCCGTTTGTTACTTTTAAAACTGCCTTAAGAAGACCTAATTTTGCTTCTTTTGAAGCTGTAGAAATTCCTGTTTCCCCAATAGACGTGATTTCTTTGATTGTTTTTAGCCCTGATGAAGAAACTTTTTTAGCCTCTCCTTGGGTAGTTATGTTTGTAGGTGTAAAGCTACTTTCATTTGAAGAAGCCCCCCCTCCTCCACCACATCCCCACAACACTGCAGCTGTTAGTACAGCTGTTGTTATTATTTTTTTTCTTGTCATCTTCACTCTCCCCCTGGGTTTTTCTTATTTCCTGTTTATATATATGAAAATTTCATGCCAAAAATAAAAACAAAAATGTTAATGTTTTTTACAGTGAAAAGGACGGTTTATGACAAAGATTGTCAGTTTTAATGTAAAAATTTGTAAAAATTTTTTACAATAACTCTTCAGATGAACATCTGTTCATAAAGGAATAAAATATTTCTTAGACAATAAAAGAAGGAGGTTATATAAATGGATGTTGGAACATGGTTTCCGATAGTTATAATTGCTATGGTTGTATTTGCGTTTGCAGTATTTGGAATTTTTGTTTATCTGGATAAAGGAGAGTAATGCATCTATTTTTAAAGAAGTACTACGCAATTACAGATAGGAAACAGTTTAAAAGGGATTTTGAAGAACAGGTGAAAAGGATGCTCAGTAAAGGGATACGTATGTTCCAGCTAAGGGAAAAAGACCTTCCTGATGAAGAGCTTTTTTACCTTGCTGAAAATATGAAAAATTTACTTGATGGTTATGATACTGTTTTACTTATAAATAGCAGAGTGGACATAGCAGTTCTAACTGGAGCTGAAGGGGTTCATCTTCCAGAAAGGAGTATCCCTGTAGAAGCTGTAAAGCATAAATTCCCAGAGCTTATCGTAGGTAAATCATGTCATAGCATAGAATCTGCAAAAAAAGCTGAAGAAGCTGGAGCAGATTTTATTACATTTTCTCCAATATTTGAAACACCAGGAAAAGGAAAACCAGTTGGCTTAAAAAAGTTAAAGGAAGTTGTAAACGCAGTTAATATACCTGTTTATGCCCTTGGAGGTATAACTGAAGAAAATATCCCTGAAGTTCTATCAACAGGAGCTTATGGAATAGCTGGTATCAGGCTTTTTATAGATTGACAGATATTGAAATTCCCCCTCTCCTTGGGTCTCCTGCTCCTGTGAAATCACCTGTGACAGCCTGGACACCACCGAAGAATAAACTTTTTTCTTCAAAAACTACTGTTTCAAACTCTTTTGATAGCTTATTTATCACTTCTGTATCAAATCCAGGTTCAAAGTAAACAACATGGTTTTCATAATGAATTCTTGGAAGTTCCACAGATTCTTTTACTGTTTTATTGAAAACAGTGTAGTTTAAAACTGTCTGGAGAATGGCACTTCTAATCCTATTACTTCCAGCACTTCCAAGGACAAGTTTTACATCACCTTCTTTCATAACAACAGTTGGACTCATCATTGAAGGTAATCTAACATAAGGTTCCCATCTAAAAAATCCACCAGGATTAAGGTCTTCTTCACCTAACATGTTGTTAAGCATTATACCTGTTCCTGGAATAATATAACCGGAACCTTCACCATTTGTTGTTGTAACACTTACAGCATTTAACTCTTCATCTATAACAGATATATGGGTAGTGTTTCCCCAAAGGTTTAACCTTTTGCTAAAAAATGATTTGTAAACAGAAAAAAGAGCTTCATCTTCTAAAATCAGGTGAATGTCTTTACCATGGATATGTTTATCAACATTCTCTCTTCTAAATATCTGTGTAGTGTGCATTGCTTCAACAAGGGAAGATATATGTTTTAAACTTCCAAACTTTCCTAAATTTACTTCTTCAAGAAGTTTTAGTGTAAATGCTATAAGAAGACCTCCTGGAGACGGCGGAGAGTTTGTAAATACATCAAATCCTTTAAACCTGAAATATATAGGGTCTTTTTCATCAACAGAGTATCTCTGTAAATCTTTTTTCCTTAACAGACCATTGTTCCTTTTACACAGCTCATCTATCCTATCTGCTACTTCCCCTTCATAAAAAACAAGGGAGCCTTCCTTTTCAAGGAGTTCCAGAAAGTTTGCATAATCTGGATTTTTAAACGTTGTGTTTTCGTCTATAAGTTTCCCTTCTGGAGCATATATACTTTTGGCTTCTTCTGTAGCTGTAAAGATAGGTTCAAGGAGTTTTACAAATGAAGCCTGTGTTTTTGAAAGTTTTATACCTTTTCTTGCATACTCTATAGCAGGTTCAATAACTTTTTTAAATGGAAGTTTTCCCCTTTCTTCATGTACCCTTTTAATCCCTGCTACCATTCCAGGAACTGCGACAGAACCACAGCCAATGTGAAACTCCTGAACAGTAGAGCCAAAATCAACATAAACAGGGAAAAAATCAGGTTCTTCTACCCTTTTTGGAGGAACATCTACAAAAAAATCATAAATAAGAGGAATTACACCTTTTTGAACAGCTAACAGAAATCCTCCTCCTCCTAAACTTGTTAAAGCTGGTTCAGCTAAAGGAGCTGCCAGCATAGCAGCAACTGCCGCATCAAATGCATTACCCCCTTCTTCAAGAATTACAGCTCCTGCTTTAGCTGTCAGTATATCTCCTGCTGCTATTACACCTTTCATTTTCCACCTGTTAAAAAGTCTTAAAAAATTATTTTAGTATAATAAAAACGTTAAAAAAAACTACGGGGAAAAAGTTGAAAATCGGAATACCTGATGGAGTTAGGGTACTAAACAGAAAAGAAACTTTTCAGATAAACCAGATAAAAGAAAAAATAAAGGATATATTTGAAAAGTGGGGATATGAAGAGATAAAGCTACCCTACTTTGAGTATTTTGATGTTCACGAAAAGGGAATAGGAAAAAGTGTATCAAAGAAAGCATTTAAAATTGTAGACAGAACAACAGGTGATATTCTTTCCCTCAGGGCAGATTTCACAGCTCAGATAGCAAGATACTTTTCATCTTTAAAAAGGAAAAATATTCCCAAAAGGTACTATTACGAAGGAAAGGTTTTTAGATACGAGACACCAAAAGCAGGGAGGTTATGGGAAAAACTACAGATGGGTATAGAACTTATTGGAGTTTCCCACTTTGAAGCAGATGCCGAAGTTATAGCTGTTGCATCAAAGGCTCTGGAAAACCTTGGTATAAGAGAGTTTCAGATAGACATAAGCAACGTTAATTTATTTAAAGCTATAAAAGAGTTTTTATCTATGTCGGAAGAAGAGTTCAGTGTATTTATGACCTTTGTTAAAAACAGGGAAATTTTCAGTTTAGAAAAGTTTTTTGAAGATAAAAACATTGACACTAAAATAAAAAACTTTCTTATAAAAATACCAGAGTATCAGGGGGATATATCTCTAATTAAAGGATTAAAAAAGGAGTTTTCTGGTATTGATAGTATACAAAAATCCCTTCAAGAACTTGAGGAAATTTACAAAATTTTGAAAGCTTATAGTATAGAAGATAAAATCATTTTTGATTTAGGGGAACCTAAGGAGTTTTCGTATTATACAGGAATTGTATTTGAGATTTTTATTAAGGATTTTTCAAAACCTGTTGGACAGGGAGGAAGATACGATAAACTTATTGGTAAATACAACGGGGATTATCCAGCTACAGGTTTTGCTTTTGAGCTGTTTAATCTATGGGAGTATCTTTCAAAGAAAGGTCTTTTAGAAAAGGAAAATAAAAAGGACTTTTACATAATAGATATAACCCCTGACAAAGAAAAAGCTTACTACGTGGCAAAAACGTTGAGAGAAAAAGGTTTTACTGTTGCAAGGGATATTGTAGATAGGGATTATAGAAAATCTTTAATGTTTGCTTTTGAAGAAGGTTTCAAAGCTGTAGTTTTAATTGGGCTGGACAGGGATAAAGAAAGTGTATATATTTACACAAATCCAGAGGAATATGAAAAATTAGAAATAAAAGATTTTTTAGAAAAAGTATAGTAAGATAAAAGCTTCCAATATTTAAATTTCATTATAAAGGAGTTTTTCATGAAAGCTACAAGCAACAAAGTGGTTACTTTCCACTACACACTCAGAGACAAGGAAACAGGAGAGGTTTTAGACAGTAGTCAGGCTTATGGACAACCTCTTTCTGTACTGTTTGGTGCTCAAAACATCATTCCCGGTTTAGAACAGAGAATGGAAGGAATGGAAGTAGGGGAAAAAAGAACTATTGAAGTTCCAGCTGCAGAAGCATACGGTGAAAAAGACCCAAATCTTATCCAGCAGGCTCCAAGGGAGTATTTCCAGGGAGTAGAACTTGAGAAAGGACTTCCTTTACAGGCTCAAACACCTGAAGGTCAGCTTATAAATATGATAGTTGTTGATTTTGATGATAATACAGTTACAGTTGATATGAACCATCCTTTAGCTGGTAAAGACCTTGTTTTTGATGTTGAAGTTGTTGATATAAGAGATGCAACTTTAGAAGAAATAAAGCACGGACACGTCCACGAAGAAGGTCAACACCATTAAAAAAAGCCCCTTTTAGGGGCTTTTTTTATTTTAAATGAATTTCTCCTACATTATGTTTTTCAAGGAGTTTGTAAACTTTAGGTCTACTAATACCAAGTAGTTTTGCCATTTTTGTTATATTTCCCCTTGTTCTTATAAATGCTTCCTTCAGAAGTTTTTTCTCTAACCTTTCTGTATGTTTTCTTATATCAAGGATGTTTGATATATTTTCCATATCTGCAGAATCTATTTTTATGTCAAGGTCTTCTGCATCTATATACTCTTTGTCAGTAAGTACAACAGCTTTCCTTATAACGTTTATAAGCTCCCTTACGTTTCCTGGCCATGAGTATGTTCTTATAAGGTCTATAGCATCTTTTGTTAGACCTTTTATATTTTTTCCTATCTCTTTTGAATATCTGTCAACAAAGTATTTAGCCATTATAACAACATCTTCTCCCCTTTCCCTTAAAGGAGGAAGGTTAATTGTTAATACTGAAAGTCTGTAATATAAGTCTTCCCTAAATTTCCCTTCTTCTATTGCTTTTTTCAAGTTCACGTTTGTAGCTGCTATTATTCTAACATTTGCTGTTAAAGTTTCTGTTCCCCCTAACCTTTCAAATGTGTATTCTTGCAAAAATCTTAAAAGTTTAGCTTGAAGATTATAAGGCATATCTCCAATTTCATCTAAGAAAAGAGTTCCTCCGTCTGCAAATTCAATTTTACCTGGTTTTCTTCTGTCAGCTCCAGTAAAAGCTCCTTTTTCATAACCAAATAATTCTGCCTCAAGAAGTTCAGAAGGGATAGATGCACAGTTCACAACTACAAAACGTTTATTTGCTCTGCTGCTTTTCTGGTGAATAGCCCTTGCTGTTAACTCTTTACCTGTACCAGTTTCACCTATTATAAGAACAGGATAATCTGTAGCTGCGTATTTTCTTATAAGGTAAAAAACCTCTTTCATTTTTTCATTGGTACCAATCATCTCCATATTACTGGAGATTTCTGTTTCAACAATAGATTCTTTTTCTTTTTCTGTTAGCTGTTCTATTATCTTTCCAAGTTTGAAATCGTTTATAACCTTTATTACATTTGAACTTGAAAAATCAAGGTACATTCCACACTTAGGACAGTACCTGTCTGTCTTCTCAATTGGATATTCACAGAAAGGACAGTGACCACTTTCGTATATTTTATTTGTTATATATTTACCGACAGTTTCAGCTATTTTTTCAGGGCTTTCCTTGAAAACAATAACCATATCTTTTTTTTCATTTCTGTAAAGCTGACCTCTTAGAGTGACAGGTTGATTTCCAAGTTCAAAAGAAACTTTAACTTCCCCTTTGCAGTGTTCAGGGTAGTTATTTTCTACTTTAACCCCTTGGAGAGATAGGTCTATACCTTTTGTTTCAAAGGCTTCATTTCCACATTGTAAAATAATATTTTCCGTGAAAGAAATCCTTGGAGATATCCTCATACTTTCCCCCGTTAATTAATTCCAAAAAGCCTTATTCAAATATGATTACCATAAAATATAATATATCTAATAGGTATCACTATTTCCAGTCAAATTGATACTGGTCAATATCTGGAAGGTCATTATACCAAATTCAGGCACTGAAATACATATAGAAAGATTGGATTACACCTATAAAGAAACCTAATACCGCTCCTGTGTAAGTGATGTGCTTTAACTGGTCTTCTGAAAATCCTATGACGATTTTTTCAAGGGTTTGAATATCTATTTCCATGAATGTTTCTATAACCATCTGTCTTATGTTAAGTTGGCTTATAATGATAGGTAGCTCTTCTTCTATATGTTTTTCTATTTTATCTGAAGATTTTTCTATAAGTTTTTTCTTTAAATGCTCCTTTATGTTTTCAATAGCCCTGTCTAAAAGTTTATCCACAGCAGTTAGTATTAAACTTCCTTTTATATTTATCTTTCCAAGGGATATTCCTTCTTTTATAGTTTTTCTTATATCCTCAATTATACTGTTTATTATGTCATCTATAACAAGTTCTACCCTTTTGTGTAATCTTTCTTTGTAATTACTTTTTTCAAAAAGCTGAACCAGTTTATCCTGTGGCAGGATATGTTCTTCTACTGTTTTTGCTATAGCTTCAGCTATCTCTTTTCTTCTTTTTGGTATTAATCCTGGTGTGAAAGGAACTTTTATTCCGAATATTCTTTTTTCTTCAAATGGTCTAAATAACATTTTGATAGCAAGCCAGTTTGTTATATAACCTATAAAGGCACCGAGAACTGGTGGAACAAAGAAATCTAAAAACATATATCCCCCTGGGATAAGGTTAACAGTTTAAAATTTATACTGTTTTTGTTATATTTTCAAAATTATCTAAGGTATGTTAGGAGACTTAAGTCTTTATTCTGGGCTATTGATGCAAGTAAAGCCTGATATGCTGTTTTTGCCTGTTCAAGTTTGGTTATAGTTTCAGAGTAATCTGCATCAGATAAAGATGATTTTAGTTCTTTGTAATTAACTTTTATAGCTTCATGTTGGGCTTTCAGGTTATCAGCAACTGTCATCTGTTCCCCAATCATAGACCTGTGTTGGGATACAGCATCAAGACCAATATCAAATGCTTCAAGTATAGTAACTTTTCCATAATCTTTCCCGTTTACTTTAACGTCAATTGAAGGTTTATTCAGGTCTGATAAATCTCCAGAATCTATTGTTTGTATGATTTTATCAATAGCTTCAACAAGAACCATTTTCCCTGATTTTTCATTTACACCTAAGTACTCTTTTCCGTTAAAGTTTGTGTTTAGTTCAACACCACCAGCTACAGGAAGAGTAGTCTCCTCTTGTGAACCTTGATAAACACCGTTTGAATCAAATGCATCAACTTGAGCTTTAACACCAGAAAATAGGGAAGAATCTCCAATTTTTACGTTAGCTGTTTTTATTATGTAATCCCTCATACTCTGGAAGTAATCTCTTAGTATCTGGGCATCCTCTTTATCTAAAACCCCAATATTTAGAATTCTTACTATTTCAGGTCTTACTTCCTGTGCAGTTTCTACTATATTTCCTAATGTACTTTCTGCTATGTCCAAAACACTTTTTGCTGTCTTTATATTCCTGTCGTATGTATCTATTTCACTTATGAGCCTGTCTAATCTTAGTGTGTTTACTGTATCTAATGTGTTATCTGAAGGTGCAAGGAGTTTCTTCCCTGAAGCTATCTCTTTTGTATATCTTTCTATCTCTTTTTGTCTTATTCTGTCGTGTTTTAGAAATGTATCATAAAAAGCTATATCAGGTATTCTCATCGCACCACCATTTTATTAATTTTTCTTCATATTTAATAATTATCGCAAAGTACATTTTCTTTTTTAGGCCATCTTTATTAAGACATCTAATAGCTCATCTGTAACAGAGATAACCTTTGCAGCTGCTTCATAAGCCTTTTGGAGTTGAAGAAGATAAACAAGTTCTTCATCAACATTTACACCTGTTTTTTCTTTTAGTTTTGCGTCTATAGTCTCTAAAGTTGTTTTGACATGCTGGTACATATCTTCTGTATCTTCTATTTCAAATCCTATTTTTGAAATAAGATTTCCAGAGTAAAACCCATGGAATGTCTCAGATTTTATAGTTGAGTAACTGTCAGAATTTGATAGTTTGTAATCTATTCCGTTAAAAGAAAGACCTGTTGTTTTTAGATTGCTCTCTTCTGTAGAAGATAAAATTCCATCAATTTTATCTTTAATATCTATTAATCTTTTTATGTTTGAGTTATCTCCATTTAGATTTGCTGGGTCTTTTGCAGCAGCTAGTTCTTCAGGTTTTTGAATGTTAACTACAATGTTTGAAGCATCTATGTTAGTTTTACTACTTTCTGGGTCTATGCTAAAGAAGTTTTTTCCTGGATTTCCATTTAAATCGTATCCCTGGGAGTGTACTTTGTTTGTTATTAATGCAAAGGTAGCAGTAAAGTCATTTAAATTGTTTATAGTTTCATTTAAAAACTTTATTCCTTTTAGATATCCACCTATCTGACCGTTCTGTATGTACCGGGTAATATCAGAATTCCTTGCCCTTATAACAGGATTTCCATTTTCATCTCTTTCAAATTTTAACTTTTCATAGTTGTTTCCTCTTACAAGGGGTATCCCTTTTACTGTTGTTATATCAACTGTGTTGTTTTTGTGGATAACAAACTGAATGTCTATATACTGGGAAAGCTTTTTTATAAGTCTATCCCTTTCATCAAGATAAGCGTTTTTCCTGACATCACTGAATTCAGAGTCAGAAAGACTTTTATTTATTTCTGCAAGCTGTCTTGCTATGTTGTTTATTTCTGTTATATCTCTTCTTATTGTTTCGTTGTACCTTTCCTTTATATCCCTTAAGTTTTCATAGCTGTTTCTTATTCTTCCAACAAGTTGGTTTGCTTTTGATACTACCGAGTTCCTTGCAACAAGGTCATCAGGATTTGCTGCTACATCATTTAAAGACTGGAAAAATTCATCTATCTCTTTTGAGAAACCTGTTCCATTTGCATCGTTAAATACAGTTTCAATCTCTTTTAACATATCTCTGTAGTTTTCGTAAAACTGCTCCTGGTTGTTTGCTTTTATGTATCTTTTAAAAAATTTCTCATCAAATGCCCTTTCTACCCTGTCTAACGCTACGTCTCCACTTGGAAAGTTTGACATTACAGGAATTCTTCTATTGTATCCTTCAGTGAATGCATTGGATAGGTTCCTGCTTCTCACAGATAAAGCATCTTTATTTGCAAGTAGAGCCTGGTTTGCTATAGACATGGCAGAAAAAAAGGACATTTTATTCCCTCTCTGAATTTATTGTTAACTCCATTATCGGAATATACTTACAGGTTTTTAATCGAAAGAGAAGTACTGTTTTCTTGCTTTTTCAAATATAAATCTGTTTTCCACAGGGATAAAAGCTGTAAGTTTGTTCCCTAAAACACAACCTGTATCTATGCCATAGCATTTATTGTTTATGTAAGGTTCATCATAAACAACATGTCCGTAAACTATTATCGGTGAGTCTTTTTTTACATTTCTGCTTTTAGTCCAGTCAATCCTTTCTGGGAATCCTTTTTCTGTAAATTTTCCTGTTGTTTCCCCGTATAAAACAAAATCTTTTATTTTTTTGTTTACTTTTCCTATCATCTCATCTTTTATTCCTGCGTGGGCTACAACGACTTTTTCTCTTTCTGTTTCAATAATCAGGTATAAAGGGCATTCTTCGTAGTATTTTATATATTTTTCTTTTAACTGCTGTTGTTTTTCTTCAGGAAGAGATAAAAACTCATCAACTGTTTTTTGCATTCCATAGCTGACGTTGACATTTTTTCCTTTTAGCCATCTATAAAACTTTCTATTATGGTTACTCTGAACCTCTATAAAATTTCCTTCTTCTTTTAGGCTGAAGCAGTACTCTACAGTTTTTATGTTGTAGTCTCCTCTATCTACAGTGTCCCCAACAGAAATTATTAGTGTATCTTTTCCATACTCTTTTCTTACTTTTTCTACAAGGCTTTTAAACTCTATAAAACAACCGTGGATGTCTCCTATAACAGCAAAAGGTTTATTTACTTTTATTTTTATAAAACTGTCCATTATTGCCCCTTAAACTGTGTTTGTATATCTTATAGTATTTTTAATAGAAAAAATTTTTATGATAAAAGGAGTGTTTTTGTGGAGAAAGGTATTGTTGTAGATAGGGAAGCCCAGATGATAGGGGTTTACATTCCAGACAAAGATAAAACTTATAGGGGTATCCCAAGGAAAAAGGTTTTGAAGAAAACAAAGATATACGCTGGGGATTATGTTTTAGGTAATATTGTTGATGAAAACACATTTGCCATAGAAGATGTTGAGGAAAGGAAAAATCTACTTGTCAGGCCTCCAGTAGCAAATGTGGATATAGCAATAATCGTCATGAGTATAAAAAATCCTGATTTTGATAGTTTTCTTCTTGATAACTTACTTGTTGTTTACGAGTATATGGAAGTTGAACCTGTTATTGTTTTTAATAAGATTGATACCCTTTCTGAAGAAGATAGAATAGAACTTGAGAAATGGGAAAAAGTATATAAAGATGCAGGTTATTCTGTTCTAAAAGTTAGTGCTGAAACAGGGGAAGGAATAGAAAAACTAAAAGATTTTCTAAAAGGGTCTATATGTGTACTTGCTGGTCCTTCAGGTGTTGGAAAAAGCTCTATACTATCAAGGCTTTTAGGGGTTTCATTGGAAACAAGGGAAGTAAGTGAAAAAACAGGAAGAGGAAGACATACCACAACAGGAGTTAGACTTTTTAGATTTGGTAGAAACTCTTTTGTAGGAGATGCTCCTGGATTTTCAAAGGTTGATGCCCTTTTATTTGTAGAAAAAAATAAAGTTAAGGATTACTTTAGAGAGTTTTTAAGATATCCGTGTAAGTACCCAAACTGCACACATACCAATGAACCAGAATGTGGAGTCAAGGAAGCTGTTAAGAGGGGAGAAATATCCTGTGAAAGGTATAAAAACTACCTTAAAATAATAAAAGTTTATTTAGAGGAGATTAAACAGTTATGCCCATAGATGAAAAAACAGCGCTGGTACAGAGTACAGCTTTGTTCTATACTGCTGCTGAACTGTCAAGAAGAGATTTTAATGTAAATATCGCTGATAAAGATGTCCTTTTGTGTTGTAAAGATGGTAAAGAGTTTTATGTTAAAGTTTCAGGTCAAAAATTTAAGAAAAGCTGGATTATAGAAATAGAAAAAAATTTTCAGGTTTCTTTTTATATTTATGTCTACATACCTAAAAAAATCAGTGAATGCCCGGAGTTCTTTATATTATCTGAAAAAGAACTTTTAAAAGAGATAAAACGTAAAAAACTCAAATCTCCAGAGGAATTTTTAAAAGAAGGGGTAGTTGCTTTATCTTATTCTGTTATAAACAAGTACTCAGATAGATGGTTTTCTCTTTCTGTAGTATGATTTTATTGATTTTTGTAGAAAAATGTGCATTTCGTTAAATAGATACTTAAAGGAGGGGGTTATTATGAAAAATAAGAAATTATTGAAGTACGGAATTTTAACTGTTGCTGCTGTATCTTTGATTTCTTGTGGAGGTGGTGGTGGAGGTTCCTCATCTGGAGGGGGTAGTACTCCTGGAGAAAAAGAATTCCTTTACTATACGTCAAGTGTGTATTTAGTTGACAAAGATAATCTAACTTCTAAATTTAAAGTGTTTGACAAATCAGTTATTTCTACAGAAACTTTATTTTCTGTATCAAGTTTAGATGAGAATACAGGAAGTTACTCAGGTTTAAAGCCTTATCAAGCATTTTTTATAAGCGAAGAAGATAACGATGTATCTTCCAGAAATGGAGGAAAAATTTACAAACTTTTACTTTCTTCTCCGAATTCTTCAAATCCAGTTCCTCAACAGATAACATCTATCAGTGATGCGTGTGATTTTAAAGATTTTTATGATGATATATTGAATAAAAAGGCTTATTTTGTTGTACAGACTGCAGGAGATGATGGGCTTTGCGACTCAAGTGATGATGGAGAAGTTTTCATCAGTTCAGATATGAATTCTACGGATAGTGGTATAACCGGAAAAAAAGTAATAAACAGTATCCAGGTATTTGAGGGTTCTACTGTAGAAGGATTTATTGTAAAAGAAGGAACAGAATTGAAAAAATGTAATACTGATTTGTCTGAATGTGAAACACTTCTCAGTAATGTGAATGATGTGAAAAAAATAGTAAAACAGCCTGGTGAGAAAAACGTATATTACTGCATACTTACATCAGAAGATACCCAAGGACATATTTACGAATTTAATGGAAGTAGTTTAAATCCTTTGAGTTATCCTTGTGATACAACAGAAGAGTATACTGGAGAAGCAGATGAACAGGCTTATTACTTTGAAGACAATGGTAAACTTAAAAAGTTTGTTTTCAGTTCAAATTCTGTAGAAACTGTTTATGATGTAGGGACTTCCTTTGATATAAAGGCTTTAACTAAAAATTATGTTGTGATAAAAAAAGGTTATGATATTTTAGCTATCAAGAAAGATGGTTCCAACAACTACACACTGGTTAATGGGAACACAGCTTTTGCTTTCTACATCTTACCGATTGGAACAAAAGTTATATTTAATGAAATATTTAAAAACAATGGTTCTCCAGCAGGTATGAAGGCGTGCTATTGGGAAGAAGGGGGAAGTGTAAATTGCTCACCTGAAAACTCCAAATGGGTAGGTTTATCTATACCTGAAAATGGTAATGTCTCCTTTAATAGTAGTCTTTCTATACCTGTTTATAAACTAATGAGGGTGGAAGGTGCAAACTTTGAACCGTACTTTAAAATGAAAGGTGGTACTTTGAAATCTATAAAAGTTTCAGATATGTCTACAGAGAGAATTTTAGGTAATGTTCCGAATGATTTTGATTTATCAATAACAGTTGGAATAGGAAGTAAAACTTTAGTAGAAGGTATAGATTACGGACATAACTGTAAAAAAGATATATTTTTTGTAGATGTAGATGAAAACAACAGCCTTCAAAATATAACAAATACCCCTGATGAAGACGAAGAAAGTCCATTTAGCTATTAAAAAATGGGGCTTAGTGCCCCATTTTTTACATTGTTAAATCAAGTATTTTTCCTGCTTTTTCTATGTCTTCAGATGAAGGTTTTCTACTCTCTGGAGCTACTTCTTTTATTAGATGGGCAAGAATATAAATAAGTGTTCCAACTATCTCTGGAAGTCTTTTCTCCAGTTCTGCTTCAAGGGGGTATTTTAAAGGTGGCATTGTTGCGAGGAAGTTTAGAACATCTTCTACAGCTATTTCTTCTTCTAACTTTCTGAACTTTTGCATAGATTCTAAAAATCCCTTTGTTAAAGGTACATCAGATTCCCATATTACCTCTCTGTTGTTATAACTTGCATTTCTCTCTCCAATAAGGAGTAAATCGTAAAGTTTCTTTTCTACAATGTCTGTAATTTCTTTAGCCTTGTTTTTGTCAATATCAAGGCTTGCAGCTTTCCTCATTAGTGTTTCAAGTTTTGCAGCTCCTACTACTGGCATCTTCCTATTCCTCCTGAGTGTTTTTTATGTACTTTAAAAATCTGCCTTTATGTTAACATATCTTCCTTACCTTGTTTTTGTTGATTTTTGTTTCATCTCTTCTATTGACTTGAATAGTTTTTTGAACTTCTCTTTAGATGAGCTTGATTTTTCTTTTATAGCTTTTTCAAGTTTTTCTATCTGGTCTATAAGAGGTTTTATCTCTTTGTCTGTTTTTACGTAACCGAGTACTTTTGCAAGTTTAATTTCTCTTTTAGCTTCTTCTAATAGTTTCAAAGCTTTTTCAGGGTCTTTTTGATAAGATTTAGAAGCCTGGTCTATAAGGAAAGAAGCTATTGCTATTGACCTTGGTATTATGGTTGTGTCTATCTCTATAAGACCAAGAGCTACCTGAAGCTGGTTAATAGCACTTTTAACTTTTCCTTCTTGAAGGAACCTGTCTGCAAGTTCAATAGATTCTTTGTAAAGTTTTACAGGTAGATAAGCTGTATCTATAACTATTTCATCTCTTAGTGTATTTAGTATTATTCTTGCAGTTACAAGGTCATTTTTATTTACAGCTTCTTTTGCCTGCTCTACAAGTTTTTTAGCTTTTTCTATATCTGTTATTCCTGTTATTTCTGTAACTACTGCATCAACAGGAAGTCTTTCTAACTTGTAATTCTTCTCTAACTGGTTGATTTTCGCTTTTAATGTTTCAAGTTCTTTTTTAGCTTCTTCTGTTTTTCCATGGTTTAGTAAAAATAAAACCTTATTGCCCCTTGCTACTACATCAACAGCTTCTTTTATTATTTTTTCTAACTCTGCTTCTCTGATTTGTTGTGCTGAACTTTTACCTGCGTGTTTAATAACCTCTTCAGCTGTCTCTTCTTTCTGTTGAATTTGTTGTGTTTGTTGTTTTGCTTTAACTGAAGCTGTTTCCTGTTTGGCTAATACTGGAACAGAAAGTAATGCTGAAGCAACTAAAGCTGATACTAATTTTTTCATACCGCTACCTCCTTTTTATTTATTTAAATAGATAGGGGGAGTTATTCCCCCTTTTTATTGTGCTGCTGTGTATCCTCTATGGCCCTGAGTTTGTCTTTTAGTAGTTTTTCTGCTTCTTTTTTTGTTATCTCTATTGATATAACTCCAGTGTTGAAGAAAATCTTTCTGTTTTCTGGAATTTTTTCTAAAAGCTTTAACGTTTGCCGAATTTCTTCTGCTTTACTTTCCATTGTTCTAACCTTTAAGTTGAGCTTTTACCTTCTTCTTTTCCTAACTCTCTTGTTTTTTGTAAAAGCTCTTCTGTCTTAGCGTATGCTTCTGCTATAGCCTGTTCTAAAGTTCTTCTTAAAGCCTGTAAAGAAGCTATTTCTTTAGCTATTTGGGTTAAAGCTTCTTCTGCAGATAGTTCAGCAGATATACCTGAACCTATTGATACAACTACTCTATCTGGGTTTTCAATTTTAGCTTCTATCTGAGCTCCTCCACCTATTGGTATAAGAATGTTTTTACCTTTTCCAAGGTCTCTAAGGTTGTTGATTGTTTTTATTACTGTTCTGTAGTTTGCAATACTTTCATCAACTACAGAAATTTCAGCCCTTAGAGCCTCAATTTGAGCGATATAACCTCTCAGCTCTTTGTTTAACTCTTCCATGGAACTGTTTTTAACTTCCTTTTTTTCTTCTTTCTTTGCCATTTTCATCACCTCCTTTATGGGATTATTTTTCTAAATAGCTCCATCCTGTTGTTTGCTTTAATTTTGGTATATAAAGGACATATCTTGGTTTTATGTCCACGTTTAATTCTTTCATCAGTCTTTCTCTTACCTCTTTTATCCTCCAGAAAAATAACAGGTCTCCTTTGAATGACACTTCAGTCCACATACCTATTCTTAGTGGGATTTCCCACCTTTTCATTTCATTTATTAGTGGCTGATAGAAATGTTTTGATAAAGGGTGTTCTTTTAAGAAAGAGTGTTCTATTTTTGCAAGGGCTTCAGCATAAGAATGGGCTGCAGCTTTTAGTTTTTCTAAGTGTGGGCTTTTTATAGGAATATTTAAGACACCAGAAAAAATTTCAGTTTTAAATCCTTTTGTGTCTATCCATTCTTTGAGGTCAAAAACCTCTATATACTCTTTCTGGATATTTTCCTTTGGAATGGAGATTATTTCCGGAATTTCTAAATTTTCCAGAATAGGGTGTTTTTCAAATACAATTTCTTTTACTTTTTTTGAAACTTCTTTTATGTTTAATTTTTCTTCTATTAGATACTTTCTGACTTTGTTTTCTATGTCTTTATCTTTTTTTATATAGTAGAAAATAACTGCAGAGTCTAAAGCTTCCTTTATTATGTTTCCCGGTATGTATGGGTTTCCGTTGTCATCAACAGGAAATCCATTTCTTCCAAATATAATAGGGGAGTATGTTATAAGTTCCATTTTTTTCTCCTTACTTGAACGCTGCAAGAAGTTTATCTGCCTTTTCTGCTATGTCTATATCAAAAAGGGCAATCGTTGGCAGAAGCCATGACACTCTGAATCTTGCATCTCCATCTTTGTTTTCTCCCCAGTAGGAAAGGGCTACCCTTCCAAATCCTGCATCTTTTTCTAAATCTTTTGCTCCCCTTAAAAATCTGCGAGCAACATTAGGAAGCTGTTCGTAAGGTACCGGTTTTCCTTCCTGTCCTCTTTGTTTTACAAGTTCAAGGGCAGTTCCTACATTCCTTAAAGCTTCAATAAGATTGTGTAGCTTGTGTTTTTTGAAGTATGCAAGAAGTATAGAACCGGCAGGTACCCTTAGAATTTCTATGTTTTCTTCTCCTTCCCTTAGTTCCCCGACTAAATATGCTCTTCCGTGTATCATTTCAATGTGGGCAAATATTTTTTTGTTTTTGGGAAGTTCATGGATTATCTCTTCAACTTCGTAATGGATATCCTCTTCTGTGTACTTTTCCCCTACTTCCCTTTTTCCTGCTTCTGCTGTGAAGTATGTAGTTTCACCTTCTTTCTTTCCAAGGATTAAGTCAAATCCCCATCTTTTTAACGCTTTAAGTTTAAATTCTCTTTCTTTTTCTGGCTGACCTAATGTTTCAAAAACAAGTGTATTAATAGCCTGTAATTCTCTAAGCTGTAGTAAATCCATCTCCTAACGCTCCTATTTATATTTTTTAAATATATAAATACAATTTATTTCTATAATTAATTTTGTCAAGTATTTTTAGTATATATTACTAAAATTATATAAGTATAATAAAGTGAAATATTTGTGAAAATTTATGTTTTGGAAGAAACGATAAGACCTTGAAATTACAATGTAATAGGCAAACTACAAGAAAGTAAAAACAAAGAAAGTAAGCTATCAAGCATAATAGACCAGATGCTGAGCTTACTACACCTACGGTAGAGTATCAAAGCAGATAGAATACAAAGCAAGTGAATATGGAATAAAGACAGTTTTAGTCGGTACGTAGTTCATCCCCTTCCTCTGCATTTACAACTTTAAAACTCTTTTCGGCTAACCTATTCCCATATACATCTTCAAC
>CAZOTZ010000022.1:0-21699 GCA_964582875.1 uncultured Aquificales bacterium | reverse complement strand
AAAAGCTTAACTTTTAAAAAGGGTTAAAATCCGACTTTCAGTTTATCTATTAAGCGAATAAAAATATAGATATAATATTAGTTTCAGAAAATATAAAGAAGGAGAGGTTTTAGATGATAGAAAGTTTAGGGGATTTTAAAAGAGATTACTACTGTGGGGAGTTAACTGAGAACAATATAGGAGATGAAGTCAGACTATTAGGTTGGGCTTCAAGTGTAAGAGACCATGGAGGAGTTATTTTTATAAATCTCAGGGATAGGGAAGGGATAGTTCAGGTTGTAATAGACCCATCAAAAAGTCCAAAAGAAGCATATGAAAAGGCAAAAAAAGTAAGAACAGAGTACGTAATAGGAGTTAGGGGAAGAGTTCAGAGGAGACCAGCAGGAACAGAAAACCCAAAACTTAAAACAGGAACAATAGAGGTAGCTGTTGAAGAGCTAAAAATCCTTAACACATGTGATGTTTTACCTTTCCCTATAGAAGACAAAATAAACGCATCAGAAGAAGTAAGGCTCAAGTACAGATACCTTGATATTAGAAGAAATCCTATGTTTAAAAATCTTTTACTGAGACATGAAGTTTACCAGGCTGTAAGGGAGTATCTTGCAGGACATGGATTTTTAGAAGTAGAAACTCCTATGCTTACAAAGTCTACCCCGGAAGGTGCAAGGGACTTTTTAGTTCCTTCAAGGCTTGAAAAAGGAAAGTTTTATGCACTTCCCCAGTCTCCACAGCTTTTTAAACAAATTCTTATGGTAGGTGGCATAGAAAGATATTTCCAGATTGTTAAATGTTTTAGAGATGAAGACCTTAGAAAAGACAGACAGCCGGAGTTTACACAGATAGACTTTGAGATGTCCTTTGTTTCAGAAGAAGATGTAATGACTATCTCAGAAGGACTTGTACATTACATATTTAAAAAAGTTATGGGAATAGAATTAAAACTCCCATTTAGAAGAATGACCTACAAAGAAGCTATTGAAAGATACGGTTCTGATAAACCTGATTTAAGGTATGGATTGGAGCTTAAAGATATATCAGACATTGCTAAAACTGTAGAGTTTAAAGTATTCAGAGACACAGTAGAGAAAGGGGGAATAGTAAAAGGAATAAATGTAAAAGGTGGTGCTTCTTTCTCAAGAAAAGAGATAGATGACCTGACAGAATATGCTAAGAAGTTTGGTGCAAAAGGAATGGCATGGATTAAACTAACAGAAGAAGGTATGCAGTCTCCAATAGCCAAGTTTTTCTCTGATGAAGAAAAACAGAAAATCTTAGATAAAATGGAAGGTGAAAAAGGAGACCTACTTGTATTTATAGCAGATGAATATGAAACAACACATAGAGTTTTAGGATTTCTAAGGAAACATTTAGCAGATAAACTCAATATAATACCTGAAGGAAGATGGGACTTTATATGGATTGTGGATTTTCCTCTCCTTGAGTGGGATGAAGAAGAAGGAAGGTTTGTTGCCCTTCACCACCCATTCACAAGCCCAAGGGAAGAGGATATACCAAAACTTGATAAAGCTTTAGAAGATAGGGAAATAGCCACATCTATTAAGGCAAGAGCTTACGACCTTGTTCTTAATGGAGAAGAGATAGGAGGAGGTTCTATCCGTATACATACAAGTGAGCTTCAGGAAAAGGTTTTCAAAGTTCTTGGAATATCCGATGAAGAAGCCCATGAGAAGTTTGGATTTCTGATAAATGCTTTAAAATATGGAGCTCCTCCACATGGGGGACTTGCTTTTGGTTTAGATAGAATTCTTGCTATTTTAACTGGTTCAGAAAGTATAAGAGATGTAATAGCATTCCCTAAAACACAAAAAGGAAACTGTCCTTTAACTGAAGCTCCTGACTATGTTGCAGAACAACAACTTGAAGAACTTGGAATAGATGTAGAAATTCCTCAGACGGAAGAAGCTTAAAGCTTCTTCCCTTTCCTTGAAATTTCACATCTCACGTCTAATCTTAACTTATAGGTATTGATTTAAATCATAGCTATAGTATTGATAATGATTATTATTTATTGCTAACTTTTTTTGAGGGGATACAAAATGGCAAACACAAATAAAGAACAAACAACATTAAATCTATATATACAGAGAATGGCAGAACACCCTCTTTTAACCCCTGAAGAAGAAAAAGAACTTGCTATAAAAGCAAAAAAGGGGGATAAAGAGGCTCTTAAAAAGCTCGTTGAAGGAAACTTAAGGTTTGTTATAAACGTTGCTAAAAACTTTTTAGGATGGGGAGTTCCTTTAACAGACCTGATAGCTGCTGGAAATCTTGGGCTTATAGAGGCTGCAAAAAGATTTGACCCGGACAGGGAAGTTAAGTTTATATCTTACGCGGTATGGTGGATTAGACAGGCTATAATGCAAACAATCTTTCAGCAAACAGGAGCTGTAAGGATACCTGTAAAAGAATCCCTCTTTATAAGTAAAGTAAAGGAAACTTATGAAAGGCTTAAAGAAGAGTTAAAAAGAGAACCTACAATTGAGGAAATTGCAAAAGAGGTAGATGCTTCTCCTAAAAAAGTAAGAAATGCCCTCCAGGTTGTTAGAATGCCTATATCCCTTGATAAACCTTTAGGTGAAGAGGGAGATGACCTGACACTCCTTGACCTGATGTCTAAAAAAGGAACAGAAGATGTTGAAAAAGAGGTAGTAGAGGAGTCTCTCCATAAAGAGTTAAACAGTCTTCTCAATGTTTTAGATGAAAGGGAAAAAACTATAATAGAACATAGATTTGGGCTTAATGGAGAAGAACCAAAAACCTTAACTGAGGTTGGTGAGATACTGGGAATATCAAGGGAAAGGGTGAGACAGATAGAACAAAGAGCCCTGAAAAAACTCAGAGCCCTTGCTATGAAAAGACATCTGAAAGATTTCCTATCGTGATGTTATTTGACTATTCCCATCACACCTAAGTTTTTGTCGTTGTACTTTTCAAATATGGAAGTTGAGTTTACAAACTCTTTTGTTAGTTCTTCAAGCTCATCAGAGTCATTTAGGATATAAGGTGTTACTTCTACTATAAGCTCTGTTTTCTTTTTCTCGTGGGATTTTATTTTGAATATGTTTCCAAATACAGGGATGTCCCCAAGGAAAGGAACCTTATTTGTTCCTCCTCCTTCTGATTCACTTATAAGACCTCCAAGGAGAACTGTTTCACCGGATTTTAAAGTAACTTCTGTTGATATTGACCTGTTAAGTATAACAGGAGAGTTTAATCCAGGGGCATACCCCTGAACTTCACTTAAAGACTGGTTTATCTTTATTCTAAGTTTTCCTTCTGAAGTAACAGTAGGAGTTATACTCAGGTTTACACCTGTTGAACGGTACTGGATATTTCTCAAAATACTTGGCTGGTTTCCTGTTGCTAAATCAGCAGAAGTAGATTCACTTGTTACAACAGGTACCTGTGTACCAACATTTATAGAAGCAGATTTTCCATCTAACACAACTATATGTGGTGTTGATATTATGTTAACAAGGTTTTTACTTGCAAATGCACTTAGTATAGCTTGAAATCTTCCTTTTGTACCGGTAAATGTGTATAAAAGACCTGCTGCCCCTGCACTACCACTTCCAGCAAGGATATTAAGTGTTCCAAAATACCTGCTGTTTGTATGTTTTAGATACCATTCAAGACCGTACTTTAGTTCGTCTGAGAGGGTTAACTCTGCAATTGTAACTTCTACAAGTATCTGTTTTGGAGGGGTATCTATTTTTTCAAGGAGCTGTTTTATTTTCTTCCAGTCAGAAGGGTATGCAGATATTATTAGCGTGTTTCTTTCTTTGTCTACAACCACATTGAAGTTTTTAAAAGATGGGATACTTGCTTTTTTTGCTTTTTCTATTTTTCCTCTTCTTTTCTGTTTTTTTCCTTCTGTAGCAGCAGTTTTTGTTCTGTTTTCACCTGAGACTACACTTACTCTACCTATAAGGTCTTTTAGTATTTTACTTACTTCATCAGCAGACCTGTTTTTTGTTTTATAGGTAAACAGTCTGATTTCTTCTCCTAAAGACTCTATAGTATCTATCTTTTCTTGCCAGAATCTTATTGTTTTAATCCAGTCTTCCCTTGGGGAAACAATCATTAAAGCGTTCATCTTTTCAATGGGAACAAGTAAAATACCTATATCAGATACACTTGTAGCTATTGGAATACCAAGATTTTTTAGAATGTTCTGTATACTGTTTTTAAACTCATTTGCAGTAACGTACTGGAGTTTTGCAAGGTATATCTGTTTTCCTCCAAAATATGGTCTGTCAAGGACATTAAGAATTTTTATTATTTTCTTTATTTTTCCTGCTTCCCCTGAAAACATTACTGCATTTGTATAACTGAGGGTTGTCATCATAACGTTCATATCTGCAGTTATAAACTGGGTAAGGGTTCCCATTATAGACCTTGCACGGACGTAGTACGTAGGAACTATATCTGTAATAATCTCATCATCAGGAATGTTCATCAGATTCCTTCCTATAACTATTTTGTCTGAGTAAACACTCCTGACTATCTTTTTTGTTTTTCCTATATTAAAAATATCATTCTGGTATGTAACCTCTATGTCATATTTTTTCAACAGGTCTATAACAAAAAACAGGAAATCTTTCGGTTTCATAGGTTCAACCATGTTTATTGTTATCTTTTTACGCATTTTTTGTATTTCTGGGGATATTATGTAGTTCACACCTAAGATTTTTCCGAAAACAAGATTTATAAAATCGTATACTGGTATTTCTTCAACAGATATCTGTACATCTCCCTGTGTAGGTAGTTTTATTATCTGTTCCTTTATTTTTCCTTTTTTTGATACAAACTTCAGTTTTGTTTGAACTTTCTTAACAGGATTAGGTATCTTTATTATTTCAACTTTAGCTTTTTCTTCTACTTTCTTCTTTTCTCCAAGTTTTATAACTTCTTCTCCTGTTTTTTTCTGTTTTTTACTCTGTATATCAGAATAGAGGTCTTTAAATATAGGAGGTTTTCTCTCGTATTTAGGAGGAGTACAGCTCCACATAAAGGCAAATAAAACTATAAGGATTGTTCCCTTCTTCATATTTTTCATTTTTTTGACTCCTCTTCCATTTTCTTTTTGAATTTTTCTATATCAACATAGAAAACGTTAAGTTCAAGGGTCTGGTACTTATTCTTTCTTACAGGGAATTTAACAAATATCTTTTTAGAAGTTATTTTATCAATTATAAGGTCTTCTGTTAATCTATCTCCAGATGTTACTATTCTGTATTTATGTTCTCTCAGGTTTTTGTTGAAAAATATCGCAAATCTTTTTTTGCCTACTAAGAAAACCCCGTAAAATTCCCATATATCCCTTCTGTCCTGGGGATTTATAATAGCCTGTCTTTTCCCTATTTTTCTAACCTGATAAATCACATAGTTTCTTTCTTCTTTTTTCTCTTTTTTCTTAACTTCAGGTCTTCTGTATCTCCAGAGTTCAAACTCCCCTAAGTAATCGTTATCAACTTTTATTGATATATACTTTTTTATATCAGGAATAGAAATGCTTTTTAGCTTAAACTCTATCTTTTCCTCTGGCATTAGATTTTTGTTTTGGATAAAAAAATCTACAGTTATATAAACTGCAACTATAAGTACAGACAGTAAAACAAGTATTTTATTTTTCCCCATGTTTCTTCTCTTTCTTTAATGGTTTATATCCAGCAACAGTTATTGAGTAATAAACAAAAATCGGTCTTATTTTTCCTATATCTAAGGTTTTTATGTTCAGTAGCTTTTCTGATTTATACAGGTTTTTGAGAAAGAATGCCATTGCATCAGGTGTTCCTTTTATACTTGCGGTTATAGGTAAAGATACATAACCAGCTTTTTCATCTTCTAACGGTTCGTTCCATGCAGCATTTATAAAGGTAGCCATTGAATCAGATGCTGTCTTTTTTAGGAACATCTGTATACTTCCCTGTATTTCTGAATTATTCTGGTCAGGGGAGTAAAGGAGCTTTTCATTTTTTTCAGCTACTTTTAGAACTTTATCTATTTCAGAAAGAATTTTTTTTCTGTTTGCTTTAATACTTTCCTCTTTTTGTATTTTCATATTCAGGTATAGTATCTGTTCTTTCAGTGTGTCTATCTTTTCTGAATAAGAGGAAGCATACATTACGTAAAAAGCTACAGATAAGAGGAGTACCAGAAGCTTTTTATTGCTCATTTTCTTTTTTCCTCTTTATGTCCTGTATTTCTTTCATGTAAAATTCCATGTTGAGAATTTCGTAATCTTTAGAAAGTCTATCCCTTGTAACTGAAACTATTTTTACGTCTCTAAAAAACCCTGTATTGAGGAATTCCTGTATTATGTTTTTTCTTTTTTTAGGAAGACCAACAATTGCTGTTGTCATTTCTTTTGAGTAGTTAATTGATTCTATAAAACCATCATTTTTATATATAATGTTGGAGATAATAGCAAGAACTGGATAAGCAGGTGGGTACTTAAGCTCTTTTTTTATAAATTTTTCCCAGAATTCTTTCTTCTCCTGGGCTATTCTTATTTTCTTTTTTATATCTCTGTTTTCTTGCTTAAGCTGGATAAGGTAGTTCTCTAAAGAGCTTTTTTTCATTTTAAGGTATCTGTAATCCAGTATTTTGTACGCAGAAAGGCCTATAAAGAAAACTGATAAAGGGATTGCCATATTTGACAGTAGCCACTGGAGTACATTTTCCCTTGAAAACTCAAAATTTGAAAACTTTATAATGTCTCTTAAATCCCATTTCAGAGGGTAGGAGGGATTTTTTATTACTCTGTAATCTTTTAAGGAATGCTCTTTTGCAAGTAAAACTATTCTGTTATCTATATCTGTAGGTTTTTTTCTGTAGGTAATCTGGGATACAAGGTTCCCTTCTTTTACAACAAGTATACTGAAGGATTTTTCCTTTTCTATAAGGATTATGCTGTTGTTTTCCTTTGCGTTTTTAACAATAAGGTAGGCTTCTGGTATATACACCTTATTTTTTTCTGTTAATGGGTACTTTGTAAACCATATGAAAAGATTTTTCCCTTCTTGATAAAAGATTACATCTCCTTCCTTAAAAGGAGACTTTTCCATGTAGTTTAATCTAACAAGATTGACATTGAGTTTTATATTTTCTGGTACAGTTTCTATAATAAAAAACGTATCTTCTACAGGAACTATCTTAACGATGTTCAGTAGTTTTATTTTTTCACCCCTCTCTTTTTATTCTTTATATTTGTAAACAACAAAAGGGTAATCATCTTTAGGTTTAAAATCTATTATACAATAAATTTTTTCTACTGCATTTCCTACTTTTGAAACAACTTTCAGATTTACTACTTTTGAAAGCTCTGTAGAGTATATACCTGAACCTTCACCTTTAAAAAGTTCTCCAGTTAACTGGTCAAATCTTTTAAATTTTCCTTTTTTTCTTAAATATTCTAACGTTTCTGCAGTTTCTTCTTTTATATCAGGGGCAATAACTTTTAGTAGCTCAGGACTTACAAGGTATGCATTTGTTCCCCAACTCCCATAACTGAAAGTAAAAACTTTTTTTATCTTTTCATAAGTGTCATTGTCTATACCTCTTATATCAAGAAGTTCTTCTATAGACTGCATAAAGTTGTTGTTTCTTGGTGTATATCTTGCGCCAATCTCATTTTTGTAATAATCGTCTTCTGCACCGTAAAGTCTTATAAGTTTGTCTCTATCAATCCAGTCTAAGAAACTGTCTTTTATAACAGGTAATTTTTTTTCATCTTTAATTACTATCCTTAAAAGTCTTCCTATTATACTTTCATCAACAATAAAAAGGTTTATTTTTGACGAACTGTCTGTAATATAAAGCTCATTTCCATTACTGAGTTTTACTTTACTTCCTGTTAAAAGGATATCTTTAGGGTAGTCTTTTACGCTGTTTATATTTACAATTTTGTACCTGTCAAACCAGCTTGTAGACGCAAAGTATTTAAACCTTTCAATTTCTGATTCTGCTTTTATTTTAGCTTCCAGCTTTTCCATTAAAAGCTGTGATGAACTTACAATGTCCTTTGAAACTTTTATTATGAAAAGGGAAAGGAGTGTAGCTACAGACATCAGTATCAGGGATATAATAAGAACTGAGCCTTTAGATTCTTTCATAAACGTTTTCTCCTATTATTGACTTGTAATAGGCATTTGATTTTATCTTAAAGAAAAGCGTTTCTTCTTTTCTATTTTTATAGCGAATAGTTATTTTGATTGCATCTGGAATGTTGTTTTTTAAAGAAAATTTTTCAACACCATCTTTTATATACGTTATTTTTATATCTTTTATACCATCTAAAATAACCACAGATGGAGGATTTACCCAATCAAAGGTTGGATTTTTATAGTCTACATTTTTATCGTATATTGGGTACTCCTGAAGTATAAGCTTGTTATCGTCAAACTTTACTCTGACAAGAACTATATCTCTTTTTTTAAATATAACTGGTTTTGCAGATACGTAAGTAAACTGTCTTTCATTACCTTCAAATAAAAACTTGAAAGCATCCCAGGGACCTAATATGTTGTTCTCCTTTTGTTTCATAAAAAAGTAAAGACTGTCTATTGAATCTCTAAATTTTGAGAAATTTCTCAGGTCTTTAGCATATGAGAAGTTTACATACTTAACTATGTTAAGGGAGTACTTAAATGAGTAAGAAACCATAGCAATTGCTATAGAAAATATTGTTATTGCTACAAGGAGTTCTAACAGGGTAAAACCTTTACATAGGTTTGAATGTTTTGATTTTTTTATATCTTGTTTCATAAAACTCATACTTTCTGCCTTCTACAAGAAGTGTTATTTTAAACAGGTAAATCTCAAAATCTCCTATATTACTTCCTATTGATGCTTCTCCTTCCTCAAAATTTCTGTTTTTATTTACAAGCTTAACAGAATACTGGTAGTGTAGACCGTTTAACTCTCCATACTCTTTTAACCCGTCAACAAGTTCCTTTGTTTCTATCATATCTTTAATAGAAAGGGTTGTTCTATATATCTTTTTGTATTTATCAAACTTTATCTTATAAGTTGTAAACTGCTTAAAAGCTATATTTATGGTAACAATAGCAACAGTAAGAATTATAAGGGAAAGGAGAACCTCTATAAGTGTAAAACCGCTATTCTTCTTCATCTTTTATGAAGGATAAAAACGCTTCTTTTTTCTTTTTATTTTTTTCTTCTATTTTGTGTATAAACTTCTGGTACTTTTCCTGAACTTTAAAGTAAGCAGGAAAAACTATAGAAACAGTTATTGCTATTATTGTTATTACTATAAGTACTTCTATCAGTGTAAAACCTTTTCTTTTATCCATATATATCACTCACACTAACAACTGCAAGCATTATAGACACCACGATAAAGGCTACAAAAAAACCAAGGAAAACTATAATAGCTGGTTCTAAAAATGTAAGCATTCTTGAAACTTCGTTTTTAAACTCGTCCATATACCTTTTTCCTAAGTTTTTAAACACCTCCCCTAACTTAGCACTCTGTTCAGCAACTGCAACTATAGATATAACATTGTCAGGGATTATATCGTACCTTGCCCATATATTACTTATTTTTTTACCTTTTTTGATTTCTGAAACAGTCTCTTTGAGAATATTTTTTAAGGTTGTATTCCCTGCAATTCTTGAAGATAAGCTTAATGCTCTGCTTATATCAACTCCCCCTTCTATCATTGTTCCAAGGGAGCCAAATACGTTTGCTAATTCTATCTTAAGGGCTATATCCTTTAAATAAGGAATAGAATAAACGAATTTTGACAGATTTTTCATAAAATAACCTGATGTAAAACCGTATACAATAAGACCTCCAATAAAAAACAGCGCTAAAAGGATTATATCCATATTTGCATGAACAGTTTTTCCAAAATCAAGGGTCATTTTTGATATTGTAGGGAGTTTTTCAAGCTCTTTTTCTGTAAAGATGTCAGAAAACTTTGGAAGAATAAAGCCTGAAACGAAAAAAACTGTCAGTATACTTACTATAAGAAGGAAAATAGGATAAGCTGTAGCAGACTTTATCTCTTTTTTTATATTTTCCCGGAACTTAAGGTCTTCTATTATATCCTGAAAAGCTGCAGGAAGGTTTCCTATCTCTTCCCCAACTGAAATTATGTTTATGTAGAACTCTGGAATATTGAACTGTTTCTCTTTACCTGTTTCTTTCAAAGCTACTGATAGTGTTTTACCTTCTTTTAGTTTTTTCAGCACAGTTTCCCAGAACTCTATAACAGACAGTTTTGAAGCATTTTTCACAAGTATTGATATTGCTTTATCAAGCTGTACTCCAGAGGATATAAGATAGTTAAGTTCTTCTATTGTGTCTGAGAAGTCCTGATTTGTAAATTTACCTTTTTTTTGTTTTTTTGTCTCTTCTTTTATATTTGTGAGTATTATTCCTTCATTTTTTAGCTCTTTTACAAGCTCCTGGTAGGTTCCGAAAAATTTTCCTGTTACTTTCTCCCCGCTTTTTGTTACCCCTTCGTATATAAACAGACTCATGACGCTACCCTGATTACTTCTTCTATTGATGTTTTTCCTTCAAGAACTTTCAGAATTCCATCTGTGAACATTGAACGGTATCCAAGCTCTTCTATTCTGTTAAAGTTTTTTTCTTTATCAAATCTTTTTATAACTTCCTCATCAAATGGAACAATTTCTGCAATAATGGTTCTTCCTTTATATCCTGTGTAATTACAGTGTTTGCAACCTTTTGCTTTTTTTGGTGAGTATTTAACAAAAGGATATTTCTCTAAAAGCTGTTCAACGTTGTAAGCTTTTTTAAACTCGTCAGAAAGTACTGTTTCATGACTACAGTACGGACATAATGTTCTGACAAGCCTTTGTGCCATAAGTCCAATAATTGAAGCTTTCAGTAGGAAGAACTCAACCCCCATATCAAGTAGTCTTGATATTGAAGCAAGGGCACTATTTGTGTGAAGTGTTGATAAAACAAGATGACCTGTAAGAGATGCCTGTATTGCTATCTCTGCAGTTTCCAAATCCCTTATTTCCCCAACCATTATAATGTCAGGGTCTTGACGGAGAATACTTCTAAGGGCATTTGCAAATGTGTATCCAATATCAGGTTTTACATTTATCTGGTTTATCCCTTTGAATTCATACTCAACTGGGTCTTCAACGGTTATTATCTTTACATCATCAGAGTTTAACTCTGAAAGTATTGAGTAAAGGGTTGTTGTTTTACCTGAACCTGTTGGTCCTGTTGTAAGGAATATACCATTAGGTTTTCTTACAATCTTCCTTATAAGCTGTATATGGTCTTCGTAAAAACCTAAACTTTCAAGGGAGTAGTCTATATCTTCTTTTCCAAGTAATCTTAAAACAAAACTTTCACCGAACTGGGTAGGAACAGAAGAAGCCCTTATATCTATTTCTTTTCCTGCTACTTTTACTGATATTCTACCATCCTGTGGAAGTCTGTTTTCTGCTATATTCATACCTGATATAAGTTTCAGCCTTGTTATAACAGCAAGTTTCATGTCCTGTGGTATTGTTTCAACTGTATGTAGTACACCATCTATTCTAAAACGTACTTTCATAATGTTTTTTAAAGCCTCAAAATGGATATCAGATGCATTCTCTTCAACAGCTTTTGAGAGGAGATTATTAACAAGCTTTATAACAGGTGCTTCTGATGCTATCTCTTTTAGTTTGTCTATCTCTTCATCTATATCAAGGAGATTTTCCTTCTCAGTCATCATATCTTCTATATCAAGAAGAACAGATAGCTGTTTTAAGTTTTCTTCTCTAGACAGGTAAACCTTTACAGTTTTTCCTGTTTTATTTTCTATAAGGGAAAAAACCTCAAGATTCAACGGGTTGTTAGTGATAACATGGATGGTATCTTCGTCTTCTTTAAAAGGGTAGATGTTATTCTCTCTCAATATCCTGTGGTCTATTCCAATATCTATAAGGTCAAACCCTTCAACAGAACTCAGGTACTCTAACTTTAATTGTTTTGATAATCCTTTTAAAAGTTGCTCTTCAGTGATTACTCCCATGTTAAGGAGTATATTTCCAAGTTTACCACCGTAGTTTTTCTGTATCTCAAGGGCTTTTGATATATCCTCTTCACTACAGTAACCACTTTCTACAAATATTTCCCCTATAAGCTTATTCTCAAGTTCTATCTCAGTCCCAGACTGAGATGTCTGCATTTTCTCCTGTTCCACCTTCTTTACCATCCGCTCCTAAAGATTTAAGTTCATAAGGCTTTCCATTATCCCCTGGGGATTTATATATGTATGGATTTCCCCATGGGTCTGTTTTAACAGGTTTTGGTAAATAAGGGCCATCCCATCCTTTTATATTTCCAGGGTTTTCCCAGAGGACTTTTAATCCTTCTGATGTTGTAGGATATCTTCCTACATCTAACCTGAACGCATCTAATGCTGTTTCTATAAGGCTTATCTGTGCTTTAGCTGCCTTTTGTTTTGAAGCTCCAAGTTTACTAAAGAGTTTTGGTGCTACCAAAGAAGCGAGTAGAGCAATAATAACCATAACAACTAAAAGCTCAATTAAGGTAAAACCTCTCTCTTTTCTCCTTTTAACGTTCATTTACTTTCTCCTATTTTTTTATTAAACATTTTATAAACATCTATGAGTATTTCAACTATTCTTTAACTTTGTATAAAACAGCAAATGGGAAATGGTCGTGAACAAGTTCAAAATAACGGTTGTCATAATTCCTTAATATGTACATCTGGTTATACATAGATTTGTATGCCTGTTCCTGCATCATAAAACCAAAATGTCCGTACTTTGAACTTGCTACTTCAAAATATACCCCACTGTCCCTGTACTTACGGGTTCTAATACTTCTATCTGGGTCTACAAGGGATATTCTCTTTACTGGATACTGTCTCCCTGTTACTCTATCCTTTACAACGCCCTCTCTTGTATCCACAACCCATCTTGAACATACTATTGTGTGTTGGTTCAAGCTTTTACACATACCTAAGTACATGTACTGTCCTTCTAAACCATTTTGCATTTTAAAGTTCCAGGTTCCTATTTTGTTAATAGAATCAAATGCTTTAACTGAACGAATAGTAAATAGCCAGTATATCGGATTTTTTATTTTTGAAAAGTCTATATACTCCCCTTTCTCTGCTTTTTTCTTAATTGTTTCAGGGGACACACCTTTAGATAGTTCTTCATTTATCCCTTTTAATCCTATAGTGGCTATTGAAAAAATAACATTTCTTGCAATTTCTGGACTTGAAGTTGAGTATGTAAGGCCTCCAAAATACGTTTTCGGGGTAAACTGGGAACCAGGGTCTACAAATGTTGCCCTTTCCCCTAAATACTCAACCATATAACCTTCACTCCACCATGTCCATATCCAGCTGTTTTTTTCGGTTTTTTCTTTGAGAGCAAGAAAATCTCCTGTTAGAGGTGCTGGATATTTAGGTTTTGCAACAAAAGCAAAAACCATTTTGTTCATATAAGCGATTAAACCTATTATGACTAAAAAAACAGCTAAACTACTGACAAACTCAACTTTTTTTGATTTATTTTCTTCTATAGCTTCTTCAGAATAACTTCCGTTGTCTGTTGGAGGTTCCTGAGATTTCCTATTACTTATAAATCTTACAATCTCATCTCCAATAGCTCCTATACCAATTCCTACAAAAGGAGCAAGATACATAGCAAATCTCATTGGCCCAATTAAAGGAATAAGCCCTAAAGCTAAAAATGGAAGTAGAAGGAACATAGGTTTCCATCTTCTCAAAAACAGAATTCCAAGCCCAATAAAAGATATGATAACTATATACTCACTGCCGGCGATTACCTTTGAAAGCTTGTTAAACTCATAATGGGAAAGTTCTGTAACGAAATGCTGAATATTTGGAAATCCACCTTCCACTGCTTTTTGGGATGTCTCAAATATGTACTTTTTAACCTGACCTAAAGCATCCTGTATCCCGGTGTAAAAATTCATAGGGTTTGCAAAAAGAATAAATATTCCTAAACCTATAAGGTCTTCTTTTTTGAGTTTTAGTTTTCTCTCTATAAGGAGAAAAACAATTAAACCTCCTGTTACAGCAAGTAAAAGAGAAGGTTTAAAATACCACCACATATAAAGGTATGCAGATATACCTGCAAAAAATGCGTATATATACTTCAGTTTCTCGTTTTTTTCTTCTTTTACAAAGAGAAGTAAAAATGTAGCTACTAAGAAAGGGAAAAAAAGGTTAAGGGAATCTGTATCAAGTCTTGCTATAGTGGTTCTCGGCAGGTAGGAAACGGATATAACTGTTAAAAATGCTCCTACTCCACCTGCTACTGGATATCCAATTTTGTTGAAAAAGAACACAAGTGGAAAAGCAAGTAAGACAGCGAGAATAGGGACAAGCCATACAGATACGTTTTCTATATATGTTCCCTGAATTTTTGCAAAAAAACCAGAAATTAAACTTAGTAAAGGTACAGGTTCCGGATATGTTGTAAAATCAGGAACTTTTCTTAAAGGGTCTGTTTCTCCAGCTTTGTATTTCCCTTCAAAGTACTCTTTACCATACCTTGCAAAAAAATATGAATCATTTCCTGTAAAAACAGGTCTGTTTTGATAAAAGTGGTAAAACTTATTAGCTTCCCATGCTTTTATATCGTCAAGTCTTGTGTAAAGACCAACAACGACAGGAATAATAATAAAAAGAAAAGTTCTTATTTTAGTCATTCCACTTCCCTTCCTCTTTATATCTGTTTATAATCTCCAGTAAAGGAACCCCTCTTTTAAAGCTTTTTCTCTGTTGTAGAGTCCTTTTATATCAATAAGAACAGGTTTATCCCCATTTTCCATAAGTCTTTTATACTCTTTAAAGTCAAGCTCTTCTATAAATGGTCTGTGTTTTACTGCTACCACCACTGCGTCATACGGTTTTTCCTTTTCTATATCATCTAAAAGCTTTATACCGTACTCCTCTTCAACTTCCTCAGGATACGCAAACGGGTCGTAAACAAACACATCTATACCATACTCTTTTAGCTCATTGTAAACGTCAACAACTTTTGTGTTCCTTATATCTGCTATGTTTTCTTTAAAGGTTAAACCAAGTATAAGGACTTTACTTCCTTTTACAGCTTTTCCTGCTTTTATAAGGTTTTTAACTGTATTTTCTGCAACAAATTTTCCCATGTAGTCGTTAATTCTTCTTCCTGCAAGTATTACTTCTGGATGGTGACCTATAGCTTCAGCTTTAAATGTCAGATAGTAAGGGTCTACGCCAATACAATTGTGGGTGATAACTCCACCGGTTGTAATGTAGTTTTTTGTTTCAGGTACTTCCAGTGAATATACAAAAGTATCTCCTTCTTCTTCTTTTATCTCTTTTACTTTTGCTATAAAGAAATCTTTATCTGTTTCGTAATTTTTAATCTTTCCAGTAGATTTTTCATTGATAGCTATCTTAAGTTTATTTTTCTTGCTATCTAAAAAGAATTCTTGCATCTTTTCTATATCTTTCTTTGAGTAAATTTCTATTAATCCTTTTCTTTTCATATGATAAGGGAATATACCAAAATTCATGAGAAGTAGAGTTACTTGGTAGTAAAGTATCTCAGAAGAAGTAAAATAAGAGATTTTTGTTAATCCTTTACTGTAAGAAAAACCACCATCTCCCCTGAATAACGCTTTCAAGGTTTCTTTTCTTATCTCATCTGTATTATACATAATAATATCTGGAATTTTTGCATCATAACTGTTTTTACCTGTATCTAACTCTTTTAATACATGACTTAACATCTGATTTGATATTTTAATTGTTAAAGATTTGAAATTCTTGTCTTTGTATAAAGAGTAAGTAATATCCAATTTTTCTAAAATGGAAGTAATATCTTTTAATAGTTCTTTTTCTTCTGAATTTACAGTTATTCTTATTCTGGCTGTTTTCTCATCTTCTGTTAGACATCCTTCAGACAGGTAGTAACCTATAAACCTTGCAAAGTCTTTATCTATATTGATAACAGTAGGACATTTTGATATAGATGCTCCTCTACCTGTAATTAAAATCAAATCTTCTTCATTGTAATGTTTAGTGAAATGCTCTCTGATTTTTATATAATCCTGCAGCGGTAAATAGTTCCAGTAAAAATAGTTCGATACTTTTTTACCAAGGTAATTCTTACTTAAAAACTTTTTAAATAGTTTAAAATCTTTCCAGCTTTTATTTTTAGGTTTAACTCTAACTTTCTCTATTAAGTCTGTTTTGGAAATAATATCAATCACATTTAGCTTTATGTTTTTATAAATAGCAGGTAATTTTTTTGTTAAAGGTATTTCATCTCCAATACTTAGTTGGTTTGCCAGTTTAACGTCATAGGTACTTCCTTTCTTTACTATAAATGGATGTTTATCAGATACCTTTATATATTGACCTGAGGATAATCTTACATTTACAAGCTTATTATATTTTCTTTTAGTAAAGACTCTTACAGGTGTAAATTCAAAATCCTCTTTATATGGATTGAAAGTTAGAACTTCAAATTTTTCTTCAGGGAATAAAAGCTGTGTTCCATAAAAGTTTACTTTTTTCTTAGGTCTTAAATTTTCAATAAAGTCTTCTAATGTTGTATCAAAAACTCTATTTTTATGTTTTATAGTTATTTTTTCTGAGCCTACCTGACAGTGGCCTCCTACAAGCCCAGGTTCAAACCTGAGGAAGTTCCATTTTGTTGCTGCTGCTTCTAATACTTCTTTTGTATCTATTCCCATCTTGTTGAAAATAATAGATAGCTCATTCATAAGGGCTATGTTTAAATCCCTCTGGGTGTTTTCTATAACTTTTGCAGCTTCTGCAGTTTTTATATCTGGTGCTTTATGTACCCCTGCAGTGATTACAGAACCGTAAAGCTGAGCTAAAAACTCTGTAATTTCAGGGGTATCTCCTGCAACAACTTTCACAATTTTATCTATTGTATGCTGTTTGTCTCCAGGGTTAACCCTTTCAGGGGAATAACCAACATGGAAATCCTCTTTCCATTTCATACCACTTTCTTTTTCTAAGATAGGAACACATTCTTCTTCAGTTAGTCCTGGGTATACAGTTGATTCATAAACAACAATAGAACCTTTAGTCATATACTTTCCTACTGTTTTTGTTGCACTCCTGATAGGTCTCAGGTCTGGAATTCTGTATTCATCAATAGGTGTAGGTACTGTAACTATAATAATCTTTGCTTCTGATATTTTTTCCGGATTATCTGTAAACTGTATATCTGATTTTTTCAGTTTTTCAGACTCAACTTCCCTTGTTCTGTCAAAGCCTTCTTTTAACTCTTTTATCCTTTCTGAGTTAATATCAAATCCTATTACGTTGTATTTACTGTCAAAAAGTACCGCTAAAGGAAGACCTACGTACCCAAGTCCAATAACTGCTATTTTCCCATTGTTGCCTTTTTGAAATGTTGATAAATCCATCTTTTCCCCCTCTTTTTTCTCTTATTATACCATTTATATAGAAAAACTAACTGTTTAACCTCCAATCGTGCTTTAAAAAATCAATGTTTTTAGCATTTTCAAGAAACTGTTTTTTGCTGTTTTTAAAAAAACTTCTTAAAAGATTTTTAACATCTTCTAAGGATTTAAATATATCTGTGTGCCATTTTATAAATTCAGGTACAAATATTTTTTTCTCTTCAGGTATAAGAACAAGGTCTGAAGAAGAGATATAATCTTTTATAGAAAGATTTAATCCTTCTTCTATGTTTTCTTCTGTAAAAAACCTAAGATGTGGAGATGTTTTTGAACCCCTCACAAGAGCAAAAGGGATTTTTCTTACTATTTCCCTGTCTACAGGAATACTTTTCAGAATTTCAAACTCTATATCGTAAAGGGAGATTTTTCTTTTGTTTAGGATATACTTTAGATTTGTAAAAAAATTCTCTATTTCCATAACAGATTCTTTAATTCTTTTCTGTATCACTAAATCTATAACCATCATGTTGTACAGGTTTATGAAAAATGCTAATTTTTCTCTATTACTGAGCCTATCAGGATTAAAGTTTTCTAAATCTGCTGATACAACACGGTAGATTTTATATTCAGGGGATATTTTTATTTTGTTATATCTTACAGAGCCGTCTATAGAAAAGTTTTCAAATATCTCTTTTACAGTTCTGTTGAATTTTTCATGTATTCCTTCTGAATGGTAAATTTTTATCCTGTTTTCATTTTTATTGATAACTGTTTCCTCAACAAAAATCGGGAGTTTTTCTTCAATATTCTCCTGTTTCATATACTCATAAGCAAGGTCTATAAAAAGGGCAGCTGTCCATGAGAAATCCTTTGTTCCGTATCCAGTTCCTTCATAAGAATCAAAGTACTCATAAAAATCAAATCTTATTGGTAGCTCAAGTATAGTTTTTTCAAGATGCTTTGCTTTTCTTTTAAAACCGTATTTTTTCAGCCCTTGATATATCATCCAGTTTATATTTATCCATACAGGTCCTCTCCAGTAATTTTTCCTACTAAAGTCTTCTTTTCTTTTGTCGTAGTTTGGTATTGCAAAACACTCATCTTCATGGATATGACAGAAGCTTGCAGAGTTCATATATTCAAGGAGTTCTTCAGCCTGTGTCTGGGTTGGTATTTCACCAAAGAGTGGTAAAAATCCTGCTGCTGTAGGTTTTTCTAAAAGTTTATCTGCTACAAAATCATAACCGTAAAATATTTTGTCCCTGTAGCTGTAAAGTTCATCTCTGACAGCCCTTGATGTTAGTCTGTACCATTCCTCAATCTCTTTGTAGCTCTGTCCTATTATGTCTGCTATCTTTATAAGGGCTAAGTTTGATGCACACAGTACAGAGTTAAAAAGAGGGTCTATTGTTAGAAAAGGACAGTCTAAAAATATCTTTTTTTCATCGTACTGGTTTTTTCTAAATATATCTACAAGGTATATGTATCTTTTGTAATCTATATCCCGGGGTCTTTGTTCAGGGTCTATTATCTTGTCATCTTTTCGCTGGAAATCTGGAATTTTAACTTTATTTATATCTATCCTGTTTAGTGGTTCATCCCATAGTGGAGAGTTATCCATTCCAGATTCCCAGGGATGTCTTATATATATAAGACCGTTATCTTTTGGGTTTCTTTCTAAATACAGGTATCTGTGGTACTTCACAATTTTTGGAAATATCCACTTTAGAAATGGAATTACTTTTTCTTTATCTTTTGCATTTTCGTATATTTTTAAAACAGCATATCCATGTATAGGGGGCATCGTTATACCAGAAGTTATTACATTTTCAGGGGCAAATGGTGATTTATGGGCTTCCCAGAAATCAGGCTCAGGGAAGTATTTTCCAAGGGAGTTTTGATTGAAGACTATTTGTGGAACCATTCCATTTTTCCACTGGGCTTTAAAAAGGTGGGCTATTTCTTTTATAGCTCTCTCTGTACTATAATGGGAGTATCCTATAGCTATAAATCCAGAATCCCAGTTCCACTGGTGTGGGTAAAGGTGGACAGATGGAACTGTATAATAACCAGTCCAGTTTTTTTCAAGAATTTTTTTAGCTTTTTCTATATACTTTTTTAAGGGCATTTCTTCCTCTTTTTTTGTTGTTTTTTCTGCCCTTTATATAATATTTACAGACTTTTCTCCTTCCTCTAGATGACCTATTAGATATACTTTTTCCCCTGACGCTTCAAGTGTTTTTATAGCTTTTTCTTTTTCTTTTTCAGGTACAGCTAAAATTAGACCAATTCCCATATTAAATGTTCTGTACATTTCGCTTTTTTCTATATTTCCTTCTTTTTGTATCCATCTGAAAACTGGTAAAACTTCCCAGCTACCTTCTTCAATTACAGCTTTAACATTTTTATTTAAAACTCTAATGAGATTTCCAGGAATTCCCCCTCCTGTTATATGGGCTATTGCGTGTATATCAATATTTTCTTCAATTAGTTTCATTACAGGCTTAACGTATATCTTTGTAGGCGTTAGCAGCTCTTCCCATATCTTTTTTCCAAACTCTTCTATATACTGGTCTAACGGGTATCCTTTTACTTCTAAAAGCTTTCTAACAAGGGAATAACCATTGCTGTGTATTCCTGAAGAAGCTAACCCTATAAGAACATCTCCTTTCTGTGTTTTTGAACCATCAAGCATTTTTTCTTTTTCAACAACTCCAACAGCAAACCCTGCAAGGTCATATTCTCCTTCCCTGTACATACCAGGCATTTCTGCTGTTTCTCCTCCTATAAGGGCACATTCAGCTTGCTTACACCCTTCTGCTATCCCTTTTACAACATCAACAGCTACATGGGGTTCAAGTTTTCCTGTTGCAAAGTAATCAAGGAAAAAAAGAGGTTTTGATGTTGTTGTTATAAGGTCGTTAACACACATTGCAACAAGGTCAATACCTATTGTGTCGTGTTTGTCAACAGACTGGGCTATTTTTAACTTTGTTCCTACTCCATCTGTTGAGGATGTTATTACAGGCTCCCTGTATTTTGCAATCTCAAGTAAATAAGCTCCAGCAAAACCACCTATTGGTGTTATTACGTTTTTATTGAAAGTCTCTTTTACAAATCCTTTTATCTGCTGAACAAATCTGTCTGCTTTTTCTATGTCAACTCCTGCATCTTTATAGCTTAGCATAACCCTCTCCTTACAAACCTAAATAATTGACTAAAACAAACATAACAATCCACGTGTAAACACCGGCAATAATATCGTCAGCCATTATTCCAAGACCTGAAGGAAGTTTTTCAAACCATTTTATAGGAGGTGGTTTGAGGATATCAAAAATTCTAAAAATAACGAAAGCTAAGAAAAGGTGCTGTATACTAGGGAAAAATCCAATCATTGAAACCATATAACCAGCTATCTCATCTATAACTATGTATTCAGGGTCTTTACCATCTTTTAGTGTTTCTACAACAACTGTAGAAGCCCAGACCCCTAAAAAGAAAACAGCAAGGGTTATAGCTATCTGATTTATAAGCTGGTACTCTCCTCCCCTCATCCAGTATATAAGGATAGGGAAAACTCCAACAAGGGTTCCAGCTGTTCCAGGGATTTTAGGTATTTTCCCAACAAAAAGACCTGTTGCAAGCATGTAAGCAATCATAAACTTTAGACTATCTTCAGGGGCTTTTTCTTCCTGTGTTTTTTGCTGTGATTGGTTAAGGATTTCCTGTTCTTGAAGTATTTCTTCTTTTTCCTGAGTTTTTTGTTCCATCAAAAACTCCTAAACAGAAATAATAAAGTATTATAGCAATATCTACATTTTTAAATCTTTTTTCATTTTACTGACTAAATCTTCTATTAGATAATCCCCAAACTCTCCTTTGTAATCTTCCTGACACCTGTATATAAGTTTTTTCCCTTTATAAACAGAAAACCTTATGTATCCGTCAAAATCTGCTCCTATTGATTTCCCTTTTGGTGAATTACACTGGGAAAGTTTTAAAGCATAGACATCAACAACAAATGGGCAGTTATCTTTTACAGGTATACCTTTTTCCTTTAAAGATTTTCTAACCTTATTGTTTAAGAAAATGTCTTTTCCAGAAACTTTTAAACATTTTATACTTCCAACTGATGTTTTGTCGTAAACCTTTGAGTACATGTTTTTACATGATGAGAATAAAAAAATCATTAAAACAGCTAAAAATCTTAAAAGTGTCATTTT
>CAZOTZ010000021.1:0-21704 GCA_964582875.1 uncultured Aquificales bacterium | reverse complement strand
AGGAGAAACTTTCTCAGTTTACAGGTCAGATTAGTTCTTTTATTATTTCTGCTGTTTTTTCTAAAGCCCCTTTTTTACCTAAAGCTTCTTTTACCTGTTTGAGTTCTTTTTTTGTTTTTTCATAAAGGGATTTATCTGTTAAGTATTTTTCTGTCCAGATTGCTATGTTTTCTGGGGAGCATTCTTTTTGTAAAAGTTCTTTTATCACTTCTTTTTTTGCTATTATGTTAGGAAGCCCAAGGTAATCAATGGAAACAAGGAGTTTGCCTATAAAAAATGTTACTGGAGATACCTTATAAACAAGGATAAAAGGGGTTCCTATTATTGATGCTTCAAGGGTTGCTGTTCCTGAAGCTATAATTGAAAAATAGGAGTGCTTCATAACTTCATAAGAGGGATTTTCTAAATGTTTTTTTGTTAAAACTTTAACTGGTAAATTCTGGAAATTCCCAACAATATCAAGTACTATTTGCTCTACATTCTGTGTTGTAGGGATAACAAAAAAAAGGTTCTTATGCTTTTTTAAAAGAATTTTCCCTGACTGAAGCATTAAGGGAAGAAGTGTTTTTACTTCACTTTCCCTACTTCCTGGTAAAAAACCTATTATTTTTTTTCTATCTGGAATACCAGCTTTTCTTCTGAAACTTTCTTCTGTTTCTTTTGTTTCTATAATATCAAGTAAAGGATGTCCAACATACTCTAACCTGAACTCTTTTCCTTCGTATTCTCTGTATATATCTTTTTCAAAAGGCCATATTGATATAAGAACGTCGGTGTTTTTTGCTATTTTTGGTATTCTTCCTTTTCCCCAAGCCCATACCTGAGGAGCTATAAAGTACACAGTTTTTATATTTCTTTTCTTTGCTTCTTCTAAAAGTTTAAGGTTAAATCCCGGGAAATCCACTACAATGAGTAAATCAACGTCTTTTTCTAACTCTTCAACAGCTTTCTTAAATGCTTTTTTTATCTGAAAGTATTTAGGGATAGCTTCTGTTATTCCTACTACTGATATATTTTCTATTTTTTCTACACTTTTACACCCAGCCTGTCTCATTTTAGGTCCTGTTATCCCAGTCCAGTTATACTCAGGGAGGAGTTTTATAAGCTGGGAAGCGTAGTTATCTCCTGATATTTCACCAACGCTTATAAAAATCTTTTTCAACTTAAATCAACCCTGTTTCTGATTTTCCCTTCAAAAAATGCTTTTATGTTTTCTGCAATTTCTTTTATAAGTTTTCTTCTTGCTTCTATACTTGTCCATGCAATATGAGGGGTTATGAACAGCCTGCTTTTATCTTTTATTTTCAAAAGGGGGTTTTCTTTTTCTATAGGCTCTTTTTCTAAAACGTCAAGGCCTGCTCCTGCTATTATTCCTTCATCTAAAGCTTTTGCAAGGTCTTCTTCGTTTATTATACCTCCTCTTCCAAGGTTGAGTATGAAGGCTGTTTTTTTCATAAGTTTTATTTTTTCATACGTTATAAGGTTTTTTGTTTTTTCGTTCAGTGGTGCATGGATAGACACTATATCGCTTTCTCTCAGTAATGTATCAAGGTCTTTTCTCTCATAAACTTCCTGTCTGTCTATACCTGTTGTTGAGTAGTATATAACTTTAGCTCCAAAGGAACTTGCTACTTTTGCTACTTCTCTACCTATTGTTCCAAGACCTATAATTCCCCATGTTTTTCCTTTTATCTCAAAAAAAGGTCTGCCTATATGGGTAAAGATTTTACTCTGGGAGTATAAACCTGTTTTTACAAAGTCATCGTAGTACCTGAGATTTTCAAGGAGGTAAAATAGCATTGCGAATGTATGTTGAACTACACTGTAAGTTGAGTATCCAGCAACGTTTGTTATAGCTATACCTTTCTTTTTTGCATACTCTATATCAACGTTATTTGTGCCAGTGGCAGCGATACAGATTAGCTTAAGGTTATTAGCCTTCTCTAAAGCATGTTTGTCTAAAACAACTTTATTTGTTATTACTACATCTGCTCCTTTTATCCTTTCTATCACTTCCTCTGGAGAAGTAGTATCGAACTTTTTGAACGTCCCTAACGTTTCAAAAACAGATAAATCTGTATCGCTACCTACGGTACTTGCATCTAAAAAGACAATTAACGGCATCTAATACCTGACCCCTTTTCTGTACATATCCTCAAGTAATGCAATCTCCATTTTGTTTTTTATGCTTTTCAGGGAGTCTATAAAGTACCTTTCTGCCTGTTTCTGGACTTCATTAATATCTCCCTGGAAAACAATTTTACCAGTATCTTTAAATACTGTCAGGAGATAGATTTCTCTATCCCTGTCAAACTCAAGAACAACCCTTATTCCTTTTTCTCCTTTGTACTCTTCAATAATTTCTCTACCCATGGCAGACCTCTCCAATTAAGTTTTTTAACGTATTTATAAGTTTTTCTATTTCTTTCCACTTATGTTTGTATGAAACTGTAATTCTTAGTCTTGATGTTCCTTCAGGAACAGTAGGAGGTCTTATTGCCTGTATAAATATACCTTTTTCTAAAAGTCTGTCTCTTAACTCAACAGCTTCTTTATCGTCTCCTACAATAAGAGAGAGTATTGGGGTTCCATGGAAATTTATATTCAGTCCTGCTTCTTTTAGTTTTTCTGCTGTGTATTTTGATTTTTCAAGAACATCAACTCTTCTGTAGCTGTCTTCTATTAAA
Source organism: uncultured Aquificales bacterium (assembly GCA_964582875.1). Taxonomy (GTDB): domain Bacteria; phylum Aquificota; class Aquificia; order Aquificales; family Hydrogenothermaceae; genus JAADDV01. The sequence continues at coordinate 19,017 of CAZOTZ010000021.1, read as the reverse complement.
ATTCTTAGATTAGCTAAGGATATGAAATTCTGGATAGGGGATAAGGCTGTTGAGAATATGCCTGTTCTCATTCTGTTTACAAGGAAATCTATAACTGTTTGTGTACCACATACAAAAGCACCATAGCTACCAACAGCTTTTGATAATGTTCCAACCTGTATAATGTTTTCATCAGGTTTTATCCCATAGTGGAAAAGAGTTCCTTTTCCCTCTCCTAATATTCCTGTTGCATGGGCATCATCAACTATTACAACACTTCCGTATTTTTTTGCAAGAAATACTATATCCTTTAATGGGGCTATATCCCCTTCCATACTGAAAACCCCATCTGTGATTATAAATGAAACCCTTTCTGGTCTGTGTTTTTTTAGTTTGTCTTCAAGGTCGTTAATATCGTTGTGTCTGTAAATAACTTTTTTTGCCTTTGAAAGTCTTATTCCATCTATTATAGATGCGTGGTTGTACTGGTCGCTGAATATAATATCTTTATCTGTTGTTAGAGCCTGTATAAGTCCAGTATTTGCCAGATATCCACTTCCTACAACTATACAGCTTTCTGTTTCTTTAAAAGCTGATAAAGTTTCTTCAAGCTCTTTCTGTACAGGGTGATAACCTGAAACTAACGCTGAAGCTCCACTTCCAAGGGATAACTCTTTTATCTTTTTGCACAGTGCTTTTTTAGTGATTTCATTGTCTTTTAATCCTAAATAATCATTTGAGGAAAAATCTATCACATTTTTTTCAACTATTACTCTCTCTCTATACCTGTTTATCTCCCTTATTTCTTCAAGTTCCTTTTCTAAAATGTTTTTAAAACTCATCTTTTATATCCTTTTGCTTTTTGTATACCATATTTTGCAAAACTTATTCCAAAGATTTTTTAAGTTATATGATTTTGTTCATTTTGCCGAAATTTTTTAGTGTAGAGCTGTTTATAAGGCAGGAAAAAACTTATACAATTGTAAAAATTATATACAGATAAGGTTTTAAAAGTGGAAAAATTTTTTACAGATATAGTTAACTACTTCCATGGAAACTTAGAAAGGGAAATACCTTTTACAGTATTTGCCCTTTTTGTTCTGTTGATAACCCAGTTTGCCAGAAAAAAGATTTCAAAGAGATTTGAAAAAAACGAACAGTTCCGTTATCTAAAAGCTGCTGTATCTATTGTTTTGATGATTTTTTACTACAATCTTTTCCACTTCCTTGGGGTTCTTTCAGGGGCAAAGGTATCGTCTTCTATTTTTGAAAATGTTGTAATCCTCTACATCTCTTATGAGCTTATCAACGCAACATTTCTTTTTTTTAAAATTGAGAATAAATCTTTAAAGAGATTTGTAAAAGTTATAGCCTTTTTTGCTGTTTTAATTGTTATCATTATTGACCTTGCCAGTAAGTTTAATATTGATATAGGAAAAAAATACAATCTACTAGTTATATTTAAAATTGTTTCTTTAGTACCTATTTCTATAACTGTGTATCTGATAACTTCCAATCTTGCGAAAGTCATACCTGATAGATTTTCTTTCCTTAAGATTTTCCTAAAAAAGTACCATCTCCTTATAAATTTTGTTGTTATAATCCTTGGTTTTTTGTGGATTGTAAATATAATAAGTCTGTCAGCAGATGTTCTTATTGGTGTTTCTATTCTTTTTGTTCTGCTCCTGTTCTACGTCTTTATTATCTTTTACCTTGATGAGTTCCTTAAAAAAAAGGAGGATTTTTACAAAGACCACTTTCCTGATTTGAAAAAAAGAGCTATTTATGTGATAACGATAATATTTTTCTTCTTTTCATTTTTTTCTGTAAAAGATTTTTTAAACTTAGATGCTTTTATTTCTTACTTAAAAACTATCTATGTTGTAAAAAGTGATATTCTCCAGATATCCCTTTACTCAATACTTGAATCAATGATTTTTTATGTTTTTATTCTAAATCTTATTCTCCTTACAAAATCCCTTATAAGGCTTATTAACTACAAAAAAACAGGTGAGTTTGTCCCAACTCCTATTGAAGCTATTGTTTATAACCTTGGGGTTCTTTTTGCAAGTATCATTGCTCTGTCTATGCTTGGTATAACATGGAAGGTTTTACTTCCTATTATTGGTGCCTTAGGTATTGGTGCAGGTTTTGGACTCCAGTCTATTGTTAATAACTACATAAGTGGTTTTATTATTATCTTTAACAGAACAGTAAGAACTGGAGACATAATAGAACTTCCTGGATTTGCTGGGAAATTTGTAGGCTGGCCTAATGACTTTATATTTGGAATAGTAAACGAAATAGGAGTTATAAACACAATCGTTGAAACACCTGATGGGATAGAAGTGGCTGTCCCAAACTCACGGTTTGTTTCTGGAGATGTTATTAACTATACTTACTCTTCAGATAAAATCAGGGTAAGAATTCCATTTAAAGTTGGCTATGATACAGATTTTAGAAAGGTTGAAAAGATACTTCTAAACGTTATTCAGGAGTATAGGGGGCTTATCCTTTCTTATCCGAAACCTCAGGTATGGTTTTTTGAAATGAAGGATTACTATAACCTTTTTTATCTTCTTTTCTGGATGAATGCAAAACACTGGAGACAGATAAGACTTTTAAGGAGTAATGTTTACAAAAGGGCATGGGAAGAGTTTAAAAAAGAAGGTATAGAAGTACCTGTTATAAGTATAGAGTTTAAAGATAGTAAACTTCCTGAAGAAGAGCCAGACTGGAAAAAGGAGATAGATATAGACTCCCCTGAAGAAGGGAGTCAAAAAGGTTAAAGTTTCTCTATATCTTCCAGTGTCTGGATATTTACAAGGTTTACTTTTCTGTTAATCCTTTTTATCAGTCCTGTTAAAACTTTTTTAGGACCTATTTCTATAAATGTATCAACACCGTTGTTTATCATAAACTCTACAGATTGTACCCATTTAACAGGAGAATAAAAATGTTTTCCAAGCTCTCCTTTTATCTCCTCTTTTGACTGTATAGGCTTTGCTGTTATGTTTGAAACTACAGGTATTTTTGAGTCTTTTATCTGGATTTCATTCAGGTATTTTTCAAATTCTTTAGCTTTATCCACAAGCAGTGTTGAATGAGCAGGAACAGAAACAGCTAAAGGTACAACTTTTTTGGCTCCTTTTTCTTTAAGTATTTCCATTGCTTTTTCAACGGCTTCTTTCTCCCCTGATATAACTGTCTGTTCATAAGAGTTGTAATTTGCTATTTCAACAATACCGTTTATCTCTTTCAGGATTTTCTCTATTTCTTCAGATGGAATTCCTATAACAGCTGCCATAGCACCAGCTCCAGCTGGGACTGCTTCCTGCATGAGTTTTCCTCTTATGTTCGTTATCCATACAGCCTCAACAGGGTCTAAACCTTCTCCAGCTGTTAAAGCTGAAAACTCACCTAAAGAATGTCCGGCAAGAAATTCAGGTTTTATATCAGGTTTTATTTTCTTTAAAGCGTAAAGGAGTGAGTACGACGTTAAAACAATTGCTGGCTGGGTATATTCAGTAAGGTTAAGTTTTTCTTCATCTTCAAAAATAATTTTAGTAAGGTCAAAACCAAGCTTTTCATTTACTCTGTGGTGGAGCTCCTCTATTTCTGGAAATTTTTCATAAACGTCTTTTCCCATTCCAACGTACTGGGAACCCTGTCCTGGAAAGACAAAAGCAACTTTTCCCATTTAATCCTCCGACCTGTTTTTTCTTTATTTTAAATAATCTTTATTTGATTTGCGATACCAAAACATCTAAAATTTTATAAATTTTTTCAAGGTTTCTTCACATTGGAGGGCGAAATGAACATTAAATTTGGAACAGATGGATGGAGGGCAGTAATAGCTAAAGACTTTACATTTGATAATGTTGCAAAAGTTGCACAGGCACACGCAGACTATCTTAAAGAAAAAAATGGAAAAAAGGTTGTAGTTGGTTATGACCCAAGGTTTATGTCAGAAGATTTTGCAGCTTTAGTAGCTGAAGTATTTTCAAGTAATGGTTTCTCTGTTGTTTTATCTTCAAAAGTATGTTCAACTCCTGCACTTTCACTTATGGCTAAAGAGCTTGGAGCTGATGAAGGGGTGATGATAACTGCATCCCACAATACGTATAAGTACAACGGCTATAAAATAAAAGGTGGTTATGGTGGTCCTGCTACTCCTTCTATGATAGAGGGGGTTGAAAAGAAAATAGGATTTTCTGAAGTGAAAACAGGAAATACAAACTGGGAAGAAATGGATTTTAACAGGTTTTATGTTGAAAAACTTAAAAGTTATTTAACTCCTGGAGTTTTTAAGCAAAAACAGGAAAAGGTAGTCCACGACCCAATGCACGGGGCTACAATGGGACTTTTAAAAGATGTTCTTGAAGGGACTTTTATAGATGTTGAGGAGATAAACCATTACAGAGATGCTTTCTTCGGCTTTCATCACCCTGAACCAATAGAGAAAAATATACCTCTTCTTATGGGAAAGGTGGTTGCAGAAGAGGCTATAGTTGGAATAGCAAATGATGGAGATGGGGACAGGGTGGGAATTGTTGATGAAGCTGGAGAGTTTGTAAGTACACAGCTTGGTTATGTTTTACTTCTTCTCCATACAATAAGAAATAAAAAAACCCCTGGAGCTGTTGCTAAAACAGTTTCAACATCTTTCCTTGTTGATAGGATATGTGAAAAAGAAGGAAGAAAACTGTATAAAACCCCTGTTGGTTTTAAGTACATAGCAGACCTGTTTTTAAGGGAAAAGATTGCCTTTGGTGGAGAAGAGTCAGGGGGATATGGTTTTGGATTTCATATCCCTGAAAGGGATGGGCTCCTTTCTGGTCTCATGATTTTAGAGATGATACATCTACACAACAAACCTCTAACACAGATTATAGAAGATGTTTTCAGTGAGTTTGGAACAGCTTATTACAAGAGATTAGACCTGAGGGTTGAAGGTAATCAGGGGAAAGAACTTGTTGAGAAACTAAGAAAAGAGCCTTTAAAAGAACTTGCAGGTATTAAGATTAGGGAAACAGACCTTACAGATGGGGTTAAGTTTATATTTGAAAATGATGGCTGGGTTCTTTTCAGGGCTTCAGGTACCGAACCTTTACTCAGAATATACGTTGAGATGCCTGAAAAACATCAGGTTGATACTGTTTTAGAAGAAGCAAAAAAACTTATTGGAGGATAAAGGAATGGAACAGCATGTTTATCATCCTTACGATGTAAGGATTTCTGAAGATGAAGAGATTGTTGCTATCCTTGAACCAGATAGTTATATAAAAGAGATGATAGAAAATGAAGAAACATGCTGGGAAGTGGAAGTTGATGTAGATTACGATGAAGATGAACATGAACCATATCTTATAGTGGTTTTACATAAAGATAACGGAAGGGTTGAAATGGGATTCCCCTATGGGGAAGTGTGGGATGCTTTATCTGAAAAAGGAATAATAACCCTTGTACTTTTAACACAGTTTGATTTAGACCACGGAAACCTTGATGATGCAATAACAATAACAATAACCCTTGATAACTTTATAAAAGGTTATATAGCAGGTGCTACAAGAATGTGGGAAGCAATAAGTGAAGAGATTGAAAGTGAGTAAAAAAGTAGTTTTTGAAAGGAAAGTGAACTTTTACGAAACTGATGCACAGGGGATAGTTCACCATTCTAACTATCCCAGGTACTTTGAAGAAGCAAGGGGATACTTTTTAGAGGAATTTGGATTTCCCTACCACAGGGTTAGAGATGAACTTAATGTTGATATAGTTCTTCTGGACCTGTATGTTTCTTATAAAAAGCCTCTTTTCTACGGCGATTTTTTTTCTATACATATAGAGCTTGAAAATATGGATAGGTTTTTTTTCAGTTTTAATTACACTGTTTTTAAAGAAGGAAAAGTTATCTCAAAGGGAAAAACAAAACACTGCTGTATAGATAGAAACACAAGGAAGATGGTTTCAATACCTGATGAGATAAAAAACCTTTTTTAAAGTCCCCTAAAAAGGGGACTTTCATTATTTTTCTGAAAGTTTCTTTTCTGGAATAAACACTCTGATAACTCCTCTAAAGTCGCCTTCTCTGTATCCTGTTGCTTTATCATCTCTGTATATACTTCTTATTTTTTCTAAGAGTTTTTTATCCATTTTTTGAGGGTCTCCGTGGCATGTTAAACATATATGTTTGACCTTTAGAGGCATGTAATATCTGTATCCACCTTCAACCTTTTGAAGGTAGTATTCAGGAAGTTTTCCTTTTTCTTTGAGAGCTTTTTCAAAATACTCTAAAGCTTCCTTTTCATACTTATCTGGGGCATTTTTCGGATTTCTGTATTTAAAGGTAGTTCTTTTTATCTGTACACCTTCTTCTTCAGATACTTTTTCTGTTAGTTTTAAAGCTTTTTGGGAGCAGACATCTATAGCTTTATAAGGTCCACCTTCTTTCATTGCTTTTTTTAACTCACTTACAAGGGTTTTTAAAAGTTTTTTTGAAGCCTGTTGACCTATTTCTACAGCTTTTTCCTGTGTTTCCCCTGCAAAAACTGAAACTGATAAAACTGCTGACAGAATTCCAGAAATAACAATTTTTTTCATTTTGACACCTCCTTTTAGATTTTTGGTTAATATATACTAACTTATTTTAAGAGAAAAAAACTGAAGTTTATCATATACATAACCTATTCTGTAAAAAATTCTAACACTTATTAACCCTGTCATAACTTTTTACAGAATTTCAGTATCCATCAAGGTTATTTTTCCTTTCAAATGAAATACTTACAAAATGGAACCTTTTTTGCATTAAAAAGCAGTACATCTATCTGAAAAGGTGTTCTGCTATGAGTGTAAAAGTTGAAAAAAACAGCAAACTTTTTCAGGAAAAAAGAAATAAAGAACTTTTTTTCCTGGTATTTTTAATTCTAACTGTGTATCCTGCTATAAAACTCTTTTACAGCGATGAACTCCTTTTAGGGATTTTTACGTTTTTAATTTCGTTTCTTACTGTTGTTTTCTTGAAAGATTTAAAGTTAGAGTTTCTAAATGATAAAATCTCTAAAGGGCATGCAGTCCACACCACCTCAGTTCCAAGGTTTGGTGGTTTAGGTATATTCTTATCTGTTTTTCTAATTTCTGTTTTTTCCTCAGGTGGTGATAAAACAGTAGTTTCTTTACTTATTGCCGGAACAATTGTATTTTTCATAGGTTTCTTTGAAGACATAATCCAGAATATACCTCCTGTTATCAGACTTACCATTATGTCCATTCCTGTTCTGTACATTGTTCTTATACTGAACGGTATTGTGTTTGATATTCACTACTTTAAGCTTTTCTTTCCTTTAGCTTTTGTTATAACTGTTGTTGGTGTTATTGGGGTTATAAATGCGATTAACATAATAGACGGTTTAAATGGTCTTGCTTCAGGTATTTCTCTTATCACTTTTTTAGCTTTCTTCTTTGCTTTAGGTTATCAAAATGAAAGCCTTTCATTCCTTTCTATTGTGCTTTTTGCAGGAACCCTTGGATTTTTCCTTGTAAATATATTCACAGGTAAGATTTTCTTGGGAGATGGAGGCTCTTACTTCCTTGGTTTTGCCCTTTCTGAGATATCTGTCCTTATGTCTAACAGTACAGATTTGTCCCCGTGGTTTCCGGTGGCACTTTTGATGTATCCAATATGGGAAGTTCTTTTCTCTATATTCAGAAGGAAACTCAAAGGTAGAGGGGCAATGCATCCTGATAAATTACACATGCATACGCTTCTTTACCTTAGGGTTTTCAAAAAACTGTTTAAAAATCCTGTAAAGGCAAACTCTTTAACTTCTCTTTTTATACTTTTTATACTTGCTGTTTTAGATACAGTAGTTTTTAAATACAGAAATAACGTAGATTTTCTTGTTTTATACATTGTCCTTTTTGCTGTTTTTTACGTTCTCTTTTACAGGGCAATTATAAACTTTAAAATTGGAAAGATTTTTGCACCAAAAACAAAAAACAGAAAAGAAAAACAGGTTTTAGAACCAGTGGGGGAGATAAAGCCATGATTTTAAGGATTTTACTGATTCTTATTACAGCTGTGTTTTTCAGCTGTGCAGAGAAAACAAAAAAACCTTTCACAACAGAAAGTCAGCTACAGAAATACAACAAAAAAGTTGTCTCTTATGAATACAAAATTCAGCCAGGGGATAGACTTTCTATTGTTTTTTTCAGACATCCAGAGTTAAGTACAAAGGATGAAAAGAGAGGAATTCTTGTTTCAAAAAACGGAAATATTGTTCTGCCTATCATAGGCAGAATAAAGGTTTCAGGACTTACTAAATCACAGCTTCAGGAACTACTTGAGAAAAAGTACAGCAGGTACGTAAGAAATCCAAATATATACATAGAAGTTCTGAACAAAAGAATTTACGTATTAGGGGAAGTCAGAAAACCAGGTGTTTTTCACATAACAGATGACAAGGTTTCCCTTATAGAAGTTTTATCAAAGTCTGGAGACCTTACAGATTACGGTAAACGGGAAGTTTACATTATAAAAGGTGGTCTGAAAAACCCTGTAGTTTTAAGAATAAACCTGTCAGACATAAACTCTTTAGCCACATCTAACCTTTATCTACAACCTGAGGATATAGTTTACGTACCACCAAAGAAAATGAAAAACATAAATCTGGCTATAAATGGGGCATTACCTTTACTAAACCTTGTAGGAGGAATTTTAAGTTCTTTTGTTGATATCAAGTATTTAAGCCAGTAAGGGGGAGAGTTATGAATAAATACACAAAAAATGAAAATGAGATAAGAGATTTTATAAAGCCTGTTTCTACACACAGAAAAGCCTTTCTGTTCTTTTTAAGTCTGTTCGTGTTTTTAACTGTGGTATACCTTTATTTTTCAGAGAAGGTTTATGTTTCTGAAGCTAAAATTGAAATAGTATCAACACCTTCTGTAAAAGAGGAAGGTGTATCTGTAAATGAAGAGCAAAAGATAAATATTGACACAGAAATAGACAAAATTCAGTCAAGGAAGGTTGTAAGTCAGGCTTTAGAAAAGTTAGGTGAAGATGTCAGGTATTACAAAAAGGTTTTCTTAAAGGAAGTAGAGGTATACAAAGACGCTCCTTTTAAAGTAAAGGTTCTCTCTGTTAAAAGTCCAGAAATATACTCTTTTAAATTTGAGCTAACCCCTGTTTCTTCTGACAGTTTTCAGCTTAAAACAGAAGAAAGTTTACTTGAAAAGATAAAAGGGAAAAAAGGTTTTTATGTAAACGGAAAGTTTAGATACAACCAGCCAATAGACCTGAAATTTGCGACTGTAGAGATAGAAAAAACAAAGGATTTCTCAGGGACATACACTTTTGAACTTGTGAATAAAGAAGATTTAATTGACCAGGCTTTAGGAAATCTTGACGTGAACAAAACATCAAAATACTCAACAGTCCTTGAAATAACTTACAGGGATAATATCCCTTTAAGGGCTAAAGAGTTTATAGACAATCTGATTCTTGTCTATGTTGAAGATTCAGCTAAAGGTAGAACAAAAGACATTAAACAGAAGCTTAAGTTTATAAACTCTCAGCTTAAGATAGTTTCTAAAAATTTAAAGAACTCTGAAGTTAACCTTGAGACTTTCAAAAAGAGAAACAACATCATAGATATATCAAGTGAAGCAAAGGTAACCATCCAGAAACTAAGTGAGTTTGATAAAGAGTATGCAAAACTAAGAATAGAAAAGAAAATACTTGATTTTGTTTACAACCAGCTTTTATCACAGAACGACAAAACTATAAATCTTTATGGTATTAAAGACCCTGTTTTAGTCTCTTTAGTTGAAGAGTACAACAGACTTTTAACAAAGAAAAAAGCTTTACTTGTTGATTACACAGAGTACCACCCGGATGTTGAAAAGGTAAACGCTGAAATAGAAAGGGTTAAAAAAGGTATTTTAAAGTCTGTTTCAAACCTGAAGTCTGAAGTAGAAGAAAGACTTGCAGGAACAAAAGCTGTTATTTCAAGATACGAAAGCTTCTTAAGGGGACTTCCTGAAAAAGAGAAAGAGTACATAAGGATTAAAAGAAATTATGCTATAAATGAAAAAATCTACTCTTACCTTGTCCAGAAAAAACTTGAAACATCCCTTGCTGAAATATCAGCTTTAGCAGGGGTGAGGATAATAGATGAAGCTTCCCTGCCTAAGGTTCCTGTAAAACCAAAAACTAACTTCATACTTCTACTTGGTGTCTTAATGGGTTTTATGTTTGGAACAGCCTATGGTTATGTCAGGGATATGTTTGAAGACAAACTTAAGTACATAGATGAAGTTGAAAGACTTATATCAGTCCCGGTAGTTGGAATCATTCCCCATTTAAAGAAAAAGGAGATAGAAGAAGCAATAGATTTAACAAAAGCTAAAGACGCAAAGGTTTTAAAAATATTCAGAATAATAAGGGCAAACCTCCAGCTTCTTTTTAGAAACCATAAAAGACCTCAGGTAATAACAATCACTTCTTCTGAAAACGATGAAGGAAAAACAACAGTCAGTGCAAACCTTGGTATAGCCTTTGAACTTGTGACAGATGAGAAGATTGTTATAGTAGACCTTAACTTTAGAAATCCTAAAATCCACAAATTTTTTAAACTTTCTAATGAATCAGGAATATTTGATGTTTTAAACAAAGATATAGATAAAAGCTTAGAAAGGCTCATAGAGAGAAACGTTTTAGAAAAAAACATAACAACAGCAGTAGAAAGTATTTTAGAAAAAGAAGAAAAACAGTCAAAAGATTTTGCTTACATAAGTGATATAAAAGGAATAAAAGATATCCTTATAAAACAGATTTCCAAAAGGTTTAAAAAATTAGAAGATGCAAACTTAGAAGAGATAGAAAAGGCTGTAAAAGAAGAAGTAAGAGAAATTCTTTACGAAGTAGAAATAACAAATGCAGATAAACTTATAAGAAAAATTGAAAGTGCTATAGATAAATCAGTCAGGCATTTTTCAAAAGAAAAAGTCATATCAGTAGAAAAAGAAAAAATTTACAAAAATCTTATAAAAAACTCTATAAAGAAAGTACCAAGTCATGAAAATCTGTATGTTATAACAGCAGGCTTGGTAGAAAAAGAAAATGTTCTCTTTTCAGAAAAACTTGTTTTATCCTCAAAAAAACTCAGAGACGTTATTAAAGAGTTAAAAAAAGAGTTCAAATACATCATAATCACTGCTCCTCCAGCTTTCTCTGTCCCTGAAGTTTTTATGCTTATGGAAGAAAGCGATATTTCCCTTGCAGTTCTCAGAATGGAAAAAACAAGGAAAAGCTTTGTTTACGAGTTTGGAAAAAAAGTAAGTGATTTAGGCTTAAAAAACGTAGGTGTAGTGGTTAATGATGTGAAAGAAAAAATACTAAATGGTTCACTGGGGTGATAGAGATGAAGACACCAAAAGTAAGTGTTATTCTTCCAACTTTCAATAGGGCTAAGTATTTAGACAGGGCTATCTCTTCAGTTTTAAACCAGAGTTTTTCAGATTTTGAGTTAATCATCATTGACGATGCCTCCACAGATAACACAGAAGAGATAGTCAACATGTTTAAAGATGAGAGGATTATCTACATAAAAAATCCTAAAAATCTTGGGGGAGCAGGGGCAAGAAATGTTGGTATACACATGGCACAGGGAGAATTCATAGCATTTCAGGACAGTGATGACCAGTGGCTTCCTGGGAAACTTGAAGCCCAGATGAAGGTTTTTGAAAAAGCAGAAGAAGATGTGGCTGTTGTTTATACAGCATTTATAAGGAAAGTTGGTAGTAAAGAGCTAATTGTCCCTCCCCCTTCTGTAAAGAAAACAGAAGGGTATATATACAGGGAACTTTTAAAACATGTGAATTTTATAGGCACCCCTACAGCTGTTGTTAGAAAAAAGGCTATTGAAGAGGTAGGGGGATTTGATAAGCGATTCCCAAGACTTCAGGACTGGGATTTATTTTTGAGACTTGCTAAAAAGTACAGGTTCAAATTTATAAAAAAACCTTACCTTATTGCCTACGACGTTCCTGAAAACATTTCTTCTAATCCAATGGCTTTGATAAAGGCTTTAAAACTTCTACTTGGTAAACATTATGAAGAGATAAGGAAAGACAGGAAGATAATCAGCAAGTTTTATCAGAGATTAGGGGAAGCTTTACTAAATGCAGGAAAAAAACAGGAAGGAAAAGTGTTCCTCCTTAAAGCTTTTATTGCAGACCCTTTAAATCCTAAACTGGCGATAAAAACATCGGCAGCAATTTTTGGAAAAAAAATATAAAGGAGTTCAGCCATGATACCATTTAACAAACCTGTTGTAACCGGGAAGGAAACTATTTATCTAAATCAGGTTTTTAAAAATGGCAAGTTCTGTGGGGGAGGTTCTTTCAGTGAAAAATGTAGCAGATGGTTAGAAGAAAAAACCGGTACAAAACGGGCTTTAATCACAACCTCCTGTACAGATGCTTTAGAAATGTCTTCTCTACTCGTTGACATTAAACCTGGTGATGAAGTTATTATGCCAAGCTTCACTTTTGTATCTACCGCAAATCCATTTGTTATGAGAGGTGCGAAAGTCAAGTTTGTGGATATAAGACCTGACACACTTAACATAGATGAAACAAAAATTGAAGATGCAATAACAGAAAAAACAAAAGCTATTGTCCCTGTCCACTATGCAGGGGTTTCCTGTGAGATGGATACTATTATGGATATAGCAAAAAGACATAACCTCTTTGTTGTTGAAGATGCAGCCCAGTGTATCCTTTCTTCCTACAAAGGAAAACCTTTAGGTAGTATTGGGGACTTAGGCTGTTATAGTTTTCATGAAACAAAAAATATCCAGTCAGGGGAAGGTGGAGCTCTTCTTGTTAACAATGAGAGTCTCATTTACAGGGCAGAGGTTCTTTATGAAAAAGGAACAAACAGACTTGCATTTGCAAGGGGACTTGTTGACAGGTACACATGGGTTGATATAGGTTCAAGTTTCCTTGCAAGTGAACTGAACACAGCTTTTCTTTATGCCCAGCTTGAAGAAGCTGAAAGGATAATAAGAAGGAGGGTTCATCTGTGGAACAGGTACTACAGAAATCTTAAACATCTTGAGGAAAAAGGCTATATAGAACTACCTAAAGTTCCACAGCACTGTCAACATAACGGACATATCTTCTACATAAAAGTTAAAAACAAAGAAGAACGTTCTAAGTTTATGAGTTTCCTTAAGGAAAGGGGAATACACACAACTTTCCATTACATACCTCTCCATTCTTCTCCAGCAGGTAGAAAATTTGGTGAGTTTGTTGGGGAGGACAGATATACAACAAAAGAAAGTGAAAGACTTGTAAGGCTTCCAATGTTTTTTGATTTAAGATTTGAAGAAGTTGATATGATATGTGATTACATAGATATGTATTTTGCAAGACAAACTGTTTTTTCTGTGATTTCTGCATAAGAGATAGAAGTTGAAAGAAAAAATAAAAGAAAAGGCTTTTTCTGGAATACGGTGGACTGGTTTATCAACAGTAGCAGGGGCTATTTTACAGATTTTAAAAATATCTATCCTTGCAAGATTTTTATCCCAGGAAGATTTTGGTTTGATGGCTCTTGCTATGGTTGTTATCAGTTTTTCCCAGACTTTCGCAGATGGGGGAGTAAGCAACGCTATTATATACCGTCAGGATATAACTGATAAACAGCTTAGCAGTCTTTACTGGCTGAATGTACTTGTTGGTTTTGCTGTTTTTGTTCTTATCCTTGTTTTTACTCCCTTTTTCTCCTCTTTTTACAGTGAACCGCTTCTAAACATAATTTTGCCTATCACAGCTTTAACTGTTTTATTTCAGAGTTTTTCTTTCCAGTACAGGGCAATTTTTGAAAAGGAACTTATGTTTAACAAACTTGCAAAGATTGAGCTTTTATCAAGGTTTGTAAGCTTTGTTGTTGCCGTTTTCCTCGCTTATGAAGGTTTTGGTGTTTTTTCCCTTGTTTACTCTGTTGTTGCAATGTACTTTTTAGAAGCTGTTTTAATTGTATTTGAAGGATTTAAAATACACAGACCTGAGTTTTACTTTTCTTTTAAAGATATAAAGTTTTTTGTAAAGTTTGGAAGTTTCCAGCTTGGGGAAAGGATAACAAACTACTTTAGCAGTCAGATTGATATTATCCTTATAGGTAAAATTCTTGGAACAGGGGATGTTGGTGTATACAGTGTTATGAAACAGCTTGTTATGAGACCTGCTTATATACTAAATCCAATAATAACAAGGATAACTTTTCCTGTTATGTCAAAATTTCAGGATGATATAAACCAGTTAAAAAATATCTACCTGAAAACAGTAAAGTATGTAGCATCAGTTAACTTTCCTGTGTACACACTTATGATAGTTCTTGCCCCAGAGATAGTGTACATATTCCTTGGAGAAAGATGGTTAGAATACACGACTATCTTTCAGCTTTTATCTGTTTACTATATGTTCAGGGCTATAGGAAACCCTGTAGGTTCCCTTTTACTTGCAAGAGGTAGACCTGACATAGAGTTTTACTGGAATATACTCATGCTTATTTATGTTCCTCTATGGGTTGTAGCTGGTAGTTATTATGGGCTTGTTGGGATATCTTTAGCCCTTGCTTTGTCCCATATATTACTTGTTTTTATAGACTGGTTTTTCCTTGTTAAAAAAATGTGTGGAGCAGAGTTTTTCCAGTATCACATGTCTATTGCTGTTCCCTTTGCTATTTCTGTTTTTGTTGCCCTTGTTGTTTACTCTGTGTCTGGTATTTTAGAAGATGTTTATATAAAACTCATTTTTTCTTCTGTCTTCGGGGGAATTTGTTATGTTTTAATAAGTGTGTTTGCCAATAAAGATTTTATAGAAGATGTTAAATCCCTTTTAGGTTTAAGGACTGTACAATGAGTAAACTGAATGTTGTTCAGGCTTTCCACCAGTACCTTGATTACACTGAAAACTGGGCTTATAAACTTATAAGCAACCTGCCTGATACAAAAAACTATATAATCTCAAAAGAGTATCTCCGTTTTAACTTTTACAATCCAGATTTTGTTTTTATTGAGTTTCCTTTAAAAAAGATTGATGTTTTAGGAAAAAAAGGTTTTTTTACAAAAGTTTTTAACAGACTTGTCCACTACTCTTTTAACCTGTATCCGTTTTATGTAAAAAGTGTTTTAAAAGATATAAAAATTGATATATTTCATTCCCATTTTGCTTATACAGGGTGGGATTACATAAAACTTGCAAAAAAATTAAAAGCTAAACATGTGGTTTCCTTTTATGGGCTTGATTATGAGAACCTTCCATTCAGGGAGCCTGAGTGGGAAAAGAGGTATAGAAAACTTTTTAAAGAAGCAGACCTTTTCATATGTGAAGGGAACCATGGAGCTAAAATCTTAAAAAATATGGGCTGTCCAGAAGAAAAGGTAGTGGTTAACAGACTTGGTGTAGAAGTGGAAAATATCCCTTTTTATAAAAGAGAAAAAAAAGAAAAAAGTCTAAAACTTGTTCAGATAGCAAGCTTCAGAGAAAAAAAAGGTCATATATATACTGTAAAGGCTTTTCATAAGGCTCTAAAAGATTGTCCGAATATGAGTTTAACATTTGTAGGAAAAGGTGAAACAAGGAAGCAGGTAGAGGAGTATGTAAAAAAGGAAAATCTACAGGATAAGGTAAGTTTTATAGATGTTATTGACTACACACAGCTTTACTCTTTTTTAAAGGATTTTGATGTTTTTATTCATCCAAGCTGTTATTCTGAAGACAGGGATTGTGAAGGGGGAGCTCCTATTGTTCTTCTTGATGCTCAGGCTACAGGTATGCCTGTTATTTCAACCTTTCATTGTGATATACCAGATGAGGTATTAGATGGTAAAACAGGTTTCTTAGCAGAAGAAAAAGATGTTGAAAGTATAGCAAGTTTTATAAAAAAGTTTTATTTTATGAAAAAGGATGAGTATTTAGAATTTTCAATAAATGCAAGGGGGAATGTTGAAAAGTATTACAATATAAAAAAAAATGCAAAAAATCTTTACAACATATACAGGGAACTTTTGAAAGATGAAAGCCCCTAAAGTTTACATTATTATTCTTAACTATAATGGATGGCAGGATACATTAGAATGCCTTGAATCGGTTTTCAGACTTGATTATCCAGACTATCAGGTTATTGTTGTTGATAACGCATCAACAGATAACTCTTATCAGATAATAAAAAAGTGGGCAAATGGTGAGATTGATATATGGATAGAGCAAGATAAGCCTTTAAGAAACCTTACTTTCCCACCAGTGAAAAAACCTTTACCTACTGAATGTTTAGATGGGAAAAGGTTTGAAAAAACAGAATGTAAAATAGAAGATATGCCTGATGTTGGGGATATTCCCCCTTCTACAGACCAGCCGTTTGTTATTATCCAGTCAACAGAGAATTTAGGTTATGCAGGGGGAAATAACCTTGGTATAAAGTACGCTTTGAGTAAAAATGATTTTGAGTATATATGGATTTTAAACAATGACACTGTTGTTGAGAAAAACTCCCTTAAAGCCCTTGTTAAATGTGCAGAGGAAAACAAAAACAAGATTTATCCACTTGGTTCTGTTTTACTTTACTACGATAAACCTGATTACATTCAGGCTGTAGGAGGTAAGTTCAGTAATTTTATAGGGGCAGGTTCCCATATCCTCGCAAATAAAAAGTTTACACAGAGAACAAGGGAACATATAAAAAACATAAAAATAGACTATCCTGTTGGGGCTTCTCTGTTTTTAAGTAAAGATTTTATAAAAGAAGTTGGTATGTTAGATGAGGATTACTTTATATACTTTGAGGAGATAGACCTAACCTTTAGGGGAAAAGAGGCTGGATATTCCCCGGGGATTTGTGTTGATAGTATTGTTTATCATAAAGAATCCTCAACAATTGATAAGGAAAACCAGAAAGTATCCACATTTTCAGACTTTTACGCTATGAGAAACAGGCTTCTTTTTGCTAAAAAAAGGAACAAATCAAAGGTAGGTTTTGCGTATGTAAGCCTTTTACTTGCTGCCTTAAACAGGATAAGAAGGAGAGAGTTTGATAAAGCGAAAAATATTATAAAGATTATCTTTCAGGGGGAGAGATGTTCTTTCAAAGATTGTGGGCAATAGCATATTTTTTAATGCTTTTTTTACTTTCTTTTTCTGTTTTAAAAATTCCACTGGGTTTTGAAGCAAGGGTAGGACAGATTTTTATCCTTTTACTTTTTGGTTTAATTCTCCTTTACGATATCCGTTATAAAACTTTAAACCTGAAGATACTTTTTTTCTTTCTCTTTTTTGGATTACTTGTTTCTGTTATAAGTAAGATTTCTCCTTATGAAAAAGTTGGGGAGATGAAGTTTATTATTAAGTATCTTCTTATATTTCCTGCTTCCTTCTATGTTGGAATGAAGGTTTTTCAGCTTCTACCTGTTAAGAAAGTGGTTTTTATCCTTGAGACTGTTGCTGTGTTGTATGGGATAATAGCTTTTTTACTTTATATGCATCCTGTTCCCTCTCTAATGCATGTAAGGGAAGGATATAACGATTTTCAGGGGACTTTTTACGAGCCTTCAGGTCTTGCAGAAGCTATAGGTCTCATTCTTATTTCATCTTTTGCCCTTAGATTACAGTTTAACCTGTGGAACAGACCTTACCTTGTTTTTTCCACTTACACTTTTCTTTTAATTGTGGCTTTGATGACAAGGAACAAGATGATATGGATAGGGATTTTTGGTGTTTTACTGTTTTCTATCTTTTATAAATTTTTCTCAGCTTTTCGCCTGAAGGGAAAAATTTCTTTTTCTGACTTTGCAGACACATACAGAAATATTGTTGAAAATATGAAAAAAATAAGTGTTTTAAAAATTTTACTTATTTTAATCTCTTTTGGGGTTTTTCTTTATGTTTACAATGCTTCTTTAGAAGAGCCTATTATTTCTGAAAAAATCCTTGAGGAAAAAATTCATACAGAAAGGGGGAAAGCCCTGATTGCTACATTAAAACTCCTTGAAAAATCCCACTGGATAGGTGGGTATGGTTTTGGTTTCGTTGAGAGTTATTTTTCAAAATCAAGGGAGGAGATTTTAGGATTAGGTGAAGGTGTGTCTATGATTTTTAACTCTTATCTTGATGCATGGCTTTCTGGAAGCTTTATAAATCTTATATTTCACCTTTCTGTATTATTTATATCCTTTAGTACAGATTTTCTTATTTCTTCTTTTATACCTGTTTTTCTTTTTATTGGTGCTAACCTAAATCCCCTTTATGGAGATGAGTACTACTACCTGTTTTTAGGAATGTCTTTTGGGGCTAAAATATTTTTAAAGAAAAAAGAAAAGGAGAAGGAAGTTGATTATAGCTATTGATGGACCAGCTGGTTCTGGTAAAAGCACTATAGCTAAGATGCTTGCAAAGGAACTTGGTTATACATATATAGACACAGGGGCAATGTACAGGGCTGTAGCTTTGAAGGTAAAAGAGAAAGGGATAAATCCTGAAAATGAGGAAGAAGTAGTTAAACTAATGAAAAATACTAAAATAGACCTGAAGCCAGATACAAAAGGTGTGAAGGTTTTTTTAGATGGGGTTGATGTATCAGATAAAATAAGAACTGAAGAAATAGGAAAAATAGCTTCTAAAATAGCAAGACATCCACAAGTGAGAAAGATACTTGTTCAGATGCAGAGACAACTTGGAAAGGAAGCTAAAAATGTTGTTATAGAAGGAAGGGATACAGGAACAGTTATTTTTCCTGACGCAGATGTAAAAATATTCCTGACTGCTTCCCCTGAGGTTAGAGCAGAAAGAAGGTTTAAGGAACTGAAGGAAAAAGGAATTAATGTAGATTACCAGCAGATACTAAAAGAAGTAAAAGAAAGGGACTTCCTTGATACAACAAGGAAGGACAGCCCTTTAAAACCTGCAGAAGACGCAGTGATAATTGATACAACAAATAAATCCCTTGAAGAAGTCTTCAAGGAGATTTTGGGAATAGTG